>NZ_CWKH01000003.1:0-300642 GCF_001245615.1 Mycolicibacterium neworleansense
CTTAATTTGTGTTCGGCGGTGTCCTACTTTTCCACCCGGGAGGGTAGTATCATCGGCGCTGGCAGGCTTAGCTTCCGGGTTCGGGATGGGACCGGGCGTTTCCCTGCCGCTATGGACCGCCGTAACTTTATTCACCCGTTTTTGGGTGTGAACCTTGTGTTTTGGTGGTGGGGTGCGGTGTGCACTCCGGTCACACGAGGTGTGGGTGTTTGTGGTGTGGTTGCGAGGTCAGGTGTGTGTCTTACTGAAACTCATCAAACTTTGGTGTTTGTTGGTTGTTGTAAGTTTTCGGCCGGTTAGTGCCAGTTCCCTGCACCTATTGCTAGGCTTCCAGGTCTGGTCTATCAATCCCGTGGTCTGCGGGGGGCCTTATCCCTCTAAAAGGGTGAGAAGCCTGGTCTTGGAGGGGGTTTCCCGCTTAGATGCTTTCAGCGGTTATCCTGTCCGAACGTGGCTATCCAGCGGTGCTCCTGGTGGAACAACTGGTATACCAGAGGTTCGTCCGTCCCGGTCCTCTCGTACTAGGGACAGATTTCCTCAAGCTTCTGACGCGCGCGGCGGATAGAGACCGAACTGTCTCACGACGTTCTAAACCCAGCTCGCGTGCCGCTTTAATGGGCGAACAGCCCAACCCTTGGGACCTGCTCCAGCCCCAGGATGCGACGAGCCGACATCGAGGTGCCAAACCATCCCGTCGATATGGACTCTTGGGGAAGATCAGCCTGTTATCCCCGGGGTACCTTTTATCCGTTGAGCGACACCCCTTCCACTCAGAGGTGCCGGATCACTAGTCCCGACTTTCGTCCCTGCTCGACATGTACGTCTCGCAGTCAAGCTCCCTTGTGCACTTACACTCAACACCTGATTGCCGTCCAGGTTGAGGGAACCTTTGGGCGCCTCCGTTACATTTTGGGAGGCAACCGCCCCAGTTAAACTACCCACCAGGCACTGTCCCTGAACCGGATATACGGTCCGAGGTTAGAGGCCCAATACGATCAGAGTGGTATTTCAACAATGACTCCACCCACACTGGCGTGTGAGCTTCACAGTCTCCCACCTATCCTACACAAACCGTATCGAGCACCAATACCAAGTTGTAGTGAAGGTCCCGGGGTCTTTTCGTCCTGCCGCGCGTAACGAGCATCTTTACTCGTAGTGCAATTTCGCCGAGTCTATGGTTGAGACAGTTGAGAAGTCGTTACGCCATTCGTGCAGGTCGGAACTTACCCGACAAGGAATTTCGCTACCTTAGGATGGTTATAGTTACCACCGCCGTTTACTGGGGCTTAAATTCTCTGCTTCACCCCGAAGGGTTAACAGGTCCTCTTAACCTTCCAGCACCGGGCAGGCGTCAGTCCGTATACATCGTCTTGCGACTTCGCACGGACCTGTGTTTTTAGTAAACAGTCGCTTCTCACTGGTTTGTGCCACCCCCTCCCGCTGCCGGCCGCAAGAGCCTTGACGATATGGGGGTCCCCCTTCTCCCGAAGTTACGGGGGCATTTTGCCGAGTTCCTTAACCATAGTTCACTCGTACGCCTTAGTATTCTCTACCTGACCACCTGTGTTGGTTTGGGGTACGGGCCGTGTATGTCCTCGCTAGAGGCTTTTCTTGGCAGCATAGGATCACCGAATTCGCCTCAAACGGCTATGCATCACCTCTCAGGATATGTGAAACGCGGATTTGCCTACGTTTCTCCCTACAGGCTTACCCCAGTACAACCACTGACTGGTACGGCTACCTTCCTGCGTCACCCCATCGCTTGACTACTACCCACCGGGGTCCCACGCAGCCCCGTCAACGCCTCACCCCGAAGGGATCGGTCACGACGGTTTTGGATGGTTAGCACAATGGATTCATCAGGGACGCACATACACGGGTACGGGAATATCAACCCGTTGTCCATCGACTACGCCTGTCGGCCTCGCCTTAGGTCCCGACTCACCCTGGGAGGACTGGCCTGGCCCAGGAACCCTTGGTCTTTCGGCGGGCAAGGTTCTCACTTGCCTATTCGCTACTCATGCCTGCATTCTCACTCCCACACCCTCCACAGCTAGATCACTCTGCTGCTTCACCGGATGCAGGACGCTCCCCTACCCAACGTATAAATACGTTGCCGCGGCTTCGGCGGTGTGCTTGAGCCCCGCTACATTATCGGCGCACAATCACTTGACCAGTGAGCTATTACGCACTCTTTCAAGGGTGGCTGCTTCTAAGCCAACCTCCTGGTTGTCTTCGCGACTGCACATCCTTTTCCACTTAGCACACGCTTAGGGGCCTTAGCCGGCGATCTGGGCTGTTTCCCTCTCGACGCACGGAGCTTATCCCCCGCCGTCTCACTGCCACACTCTTGGACTTGTCGGCATTCGGAGTTTGGCTGACGTCAGTAACCCTGTGGGGCCCATCGGCCATCCAGTAGCTCTACCTCCAACAAGAAACATGTGACGCTGCACCTAAATGCATTTCGGGGAGAACCAGCTATCACGGAGTTTGATTGGCCTTTCACCCCTACCCACAGCTCATCCCCTCAGTCTTCAACCTAAGTGGGTTCGGGCCTCCACGCGGTCTTACCCGCGCTTCACCCTGGCCATGGGTAGATCACTCCGCTTCGGGTCCAGAACACACCACTACACCACACACTGTTGTGTGGATACGCCCTATTCAGACTCGCTTTCGCTGCGGCTACCCCACACGGGTTAACCTCGCGACATGTCCCTGACTCGCAGGCTCATTCTTCAAAAGGCACGCCATCACCCCACGACAAGTCGAGGGCTCTGACGGATTGTAAGCGCACGGTTTCAGGTACTATTTCACTCCCCTCCCGGGGTACTTTTCACCATTCCCTCACGGTACTAATCCGCTATCGGTCACTGGGAAGTATTCAGGCTTACCGGGTGGTCCCGGCAGATTCACAGCAGATTTCACGGGCCCGCTGCTACTCGGGAACACCGTTCAAGGTAGATGTCAGGTTTTCACGTACCGGGCTCTCACCGTCTACGGCAGGTCATCCCAAACCACTTCCGCTAACCACGACATTTTCTCACTACCCTCCAGCCAGGTAGAGCTGGAAAAACAGGTCCCACAACCCCGCACACACAACCCCTACCCGGTATCACATGCATACGGTTTAGCCATCCTCCGCTTTCGCTCGCCACTACTCACGGAATCACATTTTGTTTTCTCTTCCTACGGGTACTGAGATGTTTCACTTCCCCGCGTTCCCTCCCTACACCTATGTATTCAGTGCAGGGTGACACGACATCACTCGTGCCGGGTTTCCCCATTCGGACATCCTCGGATCAACGCTCGGTTGGCAGCTCCCCGAGGCATATCGCAGCCTCCAACGTCCTTCATCGGCTCCCAGTGCCAAGGCATCCACCATGCGCCCTTAAACACTTACAACACAAAAACCAAAAATGAGTTTCAAAAGAAATTGCACATCAACACACAAACCAGGCCCCACCCACAAGGAGTGAGACCCAACATATGCGTGCTAGATGCTCGCAACCACTATCCACAAATCAAACACCACACCCCACCACCAAAGTGAGGCAACAACACGCCGACACCCGCAACCGGATGCCACCCCCAACAGGGGCACGGGCCTGTTGTCTCAAAGCCCAATAGTGTGTCTGGCAGTTCCACAAGTTTGTTGTTGCACCAGACCCCCACCCACTACAGGTGTGAGGCCATCCAACGAATCGCCTGAAAGCTCAGCTGATCCCGCGATTTACGGGGCCGGCCCAGGTCTCGTGGTGCTCCTTAGAAAGGAGGTGATCCAGCCGCACCTTCCGGTACGGCTACCTTGTTACGACTTCGTCCCAATCGCCGATCCCACCTTCGACGGCTCCCTCCACAAGGGTTAGGCCACCGGCTTCGGGTGTTACCGACTTTCATGACGTGACGGGCGGTGTGTACAAGGCCCGGGAACGTATTCACCGCAGCGTTGCTGATCTGCGATTACTAGCGACTCCGACTTCACGGGGTCGAGTTGCAGACCCCGATCCGAACTGAGACCGGCTTTGAAAGGATTCGCTCCACCTCACGGCATCGCAGCCCTTTGTACCGGCCATTGTAGCATGTGTGAAGCCCTGGACATAAGGGGCATGATGACTTGACGTCATCCCCACCTTCCTCCGAGTTGACCCCGGCAGTCTCTCACGAGTCCCCACCATTACGTGCTGGCAACATGAGACAAGGGTTGCGCTCGTTGCGGGACTTAACCCAACATCTCACGACACGAGCTGACGACAGCCATGCACCACCTGCACACAGGCCACAAGGGAACCAATATCTCTACTGGCGTCCTGTGCATGTCAAACCCAGGTAAGGTTCTTCGCGTTGCATCGAATTAATCCACATGCTCCGCCGCTTGTGCGGGCCCCCGTCAATTCCTTTGAGTTTTAGCCTTGCGGCCGTACTCCCCAGGCGGGGTACTTAATGCGTTAGCTACGGCACGGATCCCAAGGAAGGAAACCCACACCTAGTACCCACCGTTTACGGCGTGGACTACCAGGGTATCTAATCCTGTTCGCTCCCCACGCTTTCGCTCCTCAGCGTCAGTTACTGCCCAGAGACCCGCCTTCGCCACCGGTGTTCCTCCTGATATCTGCGCATTCCACCGCTACACCAGGAATTCCAGTCTCCCCTGCAGTACTCTAGTCTGCCCGTATCGCCCGCACGCCCACAGTTAAGCTGTGAGTTTTCACGAACAACGCGACAAACCACCTACGAGCTCTTTACGCCCAGTAATTCCGGACAACGCTCGGACCCTACGTATTACCGCGGCTGCTGGCACGTAGTTGGCCGGTCCTTCTTCTATAGGTACCGTCACTTGCGCTTCGTCCCTATTGAAAGAGGTTTACAACCCGAAGGCCGTCATCCCTCACGCGGCGTCGCTGCATCAGGCTTGCGCCCATTGTGCAATATTCCCCACTGCTGCCTCCCGTAGGAGTCTGGGCCGTATCTCAGTCCCAGTGTGGCCGGTCACCCTCTCAGGCCGGCTACCCGTCGTCGCCTTGGTAGGCCATTACCCCACCAACAAGCTGATAGGCCGCGGGCCCATCCCACACCGCAAAAGCTTTCCACCACACCCCATGAAGAGCGCGGTCCTATTCGGTATTAGACCCAGTTTCCCAGGCTTATCCCAAAGTGCAGGGCAGATCACCCACGTGTTACTCACCCGTTCGCCACTCGAGTACCCCGAAGGGCCTTTCCGTTCGACTTGCATGTGTTAAGCACGCCGCCAGCGTTCGTCCTGAGCCAGGATCAAACTCTCCAAACAAAAACTCCCCATCAAAGACAGGGCAGAATTTCAAGTTCAGAACAATCTGACCTAAACAAAAGACACCAAAAAAACTGGCATCAAAAAACAAAACCACCCACCAAGATCGGAAGACGGGGAGTCCCCCAAGATGAGTGGCAAAAACAACAAACAAAAACCACCAAACACACTATTGAGTTCTCAAACAACAGGCTTTTCTGCTTTGCTGCCCTATTTTGGGGCAACCCCACCAGCTTAATTTGCATCTTGCCGGTGAGTCAAGTTGCCTCGTTTTGGCTTATTTCATCCGGTCTGAGGCAACCTCGCCAGCTTAGTACGATCTCTGCTGGCTTGTCAAGTCGCTGTGGCCCGGGCTCGTTCTCCCCGCTCCGCGGCGACTTCAAAAGATTAGCGCGGGCCAACGTCCAAGGTCAAATCGGCTGGTCAGCGCGATTTCGAGCTTGCGGACAGGCTCAAACGTGCTGCCTAAGAGCCTACTCTTTCGATCTCAGCTCCGAGGCTCAACAAGTTTTCGACGAACAACGGGTAGCCGCGATCGATGTGGAACACGTCGTGAACCTCGGTCTCTCCATCGGCGACCAAACCGGCGAGCACCAGGCCGGCGCCGGCCCGGATGTCCGACGACCACACCGGAGCACTCGAAAGCTGCGGGATTCCGCGCACCACCGCGTGATGACCGTCGGTGCGGGCATCGGCACCCAGCCGGATCATCTCCTCGACGAACCGGAAGCGAGCTTCGAAAACGTTCTCGGTGATCATCGACGTACCGTCGGCCACCGCCGCCAGCCCGATGGCCATCGGCTGCAGGTCGGTCGGGAAACCCGGGAACGGGAGCGTCGCCACGTTGACTGCCTTGGGCCGCTCGTACTGGACCACCCGGAAACCGTCGTCGTTCTGGGTCACGGTGGCGCCCGCGTCATGCAACTTGTGCAGCACCAGCTGCAGGTGTTGTGGGTCGACGCCCGTCACGGAGATGTCACCGCGCGTCATCGCCGCGGCTATCCCCCACGTCGCCGCCACGATCCGGTCACCGATCACCCGGTGTTGCGTGGGATAGAGCCGGTCGACACCGGTGATCGTCAGCGTCGACGTCCCCGCGCCGCTGACCTTGGCACCCATCTGGTTGAGCATCGCGCAGATGTCGACGATGTCGGGCTCGCGTGCCGCGTTGTGGATCGTTGTGACACCTTCGGCCAGCACCGCCGCCATCAGGATGTTCTCCGTCGCCCCCACGGACGGGAACTCCAGCTGGATCTCGGCACCCCGCAGATGATCGGCTTCGGCCACCACACAACCGTGCTCGATGTTGCAGGTCGCCCCCAGTTGGCGCAGGCCGGCCTGGTGCATGTCCAGCGGCCGCGATCCGATCGCGTCACCCCCCGGAAGGGCAACCTTGGCCTTCTTGCAGCGGCCCACCAATGGTCCCAGCACACACACCGAGGCGCGGAACTGGCGGACCGCGGCGAAGTCGGCGTCGTACTTCGGCTCGTCGGGCGACGTGATGCGGACGGTGTCGCCGTCCAGCTCCACAGTGGCGCCCAACCCCCGCAGCACCTCGGCCATCAGGGGGACGTCGAGGATGTCGGGGCAATTGGTGATCGTGCTGGTGCCTTCGGCCAGCAACGAGGCGGCCATCAGTTTCAGCACACTGTTCTTCGCGCCACCGACAGCAACTTCGCCTGATAACCGACTACCACCGGTCACCAAGAAACGCTCGCTCACGCCGGTTAGTGTAAACAGCCTGCCGTCGAGTTTCCGCCTGCTCGGACAGATCCGGCGGGCCCGGCGAGCTTGTTCTCAAGCCCGGTACGGTTCAGCTATGGCGGTTCATCTCACCCGTATCTACACCCGCACCGGCGACGACGGCACGACCGGGCTCAGTGACTTCAGTCGAGTTTCCAAGAATGATTCGAGGTTGGCCGCCTACGCCGACTGTGACGAAGCCAACGCCGCCATCGGCGTCGCGGTCGCCCTCGGCGCACCCGATCAGCAAATCCTGGCGGTGTTGCGGCAGATTCAGAACGACCTGTTCGACGCCGGGGCGGACCTGTCCACTCCGGTCGTGGAGAACCCCGAACACCCGCCGCTTCGAATCTCGCAGGCCTACATCGATCGCCTGGAGAAGTGGTGCGACGAGTTCAACGAGGCGCTACCCGCACTGAACTCGTTCATCCTGCCCGGTGGCACTCCCCTGTCGGCGCTGTTGCACGTCGCGCGCACCGTGGTCCGCCGCGCCGAGCGCGCGGCCTGGATCGCGGTGGAGGAGCACGATGATTCGGTCAGCGTCCTGCCCGCGAAATACCTGAACCGGCTGTCCGACCTGCTGTTCATCCTGTCGCGGGTCGCGAACCCGGATGGCGACGTGCTCTGGAAGCCTGGCGGCGGAGCCGAGAAGTAGCTTCAGTAATTACGGCGACGGGCCCGCGGCGATGGCCGGGATTCGAGCCAGGAGGTGAATGCCGTCAGGGCGCCCCGGTCCAGGGCGATCTCGTAGCCCTGCCGGCGTTCGGGGCTGTTGTCGCGCAGTTCGAGGATGACCGTTGCATCGGTCATGATGTCGAATTCGTCGCCACGCGGGGCTCGGCGCGACACCACTTCCAGCCCCCGTCGGCTCAATCTTCGGTCGGGCCACCAGCGGATGCTGGACAGCCGGTAGAAACCGGCCTCGCCACCGCGGTACCGCATCACACCGTGGCGCCAGCCGCTACCGCCCTCGGCCGGAAAATCGCGCAGGATGGCTGCTGTTCCACCGACCTGACGCAACTTCCACAGGCGATAGCTCAGCGCGCCGGCCAATACCGCCAGAACGCAGACGAGCGCGACCATGACAATCATGGGCGCGCTCATCTGTCGTCTCTGTCGTCAGTCGATCTGGCCGAGAGCACGCAGGCGCGCCCGACCCCATGCCGCCGTCTGCTCGTCGTCGGACTCCGCGTCCCGCTTGGCGGAGTCGGCGTCGATCTCGGATTCGAACTGAGCGTTCTCCACCAGGATCCGGACCGTCTCCTCGGTCACCGACAGGAAACCGCCGTCGACGGCGATACGCAGATCGTCTTCGCCTTCACGCTCGACCCGCACCATGGCGTCGTCGACCAGCTGCGCCACCAACGGAATGTGGCGAGGCAGGATGCCGATCTCACCAGCGGTGGTCCGGGTGAAGACGAACGTTGCGCTGCCGGACCAGAGCTCACGCTCGACGGCAACGATCTCGACGTTCAAATCAGCCATTCCACACCACCTTTCTTTGTGCTCGTCGCGTGCGCAGCCTTCGGACTAGGGCGATCACAGCTTGGCGCCGAGGCTTTCGGCCTTCTTCGCCAGGTCGTCCAGACCACCGATCAGGAAGAACGCCTGCTCGGGCAGGTGATCGAACTCGCCCTTGGCCAGCTTGTCGAAGGCCTCGATGGTCTCCTTGAGCGGCACGGTCGAACCCGGCTGACCGGTGAACTGCTCGGCGGCCATCATGTTCTGGCTCAGGAAGCGCTCGATCTTACGGGCGCGGTACACCAGAACCTTGTCCTCTTCCGACAGCTCGTCGATACCGAGGATGGCGATGATGTCCTGGAGATCCTTGTAGCGCTGCAGGATCCGGATGACTTCCTGGGCGACGCGGTAGTGCTCGTCGCCGACGACGCTGGGGTGCAGGATCGTCGAGGACGAAGCCAGCGGGTCCACCGCGGGGAAGATGCCCTTCGAGAACACCGCACGCGAGAGCTCCGTGGTGGCATCCAGGTGGGCGAAGGTGGTCGCCGGCGCCGGGTCGGTGTAGTCGTCGGCGGGCACGTACACGGCCTGCATCGAGGTGATCGAGCGACCACGGGTCGAGGTGATGCGCTCCTGCAGCTCACCCATCTCGTCGGCCAGCGTCGGCTGGTAACCCACGGCCGAAGGCATACGACCCAGCAGGGTCGAGACCTCGGAACCGGCCTGGGTGAACCGGAAGATGTTGTCGATGAAGAGCAGCACGTCCTGGTTCTGCTCGTCGCGGAAGTACTCGGCCATGGTCAGGGCCGACAGGGCGACGCGCATACGGGTGCCTGGCGGCTCGTCCATCTGGCCGAACACCAACGCGGTGTCCTTGAGCACGTTGGCATCGGCGAGCTCGACCCACAGGTCGTTGCCCTCACGGGTGCGCTCACCCACGCCGGCGAACACCGAGGTGCCACCGAAGTTGCGGGCGATACGGTTGATCATCTCCTGGATCAGAACCGTCTTACCGACACCGGCACCACCGAACAGGGCGATCTTGCCACCACGCACGTACGGCGTGAGCAGGTCGACGACCTTCAGACCGGTCTCCAGCATCTCGGTGCGGGGCTCCAGGTCGGCGAAGGCCGGCGGCTTGCGGTGGATCGACCAGTGATCGAAGTCCTTGCCGTAGCCGGGATCGTCGAGGCAGTCACCGAGGGCGTTGAACACGTGGCCCTTGACGCCGTCGCCGACGGGCACCGAGATCGAGGCGCCGGTGTCGCGGACATCGGTGCCACGCACCAGGCCGTCGGTGGGCTGCATGGAGATGCAACGCACCAGGTTGTCGCCGAGGTGCTGGGCAACCTCAAGCGTCAGGGTCTTCGCGAGTGCGCCATAGGTGATGTCGGCGTGCAGCGCGTTGAACAGCTCGGGCACGGCACCGCGCGGGAATTCAATATCCACCACCGGGCCGGTGATGCGGACTACGCGGCCCGCGGTCTTTTCTGCAGTAGCAGTCATTCTCTCTTCGCTTTCCTACGAGGCTTTCGTCTTTGGTCCGGCTAGCGCGCGTCGGCCAGCGCGTTCGCGCCGCCCACGATCTCGCTGATTTCCTGGGTGATCTGTGCCTGACGTTCACGGTTGGCCGCGAGCGTGAGTGCCTTGATCAGATCGTCGGCGTTGTCGGTGGCCGACTTCATGGCGCGCCGGCGCGAGGCCGACTCCGAGGCCGCAGCCTCCAGCAGCGCCGCGTACACCCGGGTGGCGATGTAACGCGGCAGTAGCGCGTCGAACAGGTCCTCGGCATTCGGCTCGAACGAGTACAGCGTGTGCGGACCGGTCTCCGGCTCACCGACGTACTCGACGACCAAGGGCGCGATCCGATGGGCCACCGCGGTCTGCGAGAGCATCGAACGGAATTCCGTCGAGACGATGTGCAGTTCGTCGACACCCAAGATACCGTCGGCGCCCGCATCGTCGCCGTCGTCGTCAGCGCCGGACATGAACGCCTCCACCAAGGTGTCGGCGATCTCCTTGGCGTCCTCGTAGGTGGGCCGCTCAGAGAAGCCGGTCCACGACTGGGTCACCGTCCGCTGGCGGAAGCTGTAGTAGCCCAACGCTTTCCGGCCGACGACGTAGAGCACCGGGTTCTTGCCCTCTTCTCGCAGCAGCGAGAACAGTTCTTCGGCCCGGCGCAGCACGTTGGCGTTGTAACCGCCGCAGAGACCGCGGTCCGAGGACACCACCAGCACACCGGCGCGCTTGGGGTTCTCCCGCTGAACGAGCAGCGGATGATCCAGCGCGCTGGCACCGGCCAGCTCGGTGAGCATGTTGGTGATCTCGGTGGAGTAGGGCCGGGCCGCATCGACCCGGGCCTGCGCCTTGGCGATCCGCGACGTGGCGATCAGCTCCTGGGCCTTCGTGATCTTCTTGATCGACGAAGCCGAGCGGATACGCCCGCGTAGCTCGCGAAGTGTGGCTGCCATTGGTTACCTAGGCCTTCTTCGGAGCCGGCTTGCGGACCTTGACCGATTCCTTCTCCAGGTCCTCGGGATTCAGGGCTTCGGCCTCTGCGTCCTTCACGACCACGGAGCTGCCGTCGGTGGCGGCGAAGCCCTTCTTGAACTCGTTGATGACCGAGACCAGCTTCTCCTCGCTCTCCTCGGACAGCTTCTTGGTCTCCTTGATCCCGGTGAGGATGTCGGAGTGGCTGGCCTTCACGTGCTCCAGCAGCTCGGACGAGAAGCGCGAGACGTCCTCGGCGGGAACCGAATCCAGGTGGCCCTGGGTACCGAGGAAGATCTCGATGACCTGGTCCTCGACGGCCAGCGGGCTGTACTGCGCCTGCTTGAGCAGCTCGACCAGGCGGACACCGCGGTCCAGCTGGGCCTTGGAGGCCGCGTCCAGGTCCGAGGCGAAGGCCGCGAAGGCCTCCAGCTCGCGGTACTGCGACAGATCCAGACGCAGCGAGCCGGCGACCTCTTTCATGGCCTTGATCTGCGCGGCGCCACCGACGCGGGACACCGACACACCGACGTTGACGGCCGGGCGCACACCCTGGTTGAACAGGTCGGACTCCAGGAAGCACTGGCCGTCGGTGATGGAGATGACGTTGGTCGGGATGTAGGCCGAGATGTCGTTGGCCTTGGTCTCGATGATCGGCAGGCCCGTCATCGAACCACCACCCAGCTCGTCGGAGAGCTTCGCGCAACGCTCCAGCAGACGCGAGTGCAGGTAGAAGACGTCACCCGGGTATGCCTCACGGCCCGGCGGGCGACGCAGCAGCAGCGAGATGGCGCGGTAGGCCTCGGCCTGCTTGGTGAGGTCGTCGAAGACGATCAGCACGTGCTTGCCGTCGTACATCCAGTGCTGGCCGATGGCAGAACCGGTGTACGGCGCCAGCCACTTGAAGCCGGCCGGGTCAGAGGCGGGAGCCGCGACGATGGTGGTGTACTCCATCGCGCCGCCCTCTTCCAGCGCGCGCTTCACGCTGGCGATGGTGGTGCCCTTCTGGCCGACGGCGACGTACACGCAGCGCACCTGCTGCTTGGGGTCGCCGGTCAGCCAGGCTTCGCGCTGGTTGAGGATGGTGTCGACGCAGACCGCGGTCTTGCCGGTCTTGCGGTCACCGATGATCAGCTGGCGCTGGCCGCGGCCGATCGGGGTCATGGCGTCGATGGCCTTGATACCGGTCTGCAGCGGCTCGCCGACGCCCTGACGCTGAACCACCGAAGGGGCCTGCAGCTCGAGTGCGCGCCGCTCGTCGGCGGCGATGTCACCCTGGCCGTCGATCGGCTGGCCGAGCGGGTTGACGACGCGACCGAGGAACGCGTCGCCGACCGGCACCGAGAGCACCTCGCCGGTGCGCTTGACCTGCTGGCCCTCTTCGATCTTCTCGAACTCACCCAGGATGACGGCGCCGACGCTGTGCTCGTCGAGGTTGAGCGCCACACCCAGTACACCGCCCGGGAACTCGAGCAGTTCCTGGGTCATGACCGAGGGCAGGCCCTCGACGTGAGCGATGCCGTCACCGGCGTCGACGACGGTGCCGATCTCTTCACGCTCGGTGTCGGCGGAAAACGAGGATACGTAGTCCTCGATGGCACCTTCGATATCAGCAGCCGAGATTGTCAACTCTGCCATGGTTTTTCGTCTTCCTACCTTGTTCTTGGGTGGTTCGTGGGGGTTATCAGTCCGGCAGCTGGCTCTGTGCCGCAGCCAGGCGGGATGCGATGGAGCCGTCGATCACTTCGTCACCGACGGTGATCGACAGACCACCGAGCAGTTCCGGGTCGACGTGCAGCTGCACCGACACCGGGTGTCCGTAGATGCGCGTGAGCACCTCCGACAGCCGGGTCCGCTGGGTATCGGTGAGCTCAGCAGCGGCGGTCACGTGGGCGACCACCTCACCGCGACGGGCCACTGCGAGCTCGGCGAGGTCGATGACCGCCTCGTCGGCCCGCTCACCGCGCAGCAGCCCCACGGTCTGGGTCAGCAGCGCCGCTGCGGTTCCGTTCACACCCGTGTTTCCGACGAGAACCTTGTCCAGCAAGGCAACTCGGCCGTCGGCCGGGGTGGTGTAGTCACTGAGCAGAGCCGAGAGCTTGGGCTCTGCGTCGAGCAGGCGGCCGAACCGGAACAGCTGGTCCTCCACCTCGTCGACCTCACCCGCGGTCTCGGCGCGCTTCAGCAGCGCCAGACGTGCGATGTGTTCAATGGCGTCGACCAGGTTCGACTCGGTCGACCAGCGCTGCGAGACCGCGGTCCGCAGCAGATCCAGGGCGGTGTCGCCGACCTTGCCGGACAGCAACGTCTCAAGCAGCCGCACCTTGGGGGCGGCATCGTCGGTCGGCTCGGCGAGATGCTTGCCGAGCACGGACTCCGACAGCAGCAGCTTGGCCACCGACGACAGCTCGTTGGCGAGCGCGGTCAGCGCGTCGGCATCGAGACCGCTTGCGACCGAATCGAATTTGTCGACCAGGACGGCCAGCGACTCGCGGCTGGCCGCGCGCAGCTTGGCCGTCGCGGCGGTGTCGATCACGAAGGCCGACGGAGCCATCTGGTCCAGCTCGGCGAGGAACCGGTCCACGGTGGCCGCCTGCGCGGCCGGGTCGGCAACGTGGGCGCGCACCAGAGCGTCGGCCTTGGCCACCGATTCCGATCCGAGACCGGTCCGCAGCTGGCGGATGAGCTGCTGGCGCATCAGCTGAACCTGCTGAGCACCCTGCGCCTTGATCCGCTCGGCCTCCGTGCCCGCCTGCTCGGCCAGCTGAGCGGTGATCCGCTCAGAGTCCTGCGTGGCCTCGTCGGTCACCTTGGCCGATTCGGCCTTGGCGTCGGCGAGTGCCTTGGCGTGCATCTCATCAGCATCAGCGAGTTTCTTGGCCGCTTCAGCGCTCTCTGCGAGGGCGACCCGCACGGCTTCCTGTTGCTTCTGCATCAGGCTCCGCACCGGAGGCACCACCCACTTGATGATGATGAATGCGATGACGGCAAAGCCGATCAGCTGCCCGATAAATATCGACATCTACTGCGTCCCACCTGATTTCACGTCGACGCCCAAAATTCGGCTGGCCAGGGTCTGCGAAAGTCCGTCCACCGACGACTCCAGGCCCGACCGCACCTCGGCGCTCTGGGCAGCGAGCTGCTCATCGGCCTGGCGCACATTCTCGGCCACCTCGGTGCCTGCCTCGGCACGCTTGGCATCGACTACCTCGCGGCCCGCGGCACGGGCCTGGTCACGAATGGCCGACGCCTGGGTACGGGCCCCGGCCATCGCCTCGTCGTAGTCGGCCTGCGCCGCGGCCACCTGCTCGGCTGACTTCCGATTGTCGGCGGCGGTCTTGGCCAGCATCGCTTCACGCTCTGCCAGCACCTTGCCGACCGGTGGCACAACCCATTTCCAGATGACTGCCAGCGTGATCAAGAAGATGATCAGCACGGCGAAGAAGGTGCCGTTGGGGACCAGGAAGTTGCTCTGGCCCCCTCCGCCTTCCTCCGCTGCCTGGCTGGCAGCCAGGATCGTTGCGCTCAGTTCACCCATGCTGATGGACTACTGCAGGCCCGGGGTGGCGAATACGAACAGCGCCATGAAGGCCAGGTTGATGAAGTACGCGGCCTCCACCAGACCGACGGTGATGAAGAACGGGGTGAACAGCCGGCCCTGGGCCTCGGGCTGCCGGGCGATACCCGAGATCAGCGCGTTACCCGCGATACCGTCACCGATACCAGCGCCGATGGCGCCGCCGCCCATGATCAAACCGCCACCGATCAGCGCGCCGGCCGTGATGAGGGCGTTGGGGTCGAGTTCCATTCCTTTTATCCTCCTTGATAACTGGTGGCTGCGCCGCCAGAGGTTCGTGTGATGCGGTTGTAGGGGTCAGATGTGCGGATCAGTGGGCTCAATGGTCATCGTGCTCAAGCTCCATCGACTGGCTGAAGTACAGGATCGTCAGCAGCGAGAAGATGAATGCCTGGATCAGGCCGACGAAGAGGTCGAAGGTCTTCCAGATCGCATTGGGTGCCCACTGGATGTACCAGGGGAACATCGCGATCAGCGCGACCAGGATGCCGCCGGCGAAGATGTTGCCGAAAAGACGGAGGGCCAGCGAGATCGGCTTGGCGAGTTCCTCGACGATGTTGATCGGCATCAGCGCGGTGACGTGACCCTTGAGCAACTGCTTCGGGTGGCCGATGATGCCACGGCGCCAGATGCCGGCCGCGTGGTAGCAGACGAACACGAACAGGGCCAGCGCCAGCACGAAGTTGATGTCGGAGGCCGGCGGCTTGTACCACTCCGCGGCCGCGCCGTCAGCCCCGCCGTACTGAAGCGGAAGGACGGCGAGCCAGTTGGAGATCAGGATGAACGAGAACAGCGCCACAGCCAGGGGCAGCACGAACGGCGCGACCTTCATACCGATCGAGCTCTCGATCTGACCGCGCATCTGGATGGTCAGGGCCTCCCAGAACAGCTGCACACCACCCGGCACGCCGGTGGAGGTGACCTTGGCGCGCAGGACGAACGCCAGGCCGATCACGATCACCGCGGTGATCGCGGTGGCCAGGATGGTGTCACCGTTGAACGTCATCCCGAACAGCTCGAACACCATCGTGTGGTGGCCGACGTGGATGGCGGCGCCACCCTCTTCGGCGGCGAGCACCGTCGTCGTCTGAGTCATATAGGTCAGCTCAACCCTTCGATTCCGTATCCAAGACATCCAGGCCGTTAGAGCGGATCTTCCGCAGCACGGGGATGCTGGTGCTCATCACCAGCAGAGCCTGGAAAATCGCCAGCCCGAACAGCACCGCGATGCCGCCCGAGGTTTTGAAGACAAATGCGATGCCGAGTGCGATCGCGGTGATGATCAGCAGCCGCGTCGCGGAGTTGACGGCCATCTTCTTCTTGAGCGGGTGGTCCTCGGCCGTGATCGATTCGACGGCGCGGCGCACCAGTAGGGCGTTGACCAAGCCGAGTGCCAGGCCGACGCCGAAGAAGACGCCGAAGAAGATGTGTCCGGTGAATCCGGCGGCCAGAATGGCCAGCGCGGTCAGTGCGACGCAAACGATCAGGAGACGCAGCGGCCGGAAGGCCACCGACGGGAACACCAACGGCGCGTCTTGCGCTGGCGTCGTCACTGCTTCACCCCAATCCCGCTGTCACGAAAAGCTGCACACTCGGAGATGCCAACGGTTGCTGCCCCCTGGCAAAACCCTGTGCGTGCCCGCCGAGAATATCGGAGGGCGGCGGGCGGGCTTGAATCACCCACGGGGTAGCTCCCTTTGTCGGTCGTTGATCGGCACCTGACGGTTCGTCGAACCGATGGGCCGGGCCGGCAACCCGCGAGGTTTTTCGGGTTCTGGCAGCACCCTAACACATGGTAGGCACCCCTAAACGTGGCCTACTACTTTTCGTCGTACTTCGCCTCGTGCTCGTCTTCGGCGGCTTCGTTCCCGCGTTGCAGCAGCGGAATGAGAGTCACCACGATCGCCACCAGAATTGCGGCCACCACGACCGCGCCGGTGTAGCGCGGATCGAAGAAGATCGTGGCTGCCGCGCCGAAGGCGATGATGCCGACCCACAGGTAGATCAGCAACACGGCGCGGCGATGCGAGTGCCCGATCTGCAGCAACCGGTGATGCAGATGCATCTTGTCGGGGCTGAGCGGGCTGCGGCCGGCGCGAGTGCGTCGCACGATCGCGAGCAACGTGTCCAGTGCGGGCACCAGCATCACGGCGATCACGAGCAGGAATGGCGACATCAGCGCGAAGACGTCACGCGCCCCGTAGGCGTTCTGTGAGATGGGTCCGGCGGCTGTCGTCGACGCCGCGCCCAGCATGAGACCGATCAGCATGGACCCCGAATCTCCCATGAAGATCCTGGCCCGGTGGAAGTTGTGTGGCAGGAAACCCAGGCAGGCCCCGGCCAGCACCACCGAGATCACCGCCGGCGGGTAGAACAGGACGTCGCCACCGTGATCGCGCAGCAGCCCGACCGAGAAGATGCAGATGGCCAGCGCGGTGATGAGTCCGAGCCCGGCGGCCAGACCGTCCAGTCCGTCGACGAAGTTCATGGCGTTGACGATCGACACCGTGAGCGCCAGCGTCAGCAGGATCGACGAGACCTGGTCGAGCACGATCGTGCCCACTCCCCCGATCGGGATGTAGAGCACGCTCCAGGCCACACCCATGGTGACCAGCACGCTGGCCGCGGTGATCTGGCCGGCGAACTTGGTCAGCGCGTCCAGCCCCCAGCGGTCGTCGATCAACCCGATGGCCATGATCAGCCCGCCGGCCACCACGACCGCGGGCATACCGGTCGAGTAGACGAATCCCCGTGTGAGTGCCGGCAGTTGCGAGGCCAGCAGCACCGCCGCGGCGACCCCGATGTACATGGCCAACCCGCCCATGCGCGGGATCGGCTGTACGTGGACGTCGCGTTCCCGCGGGTAGGCGACGGCGCCGACGCGAATGGCCAGCACCCGCACCCAGCCGGTGGCGAAGTACGTGATGATCGCGGCGGTCAGCCCGACCAGAGCCAGCTCACGCAGCGGCACACCGGCCCCCCGGTCCGACAGCGCGAGAAGGCCGGAATTGACCGCGGGGATCACTACGTCACCGGCCGACATCACCGATGAACCGTACTGCAGCAAGCTGAGATCACTCCGTAGGTGTTGTTGTGAGCGTGGACGTTTCCACGCCGACGACCCTGGCGATGTCCGCCGCACTGATCGGGCCCGTCCGCAGGATGCGCGGCTGGACGCCGGTGAGGTCGACGATCGTGGATGCGGCCTGTTGTTCGGCGGGCCCGCCGTCGAGATAGACCTCGACCTTGTCACCGAGTTGCTCGTGGGCCTCGGCAGCGGTCACCGCGGCCGGCTGGCCCGAGACATTGGCACTGGACTGCGCCATGGGCCCGACTTCCCGCAGCAACTCGATGGCCACCGGGTGCAGCGGCATCCGCAGCATGACGCTGCCGTTGGCGTCACCGAGATCCCACTGCAGCGACGGTGCCTGCGTGACCACCAGGCTCAGCGCACCCGGCCAGAACGCCCGGATCAACTCGCGGGCGGCCGGCGGCACGGAGTACACCAGCCCGTCGATGGTGTTCCACGAACCGACGAACACACCGACGGGCATGTTGCGGCCCCGGCCCTTGGCCGCCAGCAGTGCACCCACCGCTTCCGAATCGAACGCGTCGGCCCCGATGCCGTAGACGGTGTCGGTGGGCATCACCACGAGCCGGCCACCTTTGACCGCGCTGACCGCCGAGGCGATGCCGGTCGCACGCTGATCGGCATCGGTGCAATCGAAGATGGTCATGTCGGCTCCCCGGTCGGTGCGCGCATCAACTCAGCTTCTCGCAATCCGCGTCGCCGTGACAAAGCGGGGTCGCCCGGCGAGGTCACGACGCGCGGTGACCCCGGTGAAGTGTCCGTCGTCGGCGAAAGTGCCGACGCACAGCTCGGAAGTGGTGTCATCGTGTTCGATGCCGCACGGCGCACCGTCGCGCAACCACCGCGCGGCGAGGGTGACGATCGGCCGGATCACCGACATGCCGTCCGGGCCGCCGAACAGCGCGGCAGCGGGATCATGTTCGGCCACTTCGGGTTCCAGGATCGCAGCCTCTGGGATATAGGGCGGGTTGGATACCAGCAGGTCCACCCGGGCATCGAGCTCGGCCAGCAGGCCCGGCGTGGTGACGTCGGCTTCGACGATTTCGACGGGCGTGCCCGCCGCGTTGCGTCGCGCAAATTCCAGGGCCGCCGACGAGTTCTCGACGGCCAGCACCCGCGCATCGGGCCACCGCGCGGCCAGCCCCAACGCCAACGCGCCCGAGCCGGTGCACAGGTCGACGATCAGCGGGTTGTCCGGTAGCCGTTGTGCACACGCCCATTCCAGCAGCGCCTCGGTTTCCGGGCGCGGGATGAACACACCGGGGCCGACGGCGAGCGTCAACGGACCGAACGGCGCGGTGCCGACCAGGTGCTGCAAAGGGATGCGGCGGGACCGGGCGGCGACGAGTTCGTCATAGTCCTGCTCGAACCGGCCGCCGGGCTCGTCGACAAACATCAGCCGGCTGCGGTCGACACCCACGATGTGTGCGGCCAGCAGCTCGGCGTCGATACGCGGGGAGGCGACGCCGGCGGCGGCCAGGCGTGCCGTTGCGGCCTCGATCGCCTGCCGCAGACGGGTCATGACTGCTGCTGCAGCCGGGCCTGTTTGTCGGCGGCACCCAGCGCATCGAGCAACGCGTCCATGTCCCCGTCGAGCACCTGATCGAGGTTGTGCGCCTTGAAGTTGATGCGGTGATCCGCGATCCGGTTCTCGGGGAAGTTGTAGGTGCGGATCCGTTCGCTGCGGTCCACCGTGCGGATCTGGCTGGCTCGGTCGGCCGATGCGTCGGCCGACGCCTGCTCCTCGGCAAGCGCCTGCAGTCGCGCGGCGAGCACCACCATGGCCCGGGCCTTGTTCTGCAGCTGCGAGCGCTCGTTCTGGCATGTCACGACGATTCCCGTGGGCAGGTGGGTGATGCGGACCGCGGAGTCGGTCGTGTTCACGCCCTGTCCGCCCTTGCCGGAGGACCGGTAGACGTCGATGCGCAGATCGGACTCGTCGATCTGCACCTGCTCGACGTCTTCGGGCTCGGGATAGA
The DNA here is from genome assembly GCF_001245615.1 of Mycolicibacterium neworleansense. Classification (NCBI taxonomy): domain Bacteria; kingdom Bacillati; phylum Actinomycetota; class Actinomycetes; order Mycobacteriales; family Mycobacteriaceae; genus Mycobacterium; species Mycolicibacterium neworleansense. Next base: position 19,626 of record NZ_CWKH01000003.1, read on the forward strand.
CCAGGACGCCGGCGGCCGAGGTGTGCACGCGGCCCTGCGATTCGGTGACGGGCACCCGCTGGACGCGGTGGACGCCGCCCTCGAACTTCATGCGCGACCACACGCCGTCGGCGGAATCGCCCTTGCTGGCGATGGTGATCGTGGCGTCCTTGTAGCCGCCGAGGTCGGACCACGTCTCGTCGAGCACGGTCACCGTCCAGCCGTGCCGCTCAGCGTACCGGATGTACATCCGGGCCAGGTCGGCGGCGAACAGCGCCGATTCCTCTCCGCCTTCCCCGGACTTGACCTCAAGCACGATGTCATCGGCGTCGTGCGGGTCGCGGGGCGCGAGCTGGTCGGTCAGCTGCGCGTCGAGCTCGGTGACCTTGGCGGTCAGCTCGTCCACCTCGTCGGCGAAGCTGGGATCGTCGGCCGCGAGTTCACGGGCCGCCTCGAGATCGCCGCGAGCGGCTTCGAGCTTGCGGTAGGTGCCGACGACAGGCGACACCTGGGCGAAACGGCGGCCCACCTTGCGCGCGGCCGAGGCATCGGCGTGCAGGTTGGGATCGGCGAGCTGGCGCTCCAGGTCCGCGTGCTCAGCGAGCAGCGCCTCGATCGCGGGAGCGGTATCCGTCACGTCAGCCACATCCTTTCCACTTATGCCGCCAACTCGTTCCTGAAAACGAGAACAGCGCCCAGATCTGACGCATATGCGACAGATCGGGCGCCGTTGACGTAGCTACTTGTCGGCTGCGGCAGCCTGATCACCGGCAGGCTTGCGCTTGCCGTACCGCTTCTCGAAGCGGGCCACGCGGCCGCCGCTGTCGAGGATCTTCTGCTTGCCGGTGTAGAACGGGTGGCACTGCGAGCAGACCTCGACCACGATCTGGCCGCTCTGCTTGGTGCTACGGGTCTGGAAGGTATTGCCGCAACCACAGTGCACCGTGGTCTCGACATACTCAGGGTGAATGCCTGTTTTCATGGGTTCCTCTTCAATCGTTGGCCCGGGTCGCCCGCAATTCAGATGGACGTGAACCGGGACCGAGGGTCGGCGGTCCATTATGCCAGGTCAACCGCCAACAGCCTAAACGCGCGATGACCGGCCACTATTCCTCGCCGGTTCGGTCACATGGCTGTGTAGGCCGTGCCGTCGCGCTTCCACAGCACGCGACCGGCCGGATCGGCACCGAGCGCGACCAGTTCACGCTTGAGGATCTTGTTGGTCGCGGTGCTGGGCAGATCGTCGGCGAGCCAGACGTACCGCGGCCAGGACTTGGGCGACAGGTCCGCTTGCGCGGCGAGGAACTCCGCGAACGATTCCGGTGTCAGGGTCTGACCGTCGCGCAGCACGATGGCCGCCATCACCTGATCGCCGACGAATTCGTCGGGGACAGGGTAGACCGCGACGCGGCTGATGACCGCCTCCCGCAACAGGATCCGCTCGATCGGCGCGGCGGTGATGTTCTCGCCGTCCACCCGCATCCAGTCCGCGGTCCGCCCGGCCAGGTAGATCCAGCCGTCGGCGTCGCGGTAGGCCAGGTCGCCCGACCAGTACATGCCGTGCCGGAGCCGCTCGTCGGTCGCGTCCTGATCGTTGTGGTAGCCGCGGAACATCCCGCTGCCGTTGGTGTTGACCAGCTCGCCGGTGGCGGCGTCGGCGTTGACCAGCGCGCCGGTCTCGTCGAACCGGGCGACCTCGCACTCCTCAACGGTTTCCGGGTTGTATATCGCCACCCCGGGAAATCCCTGGCCGACGCTGCCGGGCGGGGTGCCCTCGGAGCGGGTGATGATGATCGCCAGCTCGGTAGAGCCGAACCCATCCCACACACTGCAGCCGAACCGCCGGCTGAACTCGTCGATGTCGCGGTCGGCGGCCTCGTTGCCGAACGCCACCCGCAGCGTGTTGTCGTGGTCGTCGTCGTGGGCGGGGGTGGCCAGGATGTAGGCCAGCGGCTTGCCCACGTAGTTCATGTAGGTGGCGCCGTAGCGGCGGATGTCCGGCAGGAAACCGGACGCGGAGAACTGTGCCGGCGCCATGGCGGCACCGGATCCGAGTGCCACGCCCCAGCCCGCGTACACGCCGTTCGAGTGGAACAACGGCATGGCCAGGTAGCAGGTGTCCGCCTCGGTGAGGTCGTAACGCTGTACCAGTGCCGCAGCCGAGAACAGCACGATGGAATGTGCCACCTCGACCGCCTTGGGCTCACCGCTGGTGCCCGAGGTGAAAATCATCATGAAGGTGTCGTCGGGCCCGACCTCGCGGTGCGGGGTGAGTTCCTGCGGCGACCAGACTGCTTCCGACACGTCGATGACGGTGACCCCCGGCAGCTCGACACCGTCGAGCAGCTCGCGGTGCTGCGGGTCCACGAGCACGAATTGACATTCGACCCGGGCGATATCGCGGGCCAGCGCCTCGCCCCGGCGGGTGTTGTTGATCCCGCACAGCACGTAGCCGCCGAGTGCCGCGGCGGCCAGCGCGGTCAGCATGTCGGGGGTGTTGCCCAGCAGGGTGCCGACATGCAGCGGGCGCTGCGGATCGGCCATGCCGATCAGGGAGGCCGCCTGGGCCTTCGCCTCGCCGATGTGCTCGCGCCAGGTCCAGGTACGGTCGCCGTACTTGACGGCGACCGTGTCGCCTCCTTCGCGCTCGCGGAGCAGCTGCTGCAGCGTTTCGGCCATCCGATGATCCCCAAAGATTAGTGAACAGATTTAGAAAACTGTCTACCATGGTTGTGGCGCGACGGGATACACCCTTGGCAGAATCATGTACCTAACCACCGCCAGAAGACCAGGAGACACCACAGTTGACCAGCACCACGGCCCCGCGCAGCGTGCGAGATCGACTGATAGACGCTGCCGAGGAATGTCTGCGCACCAAGGGCATTCGCGCCACCACCGTCTCCGAGGTGGCCGAGGCCGCAGGCGTATCGCGCGGGTGGCTGTACCGCCACTTCCCTGACAAGGTGACCCTGCTGGGCGCGGTGATCGTGCGGCTCAACGACACGTTCTGGTCGGAAGCCCAGGCCATGCTCGAGCAGATCGACGGGCTGGACCGGCAGATCGCCTGGGGTGTCGCCAACGGCCTGCGGGCGTACGACGATCCCGGCGCGGTGTTGATGAAGCTCCGCACCGACGAGCCCGAGGAGTTCGCCGCCTGTGCGGGCGCCGGCGTACAGGGCATGATCCCCGATCTCGCCGAATTCTGGTCGCCCTACCTGGCGGCCGCCCGCGACCGCGGCGAGGTCCGCGCCGACATCAACCTCCCCGAGGCGTCGGAATGGGTTGCGCGAGTGTTGATCTCGCTGGCGACCGTGCCGGGCAACACACTGGATCCCAGTGACGGGGACGCGGTCCTCGCCCAGGTTCGGCGCTACCTGATGCCCGCGCTGCGCCCGGCGACAACTTCCTGACGGCACGCAAAAGGCCCCCGAATATCGGGGGCCTTTCACGTTGTCGTACTTAGTCGACGTCCATCGAGCCCGGGGCGGTCTTGGAGACCTGCACCAGGAACTCGTAGTTGTTCTTGGTCTTGCGCAGCTGGCTCATCAGCAGGTCGATGGCCTGGTGCGAATCCAGGCCGGACAGCACGCGGCGCAGCTTGTGCACGATCGCGAACTCATCCGGGGACAGCAGCAGCTCGTCCTTGCGGGTGCCGGACGGGTTGACGTCGACCGCGGGGAACACCCGGCGCTCGGCGATCTTGCGGTCCAGCTTGAGCTCGGCGTTACCGGTGCCCTTGAACTCCTCGAAGATCACGGTGTCACCCGTCGAACCGGTCTCGACCATCGCCGTGGCGATGATGGTCAGCGAGCCGCCGTGCTCGATGTTGCGCGCCGCGCCGAGGAACCGCTTGGGCGGGTACAGCGCGGTGGAGTCCACACCACCGGACAGGATGCGGCCCGAGGCCGGGGACGCGTTGTTGTACGCGCGGCCCAGCCGGGTGATCGAGTCCAGCAGCACCACGACGTCCTTGCCCTGCTCGACCAGGCGCTTGGCCCGCTCGATCGCCAGCTCGGCGGCCTGGGTGTGGTCTGACGGCGGACGGTCGAACGTCGAGGCGATGACCTCGCCCTTCACCGAACGCTGCATGTCGGTGACCTCTTCCGGACGCTCGTCGACGAGCACCACCATGAGGTGGCATTCCGGGTTGTTCTTGGTGATCGCGTTGGCGATGTCCTGCATGATCGTGGTCTTGCCGGCCTTGGGCGGCGACACGATCAGGGCGCGCTGGCCCTTACCGATCGGCATGATCAGGTCGATCACGCGGGTGGTCAGCCGCTCGGGCGTGGTCTCCAGGCGCAGCCGCTGGTTCGGGTACAGCGGGGTCAGCTTGGTGAAGTCGGGGCGGTTCTTGGCCGCTTCGACGGGACCACCGTTGACGCTGTCCAGGCGCACCAGCGGGTTGAACTTCTGCCGCGGGTTGTTGCCACCGCCGTCGCCCTCTCGGGGCACGCGCACCGCGCCGGTGACCGCATCGCCACGGCGCAGACCGTTCTTGCGCACCATGTTCATCGACACGTAGACGTCGTTCGGCCCGGCCAGGTAGCCCGAGGTACGGACGAATGCGTAGTTGTCGAGGACATCGAGGATGCCGGCGACCGGCTGGACGACGTCGTCCTCACGCAGCTCGGTCTCGTTTCCACCCTCGGCGCCGCGCTCTCCACGGCGGCGACGGTCACGGTCACGGAACCGGCGGCCGCGGCGGCCCTGACGGCCCTCGCCGTCGTCATCGCCATCGTTGTTGCCTGACGAGTTTCCGCCCCGGTTCTGCTGGTTGTCCTGCTGATCGGACTGGTCGCGGGCCTGGCCCTTGTCCTGCTTCTGGTCGCGGTCGCCCTTGTTGTCGCCCTTGTTCTCGCCGTCGGACTGGTCGCGCTGCTCGCGCTTCTCACGCCGTTCCTGGCGGTCACGCTTGTCCTGCTTGGCGGGCTTTTCCTGCTGCTCAGCGGCAGGTTCGGCATCCTTGGTGTCGGCCTCGGCCGCGGACTGCGCCTTAGCCTCGCCCTTGGGAGCCTCGGCGGCTGCGGCCGCCGAGTCGTCCTGAGTGGCCTCGGCGACCGGGGCACCGGCCTGACGCGAGGAACCCCGGCGTTCACGACGACGGGTCGCGGGCTGCTCAGCGGCCTCGGCGCCGGCGTCCGGCTGGACGTCGGCGGGGGCGTTCTCCGGGGCCTGGGTGGCGCCGTTGGATTCGCCGCGGTGGGCGCGAATGGCTGCGATCAATTCACTCTTGCGCAAACCGGACGCGCCTTCAACACCGATTTCCTTGGCCAGCGCTCGCAGCTCAGGCAGCACCATGGTCGACAGCGACGCGGGCCGGGCGCTCGAAGCGCGCCGCGCGGTGTCCGAACCGGGCGCAGAGGCAGCAGCCGGGGCCGCGGTGTCAGCGGTCGCAGTGCTTTCAGATGTCACGGCGTTCGGTATATCTCCAGCGCCATTGGCGCTGTCAGCCGTGAAGAGGTCCGTATCTGTCACGGATTTCCTTTCTTTCCCTCGCGCATCAGGTCGTACGAGGGTTCCCCAAAGGTCGATGCGCGTTCAGCTGAACCGCTGAGCGCGTAGCTCACACCGTCGCCTGTGCAACGGCGATCGCCAGGATTCGCCGATATACGGCGAACCGTCAGTCCACGAGTAGAACACAAGAAGATTGGGTGGTCGTCCTGGTGTCGACGCAGGCAGAAACGCTGCGAGTGCTGGACGAGAGCGAGAATAACCCGCTTTGGTGAAGTAATCAAGCAACGTCAACGCTGGGCGTGTGGTGTTTGCTTCTTCTCGTGTCGCTCAATCGTCAGTTCCTGGCGGCCACGCCCGACGTCCAGCGGACGCCCGCTCCGACCGACATTTCCCTGACGGTGAACCCCTGCGCAGTGCCGTATTCGATGGCCTCATCAGGTAGTCCCACCTGCGAACTCAGCCCCAGGACCGTAGGTCCGGCCCCGGACAGCACTGCTGCCACTCCACAACGCCGCAACCGCTGCAGGTATTCCGCCGAGGCCGGCATCGCCGCGGCGCGTTGTGGCTGATGCAACACATCCTGCGTGGCGGCCATCAACAGATCCGGGCGCTCGCTCAACGCCACGACGAGCAGGGCCGCCCGGCTGACGTTGAAGCGCGCGTCGAGGTGGCTGACCTCCTCGGGCAGCACCGCGCGGGTCTCGGCGGTGGACGACCGTACCTGCGGAACCGCGGGAAACAGCCGGATGTCCGGATGCACCCGCACCGGTGCCGCGCGGTACCGCGGCCGCTCGTCGTCACCGGTCTCGGTCCAGGACACCACCGCTCCACCCAGCACCGCTGCCGCGGCGTTGTCCGAATGCCCCTCGAACTCGCTGGACAGCTGAATCAGCTGCTCTTCATTCATCGGGTCCGAACCAGCTTGCGCCACAAGGCCGTTGACCGCCGCCAGACCGCCGACAACGGCGGCAGCTGATGACCCGAGGCCACGAGAATGGGGAATCTCGTTGCGGCAGCGCACGATCAGCCCGGCAGCGCGATGGCCGGTGGCCTGCAACCCCGCCTCGATGGCCCGCACCACAAGATGGGTCGCATCAAGCGGAACCTGGCCTGCCCCCTCGCCCTCGACCTCCAACTGAAGGCCGGATTCGGTTGTCTCGACGATGATCTCGTCGTACAGGCTCAACGCCAGCCCGAGGCTGTCGAAGCCTGGGCCGAGGTTGGCGCTGGACGCTGCGACGACAGCAGTGGCCGTGAGCCCGGCGGGCAGGGTCTGAGTCACCAGGCTCAGACCAGTCCGAGCTTGGCGACGACGGCCACCGGATCCACCGGCACCGCGGTGACGGTGGGCATGCCCTTGAGCGCGGTGTCGGGATCCTTGAGACCGTTGCCGGTGACGGTGCAGACCACGGTGGAGCCACGCTTGACCCACCCGTCCTCGACCGACTTGAGCAGGCCCGCGATGCTGGCCGCCGACGCGGGCTCGACGAACACGCCTTCGCTGCGGGCGACCAGGTGATACGCGGCGAGGATCTCCTCGTCGGTGGCGGCCAGGAAGCGGCCGTTGGACTGCTGCTGAGCCTCGACAGCTCCGGACCACGACGCCGGCGAACCGATCCGGATCGCGGTGGCGATGGTCTCGGGCTCCTTCACCGGCTCGCCGAGCACCAGCGGAGCGGCTCCGGCTGCCTGGGTGCCGAGCATGCGCGGCAACCGTTCGGACAGGCCGTCGCGGTGGTACTCGCGGTAGCCCTTCCAGTAGGCAGTGATGTTGCCCGCGTTGCCCACAGGCAGTGAGTGCACGTCAGGGGCGGTGCCGAGGGCGTCGACGATCTCGAATGCGGCGGTCTTCTGGCCCTCGATGCGGTAGGGGTTGACCGAGTTCACCAGGGCGATGGTCGGGAAGTCCGCGGTGATCTTGCGGGCCAGCTCCAGGCAGTCGTCGAAGTTGCCGTCGACCTGAATGATCTTGGCGCCGTACATCACTGCCTGCGCCAGCTTGCCCATCGCGATCTTGCCCTGCGGAATCAGCACCGCACAGGTGATCCCGGCCTGGGCGGCGTAGGCCGCCGCAGAAGCGGAGGTGTTGCCGGTGGAGGCACACAGCACGGCCTGCTGCCCACGGGCCAGCGACTCGGTGACCGCCACGGTCATCCCGCGGTCCTTGAAGGACCCGGTCGGGTTGAGCCCCTCGACCTTGAGATGCACTGTGCAGCCGGTGAGTTCACTCAGACGCTTGGCGTGGATGAGCGGCGTGCCGCCCTCGAGCAAGGTGATCGGCGTCCAGTCGTCGCCGACCGGCAGCCGGTCACGGTAGGCCTCGATCAATCCCGGCCAGGGCCGGTGCACCGGCCCTGCGCTGGTCTTTCCTTGCGTCCCGGGGTTCATGCGGTCGTTCCTTCCATACGCAGCACGCTGTTGATGGTCTGCACCACGTCGAGATCGGCCAGCGCCTCGACGGTTTCCGAGAGCGCGGCATCGGTGGCCTGGTGGGTGACCACGACGATCCGGGCGCCACACGGCTGCCCCTCCTCGTCGACCATGCCCTCCTGGCGCACCTCGGCGATGCTGACCTCACGCTTGGCGAATTCGGCTGCCACGGCGGACAACACGCCGGGCCGGTCCGAAACATTCATGTTGACGTAGTAACGGGTGGGGATGAACCCGATCGGGGCGATCGGCAACTTGGCGTACTTCGATTCGCGCGGGCCACGGCCACCCTGGACCCGGTTGCGCGCGGCCATCACGACGTCGCCCATCACCGCCGATGCGGTCGGCGCTCCCCCGGCGCCCTGGCCGTAGAACATCAGCCGGCCGGCCGCCTCGGCCTCGACCACCACCGCGTTGAAGGCGCCGTTGACCGCGGCGAGCGGGTGGGACAACGGCACCAGTGCCGGGTAGACCCGGGCCGAAACACGTTGCTTGCCTTCATCACTGGTCAGCCGCTCACAGATGGCCAGGAGCTTGATGGTGCAACCCAGCGCGCGTGCGGACTCGAAGTCGGCCGCGCTCACCTTGGTGATGCCTTCGCGATACACGTCGTCGGCGGTGACCCGGGTGTGGAAGGCGATCGAGGCCAGGATCGCGGCCTTGGCCGCGGCGTCGTAGCCCTCGACGTCGGCGGTGGGATCGGCCTCGGCGTAACCCAGCGCGCCGGCGTCGGCCAGGGCCGAGGTGTAATCGGCGCCGGTGCTGTCCATCTCGGACAGGATGTAGTTGGTGGTGCCGTTGACGATGCCGGCCACCCGCAGCACCGTGTCGCCGGCCAGCGATTGGGTGAGCGGCCGGATGACCGGGATGGCACCCGCCACCGCGGCCTCGAAATACAGGTCCACGCGCGCCTTTTCGGCGGCCTGCGCGAGTTCACCGGTGGACTGCGCCATCAGCGCCTTGTTGGCGGTGACCACCGACTTGCCCTGTTCGAGCGCGGCGAGGATGGCCTTGCGGGCCGGCTTCACCGGACCCATCAACTCCACCACGATGTCGACGTCGTCGCGTGACACCAACTCCATGATGTCGTCGGTGAGCAGATCCTTCGGCACGCCACGGTCACCGGAGACCTTGCGCACTCCGATACCGCGCAGCTCGAGCGGGGCACCGATACGGGCTGCGAGATCGGTGGCGCTCTCGTTGATGATGCGCACCACTTCGCTGCCGACGTTGCCCAGCCCCAGGACCGCTACGCCGATGGACTTCTCACTCATTGACCACTCACCTCCAGGCTCAAAAGATCGTCGACGGTCTCCCGGCGGAGCACCAACCGCGTCTTGCCGTCCTTCACCGCCACCACGGCGGGCCGGCACAGCAGGTTGTACCGACTCGACATCGAGTAGCAGTAGGCGCCGGTCGCGGCCACTGCCAGCAGATCGCCCGGCGCGATGTCATCGGAGACCCAGGTATCGCGGACGATGATGTCACCGGTCTCGCAGTGTTTTCCGACGATGCGCGCCAGGGCCGCGGGTGCGTCGCTGACGCGGGAGACCAGTCGCGCGTCGTATTCGGCGTCGTACAGGGCCGGGCGGATGTTGTCGCTCATCCCGCCGTCGACGCTCACGTAGCGCCGCTGCGCCGAGGCGCTGACCGCGACGTCCTTGACGGTGCCGACCTCGTAGAGCGTGATGGTGCCCGGACCGGCGATGGCGCGGCCCGGTTCCACCACCAGCTTGGGCGTGGGCAGCCCGACGGCCTCGGACTCGCTGCGCACGATGGCCTTGAGCTTGTCGGCAAGCTCCTGCATCGGCGGCGGATCATCTTGCGGCACATAGGAAATGCCCAGACCGCCACCCAGGTCGATGACCGACATCTGCGACGTCTTCTCGACCCCGAACTCGGAGACGACATCGCGCAGTAGGCCGATCACCCGGTGGGCGGCCACTTCGAAGCCGGCCACATCGAAGATCTGGCTGCCGATGTGGCTGTGCAATCCGACCAGGCGCAGGTTGTCGGTGGCGAACACCTTGCGGACCGCTTCCATCGCCGCACCGCTGGCCAGCGACAGGCCGAACTTCTGGTCCTCGTGCGCGGTCGAGATGAACTCGTGGGTGTGCGCCTCCACGCCCGGGGTAACCCGGACCAGCACGTCCTGGACGATGCCCGCCGCTGCGGCGACCTCGTCCAGGCGCTCGATCTCGATCAGGGAATCGACCACCACGTGCCCGACCCCGGCCTTGACCGCGGTGGTCAGCTCAGCGACGGATTTGTTGTTGCCGTGCAGGGTGATTCGCTCGGGCGGGAAGTTCGCGTGCAGGGCAACGGCCAACTCTCCCCCGGTTGCGACGTCGAGGGACAGGCCCTCCTGGTCGACCCACCGCGCGATCTCGCTGCACAGGAACGCCTTGGCGGCGTAGTGCACGTAGTCGCCACCGCCGAAGGCCGCGGCGATATCGCGGCAGCGGGACCGGAAGTCGTCCTCGTCGATCACGAACAGCGGGGTGCCGTATTGGGCCGCCAGCTCGGTGACGGGTACCCCGGCGATCGTCACCACTCCGTCGTTGCCGCGAACCAGGTTGCGGGGCCACACGTTCGGGGCCAGCAGCAGGATTTCGTCAGGGGTCTGCGGCTTCTCGGGCGCGCCGGGGTGGTGGATCTCCTCGGCGTGCCTGGGTCCGGCGGGATGCGCGTTCACATCCGCTCCGGGGCGGTGACACCGAGGATGGCCAGACCGTTGGCGATCACCTGACGGGTGGCGTCACACAGGGCGAGCCGTGCCGAATTGAGCTCGCCCGGGTTTTCATCGCCCTGCGGCAGCACGCGGCAGGCGTCGTAGAACCGGTGGTAGTCCCCGGCCAGGTCTTCCAGGTACCGGCACACCCGGTGCGGCTCCCGCAGCGCGGCAGCGGCCTTGAGCACCCGGGGGAACTCGCCCAGGTTGCGGATCAGGATGCCCTCTTTCTCATGGGTCAGCAGATCCAGGTGGGCGGTGTCGGCGGTGACGCCGAGGTCGGCGGCGTTGCGCGCCAGGGCCGACAGCCGGGCGTGTGCGTATTGCACGTAGTAGACCGGGTTTTCGTTGGACGCACTGGACCACAGCGCCAGATCGATGTCGATCGGGGTGTCCACCGAAGACCGGATGAGCGAGTACCGCGCGGCGTCCACGCCGATTGCCTCGACCAGATCGTCGAGGGTGATGACGGTGCCGGCCCGCTTGCTCATCCGCACCGGCTGGCCGTCGCGGACCAGATTGACCATCTGCCCGATCAGCACCTCGACGGTGTCCGGGTTGTCCCCGAGCGCCGCGGCGGCCGCCTTCAGCCGGGCGATGTAACCGTGGTGGTCGGCGCCGAGCATGTAGATGCACAGGTCGAATCCGCGCTGGCGCTTGTCGAGGTAGTAGGCGAGGTCACCAGCGATGTAGGCGGCGTTGCCGTCGCTCTTGATGACGACGCGGTCCTTGTCGTCGCCGAATTCGGTGGTGCGCAACCAGGTTGCGCCGTCCTTCTCGTAAATGTTGCCGGTCTCGCGCAGCTTGGCGATGGCCTGGTCCACGCGGCCGGAGGTGTGCATCGAGTCTTCGTGGGTGTAGACGTCGAAGTCGGTGCCGAACTCGTGCAGCGATTCCTTGATGTGGGTGAACATCAGGTCCACGCCGATCACACGGAAGGTTTCCTGCTGCTCGTCGGCGGGCAGGCTCATCACATCGGGGCGTTTGGCCAGCACGGACGCGGCGATGTCGTTGATGTAGGTACCGGCGTAGCCGTCCTCCGGGGCCGGCTCCCCCTTGGCCGCGGCGACCAACGAGCGGGCGAACCGGTCGATCTGGGCGCCGTGGTCGTTGAAGTAGTACTCGCGGGTGACGTCGGCCCCCTGGGTGGACAGCAGCCGGCCAAGCGCATCGCCCACGGCGGCCCAGCGGGTGCCGCCGATATGGATGGGTCCGGTCGGGTTGGCCGAGACGAACTCCAGGTTGACCTTCTCGTTCAGCTCGGTGGAATTGCCGTAGGCCGCACCCGCACCCAGCACGTTGGTGACGATGACGCCCTGCGCGGACGCCTCGATGCGCAGGTTGACGAACCCGGGCCCGGCGACCTCGGCGGCGGCGACGCCGTCGGCTGCGGTCAGGGCGGTGGCCAGCCAGCCGGCCAGCTCGCGCGGATTGACGCCGACCTTCTTACCGAGCTGCAGCGCGAGGTTGGTCGCGTAGTCGCCGTGCTCAAGGTTGCGCGGGCGCTCGACCGTGACGGTGTCGGGCAACGCGGCGGTGTCCAGGTCGTGTTCGGTCAGCACTGCGGCGGCAGTAGCCTTGAGCAGCTCTGCAAGGTCGGCGGGGGTCACGAGGGTCCATCCTATGGTCTGGGGTCCCCGCGCCCCGAATCCGTATTCGCTCTTCTATGCGCTACGCTATGCAAGCCCAATCGGCGCAGCTGATCTTCAGCCCGCGCCCCCGTAGCTCAGGGGATAGAGCGTCTGCCTCCGGAGCAGAAGGCCGCAGGTTCGAATCCTGCCGGGGGCACTCTTCAAAATCCACTCTCACCTGTACAAACAGCTCATGCAGGGCTGTTGGTTCCCTTGGCCCACGCCCAGGCGCTCAGCCGCCATCCGTCGGCACCATCGCGGAGTGCGACCGTGAAGACTCCCCCGGTCTGCACGACCGTCTGCCCCTTGAGGTCGAACGTCATCGTCGCCGGAACGACGACATAGCCGCAGTCCCCGTTGACGTCGACATGCCGTGGCTCATCGAGCGTGATGCGGTACCCCGATGCGCCGAGATGTTGCCCTTCGGTGAGCACATCGCGCCACCAGTCTTGAGTTGCCCTCGGCCCCTGCCACACATGCGGCGCCATGCCGTCGAGAATTTGCATGGGATCAGCGCACACCGCGGCCATCGCGTCGGCATCACCGTTGTTGAAGGCGTCGATATACCGGCGGACCGCCGCCATCGGATCGGTCGAGTCAGACATACCCAAACTCTATAGAATATTTTCTATAAAGTTAGGGAGGAAAGCCACAGTGATCACCTTGTCCGCCGAAGAGCAGGCCATCGTCACCACCGTCCACGACTTCGTCGACAAGCAGGTCCGGCCCGTCGTCCGGGAACTCGAGCACACGAACACCTATCCCGAAGACCTCATCGAGGCGATGAAGGAGATGGGCATCTTCGGCCTGGCGATCCCCGAACCGTATGGGTTCGCCGCGGTTTCGATGCCCTGCTATGCGCAGGTCACCGAGGAGCTCGCGCGCGGCTGGATGAGCCTGGCCGGCGCCATGGGCGGGCACACCGTGGTCTCCAAGCTGCTGCTGCAGTTCGGCACCGAAGAGCAGAAGCAGCGCTACCTCCCCCGCATGGCCACCGGCGAGCTGCGCGCGACGATGGCGCTCACCGAACCCGGCGGCGGCTCCGACCTGCAGGCCATGCGCACGGTGGCGACAAAGGACGAGTCTGGCTACGTCATCAACGGGTCGAAGACCTGGATCAGTAATGCGCGTAAAGCCGGTCTCGTCGCGTTGTTGTGCAAGACCGATCCTTCCGCCACGCCTGCGCACAAGGGTGTGTCGATCCTGTTGGTGGAGAAGGTGCCCGGCTTCACGGTCTCCAAGGACCTGCCCAAACTGGGCTACAAGGGTGTCGAGAGTTGCGAGATCAATTTCGTTGACTGCCGGGTGGATTCGGACGCCGTCCTCGGTGACGTCGAAGGACGCGGCTTCGCCCAGATGATGAAGGGCCTGGAGGTCGGGCGGATCCAGGTCGCGGCCAGGGCGACCGGGGTGGCACGGGCCGCCTTCGATGACGCACTGCAATACGCGCAGGACCGGGAGAGCTTCGGGGTGCCGATCTGGCAGCACCAGTCCGTCGGCAACATGCTCGCCGACATGGGCACCAAGCTCTACGCCGCCCGCAGCCTGCTGCTCGATGCGGCCGAGCGCATCGACGCCGGAGGCCGCTGCGACATGGAGGCCGGGATGGCCAAACTGTTCGCCTCCGAGACCGCGATGGAGATCGCGCTGAACGCGGTCCGGATCCACGGCGGCTACGGCTACTCCACCGAATACGACGTCGAGCGCTACTTCCGTGACGCACCACTGATGATCGTCGGAGAGGGCACCAACGAGATCCAGCGCGGCGTGATCGCCAAGCAGCTGGTCAAACGCGGCGGGCTGGACATCTGAGGCCACCGAGATGAACAGGAGACGCACACCGATGCGGTTGTCCGACGTCGCGGCGGCCCACGTTCGTGAGCTCATCGTTTCGGGGCAGCTGCATTCCGGGGAGTTCATCCGTCCGGAGATGGTCGCCGACGAACTCGGGATCAGCGCCACCCCGGCGCGCGAAGGCCTGCTCCAGCTTCAGACCGAGGGCTTCCTGTCGGTGGAGCCTCGGCGCGGCTTCATGGTGACCGCGCTGTCGAGCGAGGACATCCGCGACATCTACGACGCCCAGGCGCTGCTGGGCGGCGAGCTCACCGCCCGCACCGCCGCGACGATCACCCCCGCAACCGTCGATGAACTCGAGCGCATCCAGGACGCGCTCGAACGTGCCGCTGCCGCCAGAGATTTCGACGAGGAAGAACGTCTCAACCATGAGTTCCATGCCCTGATCTACCGACTGAGCGGGTCACGCAAGATGCGCTGGCTGATCAAGACGACGCTGGCATACGCACCGCGCAAGTTCTTCGCCGCGGTGGAGGGCTGGCCCGAGGCCTCGGCCCAGGATCACCGCGCCATCATCGAGCACCTGCGGGCAGGCGATCCCGAGCAGGCCCGCGCCGCCATGGCCCGCCACATCCGCAACGCCGGTGCGCTGCTGGCCGATCACCTGGCACAAGACGGCGAAGCCGGCTGACGCGGAAACGCACCGATTACTGGTGTGTTGGCAATGAAAAAACAACTTCAGCAAACTGGGCCGGCACGGTATACAGTTGCCCCAACGTTTCGACATTCCATGGGGGGACAAGCGATGCACAAGCTCGTTGCAGCGGCGGTGGCCGCCGGCGCCATCAGCGCGGGGCTCGCGCTCGCCGCACCGGCCGCGGCCGCACCGAACTGCTCCGACATCGTCGACAAGATCAACAGCGAGGACGGCTACACGCCCACCAGCGGTGAGAAGTGGGCCTGCGCCACCGAGATCCAGGCGAACAAGTGGGCCACCTTCCCCGACAGCATCACCGGTAAGTGGGGCAGCTTCCCCGCCGACACCGCAGATAAGTGGGCCAATGCGCCCGGCGAGGTCGCCAAGAAGTGGAACGACTTCCCCAAGAATCTTCAGGACAAGTGGTCCGGTGGTGGTGAAGAGGAGTAAACCTCCGCACACCGCCCTACATCAGTGGTGATCCGTTTACAGCGGATCACCACTGATCTGTTTATGGGGGCCTGATTCTCCGACCCCGAGCGCGGCGAGCAGTGCCTCGCGATGCGCGATGAACTCCGGGTTGCGGTAAGTGCGGGCATCGGGGGTGTGGAAGTCCAGCTTCCGGTCAACGACGAAACGTCCCCCGTCGAGCACGAGAACCCGGTCGGCCAGTGTCACGGCCTCGTCGACATCGTGGGTCACCAGCAGCACCCCGGGTTCGTACTTGGCGCACAGCTCCTTGAGGAGTTGGTGCATGCGGACCCGGGTGAGGGCGTCGAGGGCCCCGAACGGCTCGTCCGCCAGCAGCAGCGCCGGATCGCGCACCAGTGAGCGGGCCAGCGCCACGCGCTGCTGCTCACCACCGGACAGTTCGTACGGCCAGGCGTTTTCTCGTCCGGCCAGCCCCACGTCGGCCAGCACCGCGCTCGCCCGTTGCCTGACCTCGCGGCCGGACAGTCCGAGCGCGACGTTGTCGAGCACCCGCGACCACGGCAGTAGCCGGGAATCCTGGAACACCACCGACACGTCGCGGGCGACGTACAAATCGCCTGTCCCGGCGACGCCGTGGTCGAGCCCGGCCAGGGCGCGCAGCAGCGTGCTCTTGCCGGAGCCGCTGCGCCCCAGCAGGGCCACGAACTCGCCTTTACGGATGGTTAGGTCGACCGCATCGAGAATCGTTGTGCCACCGAATGATCGGCTGAGTTGGCGGACGACGGCGACTTCCTCGGTCAGGTTCCCAGTGCGCGCCGCCACGACAGGGCCCTCCTCTCGATGGCGCGGACGACGTAGTCGCCGGTGAGTCCGAATACCGCGTACACCAGCAGGCCGACCACCACGATGTCCAGCTGCCCGTACAGACGCGCCTGGGTCATCAGATAACCGATACCGCTGGTGGCGTTGACCTGCTCGACGACCACCAGGGCGGTCCAGGAGATGGTGACGGCGAGCCGCAGTCCGGTGAAGAATCCGGGCAGGGCACCAGGGATGGCCACCTTGCGGATGAACTGACTGCGGGAAAGCCCAACGGTTTCGGCCAGTTCGACGTGGCGCAGGTCGACACCTTTGAGCTGAGCGGTGGTGTTGATGTACACCGGAATCAACACGCTGGTGGCGATGATGATGATCTTCATGGTGTCACCGATGCCGAACCAGATGATCGCCAACGGGATGATGGCCAGGGTCGGCACCGCCCGCTTGACCTGGATCGGCCCGTCGACGATGGCCTCCCCGATGCGGCTCAGCCCCGAGATGAGCGCGAGCGCCAGCCCGAGTACGACCCCGATGGCCAAGGAGATCGAGGCCAGCTTGAGCGAGGCGAGGATGTTCGTGGGCAACCGTCCGTCCGACCACATCTCGCCGATGGTGCGCACGATGTCCAGGGGGTGCGGCAGGGTACGCGGATCGAGGATGCCCAGTTGCGAGGTGATTATCCAGACGGCCACCAGCAGAAGCGGTCCGATCGCCAATGCCCCGGGGATGACCCGCCCCGGTCCCAGCCGCCGGCGACGCTGGGTACCCGACCGGTGCTCCAGATGCGGATAGTCCCGGGCCTTAACGTATTCCGGTACCGCCGTGGTAGCCGGCACCGTGTGCACAGCGGTCACTGCTTGCCCGTCGACGTCGCGTTCAGATCGGCGAACCGGGAATCGAACTCGTCCTTGGCGTGCAGTTGTTTCCCGGAGAATGCGCCGGCCTGCTGCAGCAGGTCGATGGTCTCCTGCTGGGTGTTGATCAGCTCGTCGGTGAATCCCGGCACCGATGACTTTCCGTCGGCCGCCGCAATCGCCTTGGCGTCCTCCGGACTCACCTTCTGGTCCTTGATCAGGTACTCGTCGATCCAGGTCTGCTTGTTGTCGTTGAGCCACTGCTCGGCGCGGTACCACGCGATCACGAACTCGCGGATGGCGGCCGCGCGAGCCGGATCGGACAGCGCGTCCCGGCTGGCGTAGACGTAGTACAGGCCTGGGTAAGCGCCTGGGGCGTTGGGGATTTCGATGCTCCCCTCCCCCGCGGTGGAGGCGAGGTAGCGGACGCGGTCCGGTTGCTTGAGCACCGCGGCGTTGACCTGTTCGGCCCGCAAGCCGTCGGCGAACTCGGCCAATCCCAGATTGATCGGCTGCACGTCCTTGATACTCAGACCGACCGACTTGAGGTTACGCAGCACGACCGCCTGTTGTGCCGTGCCTTCGTTGATCGCAATCTTCTTGCCGGCCAGGTCCTTCAACGTCTTGATGCCCGAACCCGGCGAGGTCGCCAGCACCAGTCCGTTTCCGTCGTATCTCACCGCGCCGACGATGGGTACCCCGGCGTCCGAATACTGCGCCAGGATCGGCGGGACATCGCCGACCCGGCCCAGCTGTGCGTTGCCCGAACGGATCGCCTCCAGACGCAGCGGCCCGCTGCTGAAGTTGGCGTAGGTGACGTCGGCACTGAGCCGGTCCTGCTCGCCGGAGAGTTTGAACAGGGTCTTGAGCCGGTTCGCGTCGTCGGCCACCACCAGGCTGGTTCCCGCGGGAACCGCCACGGGGATCGGTGCGTCGGCGGACAGTCCGCCGGAATTCGACGTGCCGGAGCCCGATGTCTGGCAGGCACTGACCATGCCCGCGATGAGGCCGGCGGCAACAACCACCCGGGTCAAGCGGGTCAACGGATTACGCATGTCAGGTCCCCTGTCAGCTCGCGGCCGACACGGGGGCGTCCGTGCCGGTACTGAATCGACTGGCCGGGCGGTCCAAGCCGAGATGGTCACGCAGTGTGGTGCCGGTGTAGTCCTCGCGGAAGATGCCGCGGCGCTGCAACTCTGGGACGACCTGGTCGACGAAGTCGGTCAGCGAGGACGGCAGCGCCGGCGGGATGAGGTTGAAACCGTCCGCCGCGCCGGTGCGGAACCATTCCTCGATGGTGTCGGCGACCTGTTCGGGGGTGCCGGCGAACAGGCGATGCCCCCGACCGCTGCTGAGCCGCAGCAACAACTCACGGACGGTGAGGTTCTCGGTTTCCACCAACCGCTTCACCAGGGCCAGCCGGCTCTTGATGAACGTGTCGCCGGGATCCTCGGCCGGGAAGCTCAGTTTGCGGTCGAGATCGTCCTTGGTGACCGCGAATCCGACGATGGCACTCAGTTGATCGAGCCCGTAATCGGGCACGGTGAGTTCTTCGAGTTCGCGTTGACGCTGGTGCGCCTCGGCTTCGGTGCCGCCGATGATCGCCGACAGCCCGGGCAGGATGTGCACCTGGTCGGGGTTGCGGCCGTAGCGGCGAACGCGCGCCTTGACGTCGCGGTAGAAGTCGCGGGCCTCGTCCAGGGTGGGCTGCGCGGTGAAGATGGCCTCGGCGTAGCGGGCGGCCAGATCCTTGCCGGGTTCGGACGATCCGGCCTGGAACAGCACCGGGTTCCCCTGCGGAGATCGCGGTACCTCCAGCGGCCCGGCCACGTCGAAGTGCTGACCGGAGTGGTTGATCGCGTGGATCTTGGCCGGATCCACGAAGCGCGGCGCGTCTTTGTCGCCGACAATGGCGTCGTCTTCCCAGCTGTCCCACAACTTCAGCGCCACTTGCAGGAACTCGTCGGCACGCCGGTAGCGGGCCGCCGGGTCGGGGTGGGTGGGCACCCCGAAGTTGGCCGCAGCCGACGCATTGGCCGTCGTCACGACGTTCCAGCCGGCCCGGCCCCGGCTCACATGATCGAGGGTGGCGAACCGCCGTGCCAGCCCGTACGGGTCGTTGTAGGTGGTGGACGCCGTCGCGATCAGGCCGACTTTGGTGGTCGCCCCGGCCAGCGCCGCGACGAGGGTGATCGGGTCGAGCGCGTCGAAGGGACGAAACTCGGTCTGGTCCTTGAGGACCGGGT
This sequence comes from Mycolicibacterium neworleansense, assembly GCF_001245615.1. NCBI lineage: Bacteria > Bacillati > Actinomycetota > Actinomycetes > Mycobacteriales > Mycobacteriaceae > Mycobacterium > Mycolicibacterium neworleansense. The sequence continues at coordinate 38,693 of NZ_CWKH01000003.1, forward strand.
GGTCGGCGAAGAAGACCGCATCGAGTTTGCCGCGCTCGGCGATCCGGGCCAGCTCGATGTAGTGGGCGATGTCGGTGATGCCCGCCAGATCGGTCTCGGGCAGGCGCCACGCGGCTTCGTGTTGACCGATGTTGCGCAGGAATGCGTTGAGGTGCAACTGCCTTGCTGGCGCAGCCATTGCGACGAGCTCCTTTGGACGAGGTACGGGCTGCGTCCATTTCAGGGGGCGGGCTGCGCTGCGAGAACAGTTTGGATCAGCGAAATTTCAGCTAACTCCAGGCAGCTGACGCTGACGGCCGGGGTCAGCCCAGGCCGGTCCACTTCTTCAGGACCTTGCCGGGGAAGCCGCCCCACTTTTCGGCGGTCTTGCCGGGGAACGTCGCCCACTTCTCAGCAGTCTTGCCGGGGAAGCCGCCCCACTTCTCGGCGGTCTCGCCGGGGAAGTTGGTCCACTTGTCGACGATCGGGCTCTCGGGCAGCTCGACCCCACCGGTGAGCGCGCTCTTGGCGGCATCGGTGACGGCATCGGTGACCGACGAAGAGACGCGGTCACACGGCGAGCACCCGACGGTGCTGTTGCCCTTGGTATCGGCCGACGCGGGCGCGGACAGCGCCACCGCGGCGCCGACGGCCCCCGCGGCGAGGGTCGTGGCGATCAAGCTCTTCTGAATCATGGGGTCCCCAACTGTCGTATCCGACGCCGTCTGACGACGACGATGTGCACGCTAGTGCCAAAACCATCCGAACGCCTGTTCTGCCTGACGCGCCAGATAGTTTGCTGTAGCCTGCTCGGCCCAGGACCGTCGCCGCCGATGCCGAACGGACGGCGACGCGCAGGTTAACAGTCGTGTCCCGCCGCGAAACGACGCCGATTGAACAGGAGTTTTACGACGGCTTCAGGCGCGCACCGATCCACTGCATTTTCGAGATCCAGGCTACGCGGAGCCCCATGACATGATCTTGATCACGTTTTGCTGAGGTGGGCGAGGTCGGGCAGCTCAGGCGAAGACTTTCGCCACCTCTGCCACCCGACGCAGTTGGTCGATATCGGAGCTGGTCGGGATCAGGTGCACCTCGTCGGTGCCGATGTCCTCGAACTTGCCGAGCACCTCGATCAATTCCTCCTCGGTGCCCGCCCAGCCGGTCATGGGAGCCATCGCGTCGACGTACTCGGCCGGGATCCAGTTCATGTACCTGCGCAGGTGGCGGTGCACCTGGGCGCGGGCTTCCTCGGGCTTGCCGAGCGCGAACCAGAACGAGGTGGCCAGATGCGGCTTGGGCTTACCTGCCTGGGCCCAGGCATTCCGGGCGATGTCGAACAATTCGGCCTGGCGGGACAGATCCAGGTCCAAGGTGGTGCCGGCCACGCCGTCGGCCCAGGCCGCGGCATCACGGATGGTCTTGGGCCCGATGGTGCCGATGTGCAGGGGCGGCCCGCCGGCCTGCACCGGCGGCGGCCCGACCGGAAGTACCGATTCGGTGACTTTCTCCCCGGCCCACACCCGCTTCATCACCGCAACGCGCTCGGCCATGCCCCGCCTCGTCTGGGAGGCCGGGTCGGCGCCGACCGCGTGATAGTCCTCGTGGCGGCCGCCGACACCGATGCCCACGGTCAATCGGCCGCCACTGAGCAGATCACCGGTGGCCAGACCTTTGGCCAGCATCACCGGGTCATGCAGCTGCGGCACCACCACCGTGGTCACCAGCCGAACCCGGTCGGTCCACGCCGCCAGTGCCCCCAGCAGGGTCAGGCTGTCGGGGTTGTCGAAGGCGATGCGCTCACCCCAGCACAGCGAGGAGAACGGGCCCCCGTCGATGACGTGCGCCCAGGACCGCAGCGTCGTCGCATCCAACTGAGGCTCCATGACCGGCATCGTCATCCCCACGCGCACGCAGGGATTCTGTCACGTTCGGGTGGCAGCATGAACCCATGGCCATCACCACGTCCTCTGTCGCGCACGTGCGGCTCACGGTCACCGACGTCGAACAGTCCCGGCAGTTCTACGAGAGCGTTTTCGGCTGGCCGGTTCTGATCGAGCTGCCGCAGGATGCCGACGCCATCACCCGCGCACGGCTGGGTTTCCTGTTCGGCGGGGTCATCTACGACGCCGGTGGCACACTGATCGGCCTGCGCCCGGTCGGCCGTGATGCGTTCGACGAGAACCGAACCGGGCTGGACCACTTGGCCTTCCGGCTCAAGAACCTCGCCGAGCTGGACGAGGCCGCACGACACCTCGACGACCTGGGCATCGCCCACGAACCGGTCAAGGACATCGGCCCCGCCTACATCCTGGAGTTCCGCGACCCCGACAACATCGCGTTGGAGCTCACCGCGCCGAAGTAGGTGCACCACCCGGGGGTTATCCCCCAGCCGGCTGTCGGGAAAACGCTGTGTCGCCGGACCGCACAACTTCGTAGGTTGAAGGCATGGTCGCAATGAGCGAAACCGTCCTGCCCGCACCCGTCGAGCCGGCTCGCGAGCCCGTGGGGAGATCAACCAACATCGGCCTCGTACCGACCGCATCGATGATCACCGGCGCCGCGGTGGCATTGGTGTGGTTCTGGATTCCGTTGTCCATCATGGTCATCGGGTTCTCCTCGATTCCGTCGGTGATCGGCTTCCTGCTCGCCGGGGTGGTGTTCATCTACCTGATGCGCGGTGTCGAGTGGGTGGAGCGCGCCCGCAGTGAGGCGGTATTCGGCCTCGGCATCGGTATCCCGCCACGGCACCTGTCGCCTCACACCGGATTCCAGGGCTGGGCGCACCAGCTGTGGCTGGACATCAGCAGTACCCGGTTCTGGAAGGGCTTCTGCCACCACTATCTGCGGATGACGTACGACATGCTGGCTACCGGCCTCGCGTTCGCGTTACTGGCGTTCGCGTTCGTGGGCCCGGCGGCGGCGGCCGCCATCCGCCAGAGCGACGCCGACGCCGGTCTGATCTTCCTCTCCCCGCCGCTCGCCTGGCTGCTGGCCGTCGTCGCCGTCGTCGCCGCAATCGCCATCCTGATCCTCGCCCCGGCCATGGATGCCGCGATCGACCGATGGCTTCTGTCCCCGTCGTCCACCGCTGCTCTGGAGTACCAGGTGAGTGCGCTGTCCGATGCCAGGCGGGGCGCCGTGTCCTCGGCGCAGACCGAACGCCACCGCATCGAACGGGATCTACATGACAGCGTGCAGCCCCGGCTGGTGTCGCTGGCCATGACGATCGGGCTGGCCCAGACCAAGCTGGATTCGGATCCACCCGCTGCCAAGGCATTGATCGCCGAGGCGCACGACGACGCCAAGAGCGCACTGGTGGAACTGCGCAACGTGGTGCGCGGGATCGCCCCGACGATCCTGTCCGATCGCGGTCTCGACGCGGCATTGTCCTCGGTGGTGCAACGTTCGGAGAACTCCGGAGTACCGACCACATTGCACATCGAGTTGCCTCGCCGGCTGCCCGACGAAGTGGAATCGGTTGCCTACTTCGTGGTCGCCGAGGCCTTGACCAACATCGCCAAGCACGCCAACGCCTCTCAGGCGGTCGTCACCGTCCGGTTGGATGCGGCGGCCAACGTGCTGCACGTGTCGGTGTTCGACGACGGCCGGGGCGGCGCAGTCGTCGACGCCGGCGAGAACGCCACCGGTCTACGCGGACTGGACGAACGGGTGCGCGCCGCAGGCGGGACCTTCGGGGTGTCCAGCCCGGCCACCGGCCCGACGATCGTCACGGCGGTGCTGCCATGCGGATCGTGATCGCCGAGGACTCGGCGCTGCTGCGGGCGGGCATCGAGCGGATCCTGGCCGACGCCGGGCACGAGATCGTCGCCGGGGTGCCCGATGCCACCAACCTGCTGCGCCTGGTCAACGAGCATCGCCCCGACCTGGCCATCCTCGACGTCCGGATGCCACCGACATTCACCGATGAGGGCATCCGGGCGGCGGCGCTGTTGCGCAGCCAGAACCCCGAGTCGCCGGTACTGGTGCTCTCCCACTACGTCGAGGAGCGCTACGCGGCCGATCTGATCGCCTCGGACACAAGGGGATTCGGTTATCTGCTCAAGGACCGCGTGGCCGATGTGCCTGCATTCCTCGACGCCGTCGCCGTGGTCGGCGGCGGAGGCACGGTACTCGATCCCGAGGTGGTGTCACAGATGTTGCTGCGTTCGGCCCGCCGCAGCGCCCTCGACCAGCTGACGCCGCGCGAGCGCGATGTCCTGCAGCTGATGGCCGAGGGCAAGACGAACTCGGCGATCGCCGCCGCGCTTCACATCTCGGTCGGCTCGGCCGAGAAACACATCGCCTCGATCTTCACGAAATTCGACCTCGCGCCCGACGAGAGCGAGAACCGCCGCGTGCTGGCGGTGCTGCGCTACCTCGAGACCTAGACCGAACATCCCTACCGGGAAGGACTTTCATCGTGACCACCATCGCCGCTCCGCCACCGGTCAACCCGCCGCCCCAGTTGAACCCCGGCGGGCGCACCACGTTCCGTCTCGTGCTGATCGCCGCGGCGACTCTGCTCGTGGTCGGCACCGTGGCCGCGCTCGGCGTGGCGGCCTGGGCAGTCAGCAACGTCCGTGTCGTCACCGATCACCAGGCATTGCCGCCGACGATGCGGACGCTGGTGATCGACACCGCACGCATCCCCGTCGCGATCCGCATCACCGCGGACCGCGAAACCCGGGAAGCCGTGGCGGATCTGCGTCTGGTGAACACCTCCCGCAGCGGCGCGCACCAGCTGCAGATCACCAATGCGGGCGAGGAGACCCGGATCGCGATCGCCGGCAAACCCTCGCGCATGCTCGAATGGGCCCGCGGCGGGGAGATCACGATCGCCGTGCCGCCCGAGCAGGCCCGGCGCCTGACCGTGCGCACCGACCAGGAGCTCGGCACGGTGATCGCCCAGGCCGACGTGGATCAGTTGATCTCCCGCGTCTCCGAAGGGGCGATCATCCTGCGCGGTGCCGCCCGCCGTATCGAGGCCCACGCCGTCGAGGGTGAGATCGTCTCGCGCGACCCGATCGCGGTCACCGAGGAATTCAGCGCCACCACGTCCGACGGTGACATCACCGTCGACTTCCGCGACGCCGCACCACGGCGTGTCGATGCGGTGAGCCGCAACGGTGATGTGGTCATCGGACTGCCCGGGCGCGGACCGTATCTGGTGCATGCCCAGTCCGGTTCCTCGACCGAGGTGCGGGTGCCCGAAACGACCGTGCCCGACACGGCGGCCGCGGAGGTCACCGTCCGCTCTGACGACGGCGACGTCGTGGTGGACAGTGTGGTCGAAGGTGTGGGTCTCGGGCGGCCTTAACGGTTGGCGGGGGCCGGGGTCACGCGATCCATGATCTCGGCCACCGAACCGGGCCGGACCTGGCGCCAGCCGGTTCCGGCCCACACGTTGGTGGCCTGCGGATCGCCCGCAGCCGCCGAGGCCTTGCGCACCGGGCTGGTCAGGTAATGGATCTCGGGGTAGCCCAGCGGGGCCTGTGCATCGTGCTCGGCGATGAAGCGGTTGCGCAGGCCGCGGGCATAGCGACCGGAGAATGCCCGGGTGACAACGGTTTCGGTGAACTCGGGGCTTTGCAGCGCGGCTCGGTGCACCGGGCTGCTGCCGGCTTCGTCGGCCAGCAGGAAGGCGGTGCCCAGTTGGGCGGCCACCGCACCGGCGGCCAGCACGCCCGCCACGTCGTCGGAGCTGACCAGCCCGCCGGCCGCCACGACCGGGACATCCACCGTCGCCACCACCTCGGCCAGCAGCGTCTCCAGCGGTTGCGACGCGGGCGCTGCGGCCGGGTCGAACGTGCCCCGGTGCCCACCGGCGGCGGGTCCCTGCACGGCGAGCACATCGACGCCATGGCTCACCGCCAGTCGTGCTTCGTCGAGCGTCGTAACGGTCCCCACCGTGCTGATGCCGGCACCGCGCAACCGGTCGATCTCCGGTCCGCTCGGCAACCCGAAGGTGAACGACACCACCTCAGGGCGCAGGTCGAACACCGCATCCAGCTTCGCGGCCCACGCGTCGTCGTCGTAGCGCGGGTCACCGAGGGCCACGCCATAGCGCTGCGCCTCACCGGCCAGTTCAGCGGCATAGGCCTGGATCTGCTCGGGCGTGCCAGCGCTCGGTTGGGGCGCAAAGAGATTCACACCGAGCGGTTCTGTGGTCAAACCTCGTGCGGCAGTGACCCTTTCGGCGAGTGCATCGGCAGTGAGATAGCCGGCCGCGAGGAACCCAAGGCCCCCGGCGGCGCTGCCCGCCGCGGCAAGTTCCGGGGTCGAGGGCCCGCCGGCCATCGGTGCCACGATCACCGGACGTCGCAGCCCACGAATGTCGAAAGTGCCCATCACCGCACCGCCTTCCCGAACAGCAGGACGTCCTGCGGTTCTTCACTGATATTGGGAAACAGCGCGTAGCGCGCGAGCCTTCCCTCCAGTGACAGACCACACCGCCGCAGGACTCCGGCCGAGCCGGCATTGTCGACGTGGCAGTACGCCGTGACCCGGTAGACGGTGGGGTCAGGCTTCAGATCGGTCAGCATCAACGAAACCGCTTCCGACATCAGGCCCCGTCCCCACCATTGCGGGGCCAGGCAGTAACCGAGTTCCACCGCGAACGGCTGCGGCCGTCGCCGCGCGCACAGGCCGGCCACCTCGCCGTCGACTTCGACCAGCCAGGTCTGCTCATCACCGACGTTGAACAACGAGGTGATGACGCGGCGCGTCTCGGCCACCCCCGAATGCGGGCGCCAGGACAGATACCTCGTCACCTCGGCGTCGGAGGCGATGCGGGCGTACAGGGCTTCGGCGTCCTCGACGACCGGTGGCCGCAGCCGCACCTGTGGCCCGGCCAGAATCTGGGTGTTGGGCATGGCCCCATCCTGCACCGTTGCCGGGGTGGCCCGTCCAGCGGTTTACTGGATGGATATGGCAATCACCTTCAACCACACCATTGTCGCCGCCAAGGATCGGCGGACCTCGGCCGAGTTCTTCACCGAGTTGTTCGGCCTGCCCGGCCCGCAGGAATTCGGGCCGTTTCTCGCCGTGACGCTCAATCATGGGGTCAACCTCGACTACGCCCAGGTCGGCGCCGGCGAGGAAGTCCGGCCCCAGCACTACGCATTCCTGGTGTCCGAGGACGAGTTTGACGCCATCTACGGCAAGATCCGCGACCGCGGCATGCAGCACTGGGCGGATCCACATGGTCAGCACCCGGGCGAGATCAACCACAACGACGGTGGCCGCGGGGTGTATTTCCAGGACCCGTCAGGGCATTACCTGGAGATCATCACCCGCCCGTACGGGGGCTGAGTACCCGCTCCGCGAGCGTCGGTGCGCCCGGCCCGCGCAGCCGTGGAAGCATGGCTGCCCGGTTGCCCAGTGCCGAGACCAGTTCGGCCGCGCGGCCCTCGACGAGCTGATCGCCGTCACCGTGGCACCAGTCGGCGTCGGCGGCCACCAGCCGTAGCCCGCGGCTGTTGCGGTAGGCCGGCACGAACGGGTTGGGAAAGCTCACTTGTGTGTTGAGCACCGCGACGAGAACCTCGATGGGTATTCGTGGTTCCAGGTCCAGGGCGTAGAGGATGTCGAGCTCGTGGGTGACATGGTCACCGATCAGCAGGCGGGCCGGAAAGTACCGGCCGAGGCCGATCGGGCGGTCCATGTGGTTGCGCAATTCCGCCAGCAGCTCCCCCGGGCCGCGGGTGGCGGCGTGTTCCCGGGCCAGGGCGGCATTGGCGGGGTCGAATCCGCCGCAGCGATACATGTGCGAGACGAAGGTGCCGATGCCGCAGCTGTAGCCGATCACGAGGTGGGCGAGTACCTCGTGGTTGGTCCACTCCGAGCACAAGCTGGGGGCCGACCACTGCTCGGCCGTCAACGTCTCGGCGACCGAAATGAACCGGGCGTCGTTGGCCCGCAGCAGTTCACGCGCGGACACCGAGGTGCTCCCTGAGGAATGCGGTCTGATCAGCGAGCACCCGACTCACCAGCGGTGGATGGTAGATCGCGAAGTGGTCGGAATCGTAGTGCCGGGCAACGCCCAGTGGGGCACGTGCGGCCACCAGCGCCGCGTAGCGCGGGTCCATGAGGTTTTCCCGGTCACATACGCACACCAGCAGCGGCGCCGATATCCGGCGCGCATGACGCAACGCGGAGGCAATCACCACCCCCGTCATGTCCGCCGCGGCGATCCGGTTGTCGAAACTTCCGCCGGGCGGCACCGTGGAATTCCAGCCGGACTCGGCGTCGGGCGCGGTGACCATGGCCTTGCCGCCGGGCGGCCCGACGATCGGAACGTAATGACGACCGCGCCGCGCCAGTGCGCGCAGCGCGTCAGCGCCGATCGCCGGGGCCATCCGCAGTGTGCCGGGCAGGCCCAGACTGCGGGCCGCCGCGGGCCCGTGCACGATCGGGCATTGGACGACGGCTGCGGCGATGTCGTTGCGCTCGGCGGCCACCCGCACCGCGTTCATGCCACCGAGGCTGGTGCCCCACAGGCCGATCCGGCCCGCGTCGACAGCGGGATGTGCACGTACGTGGTTCAGCGCGGCGTGCACGTCCCGGCATTGGCGCCGTATCGAAAAACGTTGCCGCGGCGCGCCTTCTGAGGCGCCGGTGTGAAGGTAGTCAAACGCCAGGGTGGCGATGCCCGCCGCGGCGAAGTGCTGTTCGTACTGCGGGAGCATCATCTCGTGGGTGGCCCCCAGACCGTGGGCCAGCACCACGGCCGGGTGCGGCCCAGGCCCGGTGGGCAGGGTCAGCCAGGCAGCGCACCGCTGCGCGCCTGAGGTGAAATCCGAGCGGGTAGTGGGGACGGTGCGCGTCATGAAAGCTCCTCATAAGTACGGCGTACGTATGGGATAGACTCTGATACGTACGGTGTACTTGTCAAGGAGTTTTGATGCGCGCACGTTTCACGGTCGACGAAATCGCCTCAGCCGCACTACGAATCGTCGATGAATCCGGCCCCTCGGCGTTGAGCATGCGGGCGCTGGCCACCGCACTGGGCACCGGGCCCATGACGATGTACAACTACGTCGCCGACAAGGAGGCGCTGGAGGAGCTTGTCGTCGCCGCCGTGGTAGCCCAGATCGTCGTGCCGCAGGTCAGCGACGACTGGCAGCACGACGTGCACGCGATCGCGACCGCGATGTGGCTCGGCGTGCGCGCGCATCCGGCCGCCATCCCCCTCGTCCTGATCCGGCGGATGTCCTCGGCGACCGGCTTCGCCATCGCCGACGCACTGGTGGCGGCCCTGGGCCGCGCCGGGCTGTCCGACACCGATCGCCTGTCGGGGTTCCACGCCGTGATGGGATTGGTCACCGGCTGCGCTCAGGCCGTACTCGCCGGCCCATTGACGGGCGGCGCGCCGGAGGCCGCGACCCGGATCGGCTCGGTGGCCGGCGGCGAATACCCGCACATCGAAGCGCTGTCCCGGGTGGCGGCAGCGACGTCGGTCGACGACGATTTCGACGGGGGTCTGCGGATGCTGATCGACGGCATCGCGATGCGGGGCCGTCGACGTCAGCGGTGACCGCGCTCGTGTTCCTGATCGCGGTAGGCGTTGGCCAGCGTGTCGACGTGACCGGGCAGCGAGCCGGCCGCCACATCGGCCAGGCTGGTCTCCTCCAGAACCGAGCGCATGCTGGCCCGCAGCGCACGCCAGACGTCGGTCAGCGCCGCCGTCGGGCCGGAGTACGGCAGATCGCCCAGACCGATGTCACGCACACTGGCCAGGGGCCCGTCGATGCAGCGCAGCACGTCGGCGATGCTGATCTCACCGGCCGGGCGGGCCAGCTCGTAGCCGCCGTCGCGGCCGCGATGACTGCGCACCAGCCGGTCGGTCCGCAGGGCGGTGAGGATGTCGACGAGGAACTGCGCCGGGATGCCCTGCGCCTTGGCCAGGTCATCGGTCTTGACCAGCTCGCCATCTCCGACCGTCGCGAGCTGGACCATGGCTCGGACGGCATACTCCGCCTTCGCCGACATCCGCATGCCCTCAGATTGTGCCAGGCCGGCCACCATCCGGACCGATACGGTCCGTTGCGGTATGGAATGCTTTGCAGCGGCGCGGATGGTTCCTGGAGGACGGCGATCGTGAAGGTCATCAAAGACACAAGGCCGACAAGCGGATTGAGCGGGCAGGTGTACCTGTGAACCGCTCGTCGGCCGCGTGAGGCACCGGACCCCGTGGCGCCGCCTGACGATCAGCCTCTGCCTGGCGTTCGTCATCGCGGTCCTGAGCGCATGCCACGCCACCCCGCCTGATCGCAACGCCGATGTCGCTCGCCTTGCGGGGCTGCTCGGCGAGATGCCCGGTGTGCTGACGGTCGGCCACACCGTGACCAATCGCCCCGCACAGGGCGTGGTGCGCTTCGTCGTCGACGTCCAGACCGAGGCGGGCATCACCGAAAACCAACTCGCCGCAGTGGTATCCCGCTATCTGCAAGACCTCACGATGGTCAACTACACCGGCTACCACACCGAGCTGATCGCGCACCACGGCTGGAACGCCTTCGCCGTCGACGGCGGCAGGCTCCCGATCGGGAACGGTCAGCAGATCGTTGCCCAGGCCCGGAACTGGGTGGCAATGCGCCGCGAATTCCCCACGGCCGCAGTGCGTCTACGCGCCACGGTGACCCACCCTCACGGCGAGAGCCCGATGCAGGAATGGGGGCATTCCGATGTCGGTTCCATTCGGCTGGCCGACAACACCGATTACCGGGACGTGGCCGCGACCGTCACCGCGCTCACGGAGAAGTTCGCCGGCCTGGCCCATCTGACGTGGACGATCAGCGCAGGCGACGACCATCCAGCCGAGATCAAGAGCACCCGCCGCTTCCCCACCGCCGCCGAACTCGACATCTGGAATCAGATGAACGCCGACCAGACCATCCCGCACACCAACAAGCTGACCGTCAACGGCCGGGTGCAGACACCCGTCTGGCTCGCCGAACAAACCCGGTCCCACGATCCGGCCGACGCGGTCGCGCTCGCGCAGCGTCACCTGCCGCTGGTCGCCACACTTGCCGCCCCGACGCTGTACACCGCCAGCGACCAGATACAAGGGCACATCACCGGTGACGGGCGGGCGGTGGGCCCCATCGCCATCACCGTCGGCGGGTGCACGACCCGTGATTACCTCGTCTACCAGCCACCGGCCGCCGAGCAGGCGCTGATGAACGCGTACGAGACCTGCAGGCGCCCGTGACGACCGGGTTCAGTCCGGGACGGCTGCGGCGTCCGGGACGACGACGGCGAACAGATCGGCCATGGCGGCCAGGCTCGCCGACTGCATGACCGCAGCGGGCACCGGCGCACTGTCCGGGCCGGCCAGCGTGCGGGTGGCGGTGGCAGCGGCCACCACGGTCGGGGCATAGCCGAGGTTGAAAGCACCGCGCGCGGTGGAGTTCACGCACATGTGCGTCATGAAGCCGGCCAGCACCAGGTTCGACGCGTCGAGTCCCTTCAGGCGGTCGTCGAGGTCGGTCTGCACGAATGAGTTGGGGAACTGCTTGACCACCACCGGTTCTCCCGCACGCGGAGCCACCGATGCGACGATCGCACCGCTTTCCCCCTCGATGTCGTAGAGCGAACCCGGACCGTCGGAATGCTGGATGTGGATGATCGGGATGCCCGCGGTGCGGGCCCGGTCGAGCAGTTGCGCGGTCTGCTCCAACGCGGCCTGGACCCCTTCGAGCTCCATGATTCCCTGGGTGTAGGTGTTCTGGCAGTCGATCAGCACCAGGGTGGAATCTGCGAGGCGGGCCGGTGCGGCCGGCAGGCTGGCCAGTTCGCGCAAGGTAGGGCGGGTCATCTTGGCAAGCCTAGGTGGCCGGCGCCGCGAAAACGGCGCTAACCCGCAGTGACGGCCAAAACCCGCTCGGCCAGCTCGGGCCGGCACACGATCAGGTCGGGCAGCGTGGGATCGGCAGAGTTGTAGACCAACCGGGAGCCGTCGATGCGCGAGGTGTGCAGGCCGGCCGCGCGGGCCACCGCGACGGGCGCGGCCGAATCCCACTCGTACTGACCGCCGGCGTGCACGTACACGTCGGCAATCCCCCGGATCACCGCGGCGACTTTGGCCCCGGCCGAACCCATTTCCACCAGCGTTCCCTCGAGTGCCTCCTGCACGGCCAGCGCGACCGCGGGCGGGCGGGTACGCGACACCACGACCCGGGGCGGGCCGTCGAAGGCACGCGGTGCGGCTACCTCGGGGGTGGACAGCGTGGTGTTCTGGGCGGGCAACGCGACCGCTCCCGCGAAGAGTTCACCCGCACTCCACAGCGCGACGTGCACGGCCCAGTCGTCGCGGCCGAGTTCGGAGAACTCGCGGGTGCCGTCGAGCGGGTCGACGATCCAGACCCGTTCGGCACTCAGCCGTGCCGGGTCCGACCGCTCGTCGGCCGTGGCCTCCTCGGACAGCACCGAGTCACCGGGAACCAGCCTGGCCAACTCGGCCATCAGGAAGTCGTGGGACTGCTTGTCCCCGGCTGCCTTTCGATCGGCGGGTGATGCGTCGGCGAAGTCGGCGCGGACATCGAGCAGCAGTTCCCCGGCCCTGGTGGCCAGCCGGGCGGCCAGTTCGTGATCGTTCACGACGGTAATTCCAGCAGCTCGATCACCATGTCGGCCAGTTCAGCGGTGCTGTGATCCGGCGTGAGGCGCAGATCGGGGTTCTTCGGCCGCTGGTATGGACTGTCGATGCCGGTGAAGTGGGTGATCTCACCGGCACGCGCCTTGGCGTAGAGCCCCTTGGGATCCCGGCGTTCGCAGTCTTCCAGCGGGGTGTCGCAGAACACCTCGTAGAAGTCGACGCCACCCTCGTTGGCCACCTTGCGCGCCAGCTCACGGTGCTCCTCCAGCGGGCTGATCGCGGGCACCAGGACGATCTGGCCGGAGTCGGCCAGCAGTGCGGCGACGTGGGCCAGCCGACGCAGGTTCTCAGCCCGGTCGGCCATCGAGAAGCCGAGGTCGGCGTTGAGGCCGTGGCGCAGGTTGTCGCCGTCCAGAACGTATGCCGGCACGCCCTTTTCGAGCAGCTTCTGCTCGACCAGCATCGCCACCGAGGACTTGCCCGACCCCGACAAGCCGGTGAACCAGATCGTGCGCCCGCGGCTGAGCCGGTCCCCCGGGGTGACCAGCGACTCGTGCCGCACCGCATTGGGGCTCGCGGCCTCGTTGCGGGTGTCGCGCAGCACCATGCCGGCGCCGACGGTGCCGTTGGTGTTGGGGTCGATCAGGATGAACGATCCGGTGGCCGCGTTGCGGCTGTACTCGTCGAGCAGCAACGGCGCTTGGGTACGCAGCGAGATACGGCCCAGCTCATTGAGTTTGAGCGCGCTCGCGGACTTGTCCCGGTGCAGGGTGTTGACGTCGAGGCGGTAGTCCAGGCCGGTGATCTTGGCCCGGGTGGTCCGGGTGGTGTGCTTGACCAGGTATTCGCGTCCGGGCTCCAGGGACGCGTCGTCGGCCATCCAGCACACCGTGGCGTCGAAGTCCTGGGTGACGCGGGGCTGGTTGTTGGGCCGGGCGATCATGTCACCGCGCGAGATGTCGATGTCGTCGGACAGGCTGATCGACACCGCCATCGGAGGGAACGCCTCCTCGACGACACCGCTGGGTCCGTCGATCTGGGTGATGCGCGTGGGCTTTCCGGCCGGCAGCACGATCACGTCGTCACCGGGACGCAGCACGCCGCTGGCGACGGTCCCGGCGTAGCTGCGGTGGTCGGCGTGTTCGTGGGTCTGCGGACGGATCACGTACTGCACCGGGAAACGCACGTCGACCAGGTTGCGGTCACCGGCGATGTAGACGTCTTCGAGGTGGCTCAGCAGCGACGGCCCCTCGTACCAGGGCGTGACGTCGGATTTGGTCACCACGTTGTCGCCGTTGAGCGCCGACATCGGGATCGTGGTCACGTCGTGCACGTCCAACCGGGCGGCGAACGCGTGGAACTCGTCGCGGATCGCCTCGAAACGCTCCTGATCCCAGTCGATCAGGTCCATCTTGTTCACAGCCAGCACAATGTGCTGGATGCCCAGCAGCGAAGCCAGGAACGCGTGCCTGCGGGACTGCTCGAGCAGGCCGTGCCGCGCATCGACCAGCACGATGACCAGCTGTGCGGTGGAGGCCCCGGTCACCATGTTGCGGGTGTACTGGATGTGCCCCGGGGTGTCGGCGATGATGAATTTCCGCTTGGCCGTGGCGAAGTAGCGGTAAGCGACATCGATGGTGATGCCCTGTTCCCGCTCGGCCCGCAGGCCGTCGGTCACCAGCGCCAGATCGGTGTAGTCGTTGCCACGTTCCTTGGAGGTCCGCTCGACCGCGGCCAGCTGGTCCTCCATCACAGCCTTCGAGTCGTACAGCAGCCGGCCGATCAGCGTGGATTTACCGTCGTCGACGGATCCCGCGGTGGCGATGCGTAACAACGTGCTCATCAGCTGTGCTCTCTCTTCTTCGCGCAAGCGCTCATCAGAAATAACCCTCTCGCTTGCGATCTTCCATTCCGGCCTCGGAGATCCGATCATCGGCGCGGGTGGCGCCCCGCTCGGTGAGCCGGGACACCGCGGTCTCGGCGATGACCTCGGAAACCGTTGCAGCCGTTGATTCGACGCAGCCGGTGCAGGTGACGTCGCCGACGGTGCGGAAACGCACGGTCTTCTCGATCACCGGTTCGTCCTTGCGCGGCTGCATGTACTTGTGCACCGCGAGCAGCATGCCGTCGCGCTCGAACACCTTGCGCTGGTGGGCGTAATAGATGGAGGGCAGCTTGATCTTCTCGGCGCCGATGTAGGACCAGATGTCGAACTCGGTCCAGTTGGAGATCGGGAACGCGCGGATGTGCTCACCCTTGTGGTGGCGACCGTTGTACAGGTTCCACAGCTCGGGCCGCTGGGCCTTGGGGTCCCACTGGCCGAACTCGTCGCGGAAGGAGAACACGCGCTCCTTGGCGCGGGCCTTCTCCTCGTCGCGCCGGGCACCGCCGAAGGCGGCGTCGAACTTGTTCTCCCGGATGCCGCGCAGCAGCGTCACGGTCTGGATCGGGTTGCGCGACGGGATGGTCTCCACCACGCGCCCGGCATCGATGTCGTCCTGGACCTTGGCGACGACCAGACGTGCACCGTAGTGCTCCACCAGTTCATCGCGAGCCTCGTACACCTCGTCGAAGTTGTGCCCGGTGTCGACATGCATGACCGGGAAAGGCAGCCGTCCCGGCGCGAACGCCTTGACCGCCAGGTGCAGCATGACGATCGAGTCCTTGCCGCCGGAGAACAGCAGCACGGGCTTCTCGAACTCGGCGGCCACCTCCCGGATGATGTGGATGGCCTCTGCCTCCAGGGACCGCAGGTGGCTCAGCTCATAATTACCTGAGCGGCCGGCTCGACCCGCTTCGGATTTCTGCGCGGTGGTCATCACTTCCCCATTAAGTTGGTAGGAATGGCCAGAATTGCAAGCATGGCCAGGAATGTATCCGGCTGGTCGCCGCGGTGTCAATGGTTGCGCTCAGGCTCGGTGCCCGGTGACGTGGGCACCGGCCAGATGGGGCAGCCGCACGGTCGCGACCAGGGTCAGCGCCAGCAACCCGCCCAGCACCAGGTAGGTCAACGAATACGAGGTCAACTGGCTGAGCAACAGCGCGGCCACGGCGATGCCCAGGCCCGCCGCCAGCTCCTGCACCGAGGCATTGAGCGTGTTGGCATGCGTCAGCTCCTCCCCCTCGACGTCGGAAAACGCCAGGCTGTTGTACGCGGTGAAGCCGATCGAGCGCAGCGCGCCACTCAGGTAGAGCACGACAGCCATCACCACCACCGGCAGTCCCGGCCGCAACGCCGCCAGCAGGCCGAAACAGGCGACCGAGGCCAGCCCGTTGGTCAGCAGCACAGTCCGGATGCCGAATCGGCGCATCAGCGGTGTGGTGACCGGTTTGATCGTCAGGTTCCCGGCGAACAGCGCCGCCACCATGACGCCCGCGGCCAGCGGCGTCCAGCCGAACTCCAGCTGGAACTGCAGCGGCAGCAGGAACGGCACCGCGGTGATCACCAGGCGGTACAGCGAGCCTGCCACCACGGTGATCCGCAGCGTGTGCACCTTCAGCACCCGCAACTGCACGAGCGGGGCCGCCGCGGTGAGCAGCCGCCACATCGCACCGGCGAGCAGCACGACCGCTCCGGCACCGCACCCAGTGACCAATCCCCAGTCGGTCCCCGAAACCCGGATGTTCTCCAGGGCGATCAACCCCGCGGCGATGCCGGAGCCGAGCGCCAGCAGGCCCGGCCAATCCAGCGATCGAAGCGTGGGCTGCGGCCCGCCCCGGACGAGTTTGAGCGCCAGCACGAGTCCGACGACGCCGATCGGAAGGTTGACCGCGAAGATCCATCGCCAGCTGCCAAGCGTCGCGATGGCACCGCCCAGCACGGGGGCCAGCACCGGTGCCGTCAGCGCCGGCCAGGTCAACAAGGCGATGGCTCGCACCAGGTCCGACTTGCCGCTCTGGCGCAATACCGCGAGCCGGCCGACCGGCACCATCATGGCGCCGCCGACCCCCTGCAGGATGCGCATCGACACCAGCATCGGCAGTGACACGCTCAGCGCGCAGCCGACCGAGGCCAGCGTGAACACCGCGATGGCCCCGACGAACACCCGCCGCGTGCCGAACCGGTCGGCCAGCCATCCGCTGGCCGGGATCAGCACCGCCACCGTGACGAGGTAGGCCGAGATCGCCACGTTGACGTCGACGGCGGCGACGCCGAACGACGCGGCGATCAGCGGGATGGCCGGCGCGATGATCGTCGCGTCGAGGATCTCCATGAACAACGCGCCGGCCACCAGCAACGCCATACCCCGCGGGAAGGGCGGATTCCCAGGTCCGGACGTCACGCGGTTACCTCGCAGGTAATTGAGACGCTGACCGCCGCCGGCACACACTGGCGGCCATGAGCATCCAGACCGGCCCGGCCGTGATGGCGCAGTTCCTGCCCCAGTCGCCGTTCGTGACCAAGCTCGGCATCGTCGCCGATACCCTTGACGCACCCGAGGTTCGGCTGCGGATGCCCTGGGATCCCTCGAACATCACGATTGCCGACATGGTGCACGGCGGTGCGATCGCGGCACTGGCCGACGTCACGGTGATGGCCGCGGCATGGGCACAGGCCGAGGTTCCGGGTTCGCTTCGCGGAGTGACGGTCTCGATGACGATCAACTATCTGGCACCGGCGCGGGCCACCGACCTGATCGGCCTCGGGCGCGTCCTGCGTCAGGGCAGGTCCCTGGTGAGCTGCGAGGTCGATATCGTCACGCCCGCCGGCGAGGCGGTGGCCAAGGCCATTGCCACGTACAAGGTGGGGTGAGCCTCACAGCGTCACCTCGTTGAGCTTGCCCGTGGCCACGTCGAAGATGAACCCGCGCAACGACTCATGCTTGGTGACGAATGGGCTCGATTCGATGCGCCGTAAGGACTGACGGACGTCTTCCTCGAGGTCGACGAACGCCTCCGCCGCCCAGTTGGGCTTGATGCCGATCTCGTCCTGGATCTGCTGTTTGAACCCGTCATCGGTGAAAGTCAGCATGCCGCAATCGGTGTGGTGAATAAGGATGATCTCCTTGGTCCCCAGCAGCCGCTGGCTGATGGCCAGCGACCGGATCTCGTCGTCGGTGATGACGCCGCCGGCGTTGCGGATGACGTGTGCCTCGCCGTCACCCAGGCCGAGGATGCGATAGACGTCCAGCCGGGCATCCATGCACGCAACGACCGCTACGTGCTTGCTCGGCGGCAGCGGCAACGGCCCATTGAAGGTCGTGGCATATACCTCGTTGTTGGCCAGGTACTGATCGGTGACAGACATGATCCGACGCTAACCCCGCGGTGGGTGGCCGGGCCAGAGGCAGAATCAGGTTGATCCGATAAAGCGATGGCCGTCCCGCTCGGGGGGAAGCGGGACGGCCATCGCGGTCAGGTGGTCAGGTACGCGGTGCCGACAGGTCATACACTCCGACATTGCCGACCACGGACTTGGTGAAGTGCTGGTGCACCCAGTCGCTGATCTGTGCGGCGCTGCCGCGCTCTTCGTGGGGAGGCCCGCCCCGGCCGCCCTCGGGCCGGTCCAGGAAGTAGCGGACCTGACCGTCGGCGACGTACTGCTGGAACTGCGCGAGGGTCGGCGAGTTGTCGCTGCCGGTGAACCCGCCGATCGCCATCAGCGACTCCCCCGTCTTGAGCTCGAGGTCACTGACCATCATCGACCCGACACTCGCCGCCGCCCAGCGGCCGTCGGCACCCGCGATCAGCTCGGCCAGTGCCGGGTCGTCGGCCCGCCCGAAGTCTGGACCGCCCGGACCACCGGGCCCACCCGGGCCACCGAATCCGATGTCCCGCTTGGGACCCGACATGGCAATCGGTCCACCACTGTGCCCGGCGGCCACCGTCTCGACGGTGTAGGCCGCGGTCGCCGAGAGCCCGAAGAACATGGCCGCCAACGCCGCTACCGCCGGCAGCCTCCCCGGCCGGTGGGCCACCAAGGCCAGGGCGATGGCGGTCAGCACCGAGCCGATCAGCACGATCCAGCGCAACGCCGGTAGCCAGTCGGGGGTGCGGTTCAGCAGTACGAAGGCCCACACCCCGGTGCCGGCCAGCATGACCGCAAGCACCAGTCGCGACGCCAATCGGGCACGCACACGCCATAATTCGGTGACGGAGATTCCCACGACGGCTGCCACGGCCGGTGCCAGCGCGACCGTGTAGTACGGGTGGATGATCCCGTCCATGAAGCTGAACACCACGGCCGTGACCAGCAGCCAGCCACCCCACATCAGCAGGCCGGCCCGCGCCCCGGCGGTGCGCGCGGTGCGCCGGGTGAGCCACAGCGCGGCAACCAGGCCGATCAGTGCTGCGGGCAACAACCACGAGGCCTCGGTACCCATGGACATCCCGAACATCCGGCCGATCCCCGGATCACCGCCAAACGCCAGGTTGGCGCCACCACCGGGGCCGTGTCCCGGCCCGCCGCCTCCGCCCGGCCCCGGACCGTTCTGCCCCATGATGCGCTGCAGTCCGTTGTAGCCGAATGCCAGTTGCAGCAGGCTGTTGTCGGTCGAGCCGGCGATGTAGGGCCTGGAGCCGGCCGGCCACAACGCCACCAGCGCGATGTACCAACCTGCCGAGATGATCATCGTGACCGCGCCGATCAGCAAGGTACCCAAGCGTTTCCACACTCCGACCGCGGGTGCGGACACCAGGAACATCAGCGCCAGCCCGGGGACGACGAGGAACGCCTGCAGCATCTTGGTCAGGAAGGCGAAGCCCAGCGCCGCGCCGGCCAACGCCACCCACCCGGCACTGGCCCTGGCCGGTACCGGCCCGACCGCACGGACCATGAAGTAGGCGGCCAGCACCAGGAGCAGCACCAGCAGCGCGTCGGGGTTGTTGTAGCGGAACATCGAGGCCGCCACCGGCGTCAACGCCAGCGCCGCCCCGGCGATCAGACCGGCGCCGGGGCCGCTGGTGCGCCGCACGGTGGCGTACAGCAGTGCCACCGCGCCGACGCCCATCAGTGCCTGCGGTAGCAGCATGGTGAACTCGTTGAAGCCGAACAGCCGGCCCGACAAACCCATTGCCCACATGGCCGCCGGCGGCTTGTCCACCGTGATGGCGTTGCCGGCGTCCAGCGATCCGAACAGCCAGGCCTTCCATGACCGGGTACCGGCCTGTGCCGCCGCGGCGTAGTAGCTGTTGGCCCAGCCCGACGATCCCAGGCCCCACAGGTAGAGCACCGCGGTGCCGGCCAGCAGGGCCCAGTAGGACGGCCGAACCCAGCGCGGGGTCACCGCATCCGGTGATTGCGCGGTCACGGCGGCGGCATCGGGTGCCGCGTCGGCGATGGTCGTCATATCCCTGTCTCTCGATTCGGTTCGGTGGCTGCCCGCGTCCGCGACGGGTGGAAGACCCACCCCCGCAAGAGGACGAACCGCACCACGGTGGCCAGCAGGTTGGCTGCCACCAATACTGCGAGTTCGACGCCGCGGTGCGGCACGGGCGCCACGGCATGCAACAGTCCCAAGGAACCGCTGGTGATGGTCAGCGCGATCGCGAACACGGTCAGGCCCTCGAGATGGTGACGGGTGATGTTGCCCGCCCCGGCGATACCGAAGGTGAATCGCCGGTTCGCGGCGGTGTTCCCGATCGCGGTCACCAGCAGCGCGATCAGGTTGGCCGCCTGCGCACCGACGCCGGCCCGCAGCGCGGTGAACAGCAGCAGGTAGGCCAGTGTGGAGACCACGCCGACGGCGGCGAAGCGGACCGCCTGGCGCAGCAGCGATTCGGGCGCCGCCGACTTCCGCGACGAGCCGAGCTGCGCGGCGATGGTGTTCACCGGGATCGAGCCGTTGGCGAACCCGCGGAGCAGCCGGCCGATGCCCTTGAGATCGGCGGTGGCGGGGGCGGCGATGTCGACGCGGCTGTCCGGATCGTCCACCCAGTCCACCGGCACCTCGTGGATTCGCAGGCCGCTGCGCTCGGCCAGGACCAGCAGCTCGGTGTCGAAGAACCATCCGGTATCGGCCACATGCGGAAGCAGCCGGCGGGCGACGTCCGCGCGGATCGCCTTGAACCCGCACTGCGCATCCGAGAACCGGGCGGACAGAGTCGATTTGAGGATGAGGTTGTAGCAGCGCGAGATGAACTCGCGCTTGGCGCCACGGATCACCCGTGAGCCGCGGCCCAGCCGGGTGCCGATCGCCAGATCGGAGTGACCCGAGATCAGCGGTGCCACCAGGGGTGCGAGCGCAGCCAGGTCGGTGGACAGGTCGACATCCATGTAGACCAGCACCGCGGCATCCGAGGTCGACCACACGGTGCGCAGGGCCCGGCCGCGCCCCTTCTCCTCCAGTCGCACCACACGCACACCGTCGAGTTCGGCAGCCAGTTCGGCGGCGATGCGCGGGGTGTCGTCGACGCTGGCGTTGTCGGCGATGGTGATACGGACCGGCACCGCGAAGTTCTCGTCGAGGTAGCGGTGCAGCCGCCGCACCGAATGGGCAAGTGCGGCTTGCTCGTTGTACACCGGCACGACGACATCGAGCACCGGGACCCCGGCCTCCCGGGCGGCCAGTGCGGCGTTTGGCCGGGACGCGAAGTGGAACCGCTGTTCGGGGTCTTGGACCAAGGTTGTCATGAGTTCATCGTTCTCCGGAGGCTTGTGATCTGAGTGGGGCGAAGCTATGCGCCTGCTATGTGTTCGTCGCACGGGCAGTCAGGTCGTAGATGGTCACGTCGTCGACGGTGACCGGGTTGTAGTGGGCCTGCACCCATTCCGCGATCTCGATGGCCGCCCGGCTGCCACTGGGGGTGTGTCCGCCGAATCCGCCGGTCATGATGCGGGATCGGATGAAGTAGTGGATCGCACCGTCGTCGACGAGACGCTGGAACTCGCCGAGCGTCGGCGCCGGATCGGTGCCGTTGAAGCCTCCGAGCGCCATTACCGGTGCGCGGGTGGCCAATTGGTACCCCGCGGCGTTCGACGAACCCACGACGGCCGCCGCCCACTGGTAGCGGTCGGCACCGGCGGCCAGGACCTGGGTGAGGGTGGGACCGGGTTCCGGAGCGGCGAACAGTCCACCGAATCCGCCTCCGCGCGAAGGCCCTACCGCCGGTATCGCCCCGGTGTGCGGGCTGGCCGCGGTGGCGATCGAATAGGCGGCCGGACCGGCCAGACAGGCCGCCAGCGCCAGTGTCGCGGTCACCCGCGTCACTGGGCGGTCCAACCGCCTCGCCATGAGCAGCAGCACCGCCGCGCCCACTCCTGCTACCGCCACCGCCGCCCGCAACCACGGATACGGGTCGTCGTGGCGAGCCAGCAGCACCGCGGCCAGGATCGTGGTCACCAGCACGACACCGGACATCACTGTGGCGGCCCGGATTTCGGCGCGACGCTGCCACAGCAGCACGGCGCCGATGCCGGTCACCGCGCCGACGGCCGGCGCGAGCGCGACGGTGTAGTAGGGATGCACGATGCCGTGCATGAAGCTGAACACCACCGCGGTGACCAACAGCCAACCACCCCACATGGTCATTGCGGCACGGATCGGATCGGTGCGGGCGGTCCGACGGGTGAGGTAGAGGCCGGCCGCCAGGCAGATCAGTGCGGCCGGCAGGAGCCAGGCGATGTCGGCGCCCATCTGGGAACCGAACAATCGGCCTGGCCCGACATCGAAGTTGAGGTTGCCCAGCCCGCCGGTTTCGTCGCCGGTCAAGCGGCCCAAGCCGTTGTAACCCAATGCCAGTTCGATGATGCTGTCGTTCTGTGATCCACCGATGTAGGGCCGCGCCGAGGACGGCCACAACTCCACCAGCACCAGATACCAGCCACCGCTGACGACCATGGCCGCTGCGGCCGTGACGACATCGAGCACGCGCCGGCTCGGCGGACGGTCCCCGGCGATCAGCGCCGTGGCGGCGAAGGCCGGCAGGACGAGGAAGGCCTGCAACATCTTGGCCAGGAATCCGAAGCCCACCGCGGTACCTGCGGCGACGAACCACCAACGGCTGGAGTCTTTTTCGATGCCACGCTGAATGCAGTAGGCCGCCGTGACGAGCAGCAGCACCAGCAGGGCGTCGGGGTTGTTGAACCGGAAGATCAATGCGGCCACCGGCGTCAGCGCCAGCACCGTACCGGCGAGCAGGCCGGCCCACGGTCCGGCGGCCCGGCGAACCGCGGCGTAGAGCACCGCGACGGCACCGACCCCCATGAGCGCCTGCGGTACCAGCACACTCCACGAGTTGAGCCCGAACAGGCGCACCGAGATGTCGGTGATCCACAGGGCCGCGGGCGTCTTGTCGACGGTGATGGCGTTGCCCGCGTCGCTGGACCCGAACAGCATCGCGGTCCAGTTCTGCGCCCCCGCCTGCGCCGCGGCCGAGTAGAACGCGTTCGCCCACCCACTGCTCGACAGGTTCCACAGATAGAGCACCGCGGTTCCGGCCAACAAGGCCATCAGTACCGGCTTCGGATGGCCAGGGCCCGAGGCAGCCGGCGTAGCCGTCTCCACCTCGACAGCAGGGTCTGCGGCAACGAGGGTCACTACCCCATGTTTGCCGCGGCGGCTAGGTACCCGATTGGTCCGTCCTGTGTGTGGCCTGTGAGCTCGGCCCGGGCAATCGCACCGCGAACTCGGTGGCACCCGCGGCGCTGCTCACCTCGATGGTGCCGCCGTGTGCCTTGACCACCGCGGCCACGATCGCCAGGCCCAGCCCGGTACTGCCCTCGCGCCGCGAGCGCGACGAATCGCCACGCGCAAACCGCTCGAACACGTCTGGCAGCAGGCTCGCCGGGATCCCGGGACCGTTGTCCGCGACACTGAGCAATACCGCGCCCGCGTCGTTCGCGACGGACTTCAACGACACGGTCACCGAGGTGCCCGCCGGTGTATGGGTCCGCGCGTTGGCCAGCAGATTCGCCAGTACCTGATGCAACCTGGCCTCATCGCCCTCGACCACCACCGGGTCTTCGGGCAGGTCGAGTGACCATCGGTGGTCCGGACCGGCGATGTGGGCGTCGCTGACCGTATCGACCACGAGCCGGGACAGGTCCACGCTGTCGCGTTCCAGCGGCCGCCCGGCGTCGAGGCGAGCCAGGAGCAGCATGTCCTCGACCAACTGCGTCATCCGCGCCGTCTCGGACTCCACCCGGTTCATCGCGTGGGCCACGTCGGCGGGCAGGTCGTCGCGCTTGCGCTGAGCCAGCTCGGTGTAGCCGCGGATCGCGGCCAGCGGTGTCCTCAACTCATGGCTGGCGTCGGCGACGAACTGGCGCACCCGCGTCTCACTGGCGTGCCGGGCCGACAGCGCACTGGCGATGCGGTCGAGCATCCGGTTCAGGGACGTGCCCAGCTGGCCGACCTCGGTGTGGGCGCCGGCCGGGTCGACCGGCACGATCGGTGTGGGCAGCTGCACTTCGCCACGGTCGAGTTCGAGATCGGCCACCTTGCGCGCGGCCGCAGAAACCCGTGACAGCGGGGCGAGTTGGTGCCGGATGATCAGGGTCCCGGCAGTGGTCGCGGCGATCAGCGCGATGGCCGCCAGCACACAGAACATTCCGAGCACCCAGAGCAGGGTGTCGTCGACGACGGCGGTCGGCAGCCCAGTCACGATGACCTGCGGTCCGCCGTGGCGGGGGTGAAGACCGATCAGCCGGTAGCGTCCCAGCCCGTCGAGCACAACGGTTTCGGGAACCCGGTTCGCCGGGATCTGGGAAAGTTGTTCGGCCGCAGCCGCACTGACCTCGATCCGCTCACCTTCTGCGGTGATCACACCCGCGTCCACGGGCCGATAGGGCGACACCACGGCCCCGACCGTGCGCGCGGCCTGACCCGGTGCGTTGAGGAATCCGGGCCCCGGCCCCTCCTCCGGGTCGAACGGCCCGCGATGGTGGCCGCGCATACCCGGCGGCGGCGGTGAACCCGGTGGCGGAGGCGGCAGTTCGAAGATCGCCGCCGAGCGCCGGCCGGCCTCGATCAGCTGATCGTCAAGCTGGTGCATCAGAAACCGTTGCAGCGCAAACTCCGTCGCCACCCCGATGCTCGCGCACACCACAGCCAGCAGAGCCACCTGGGTGACGACCAGACGGGCCCGCAACGACCAGGTGCGCGGTGACCACCACCGGGTGGCGCTGCCGGTCCCGACCGCCACCTCAGCGAGCGGGCCGGAGGACATATCCCGCACCACGCAGCGTGTGGATCATCGGTTCGCGTCCGCTGTCGATCTTCTTGCGCAGATAGGACACATACAGTTCGACGATGTTGGACCGTCCACCGAAGTCGTAACTCCACACCCGGTCGAGGATCTGCGCCTTGCTCAACACCCGTTTGGCGTTTCGCATCATGAACCGCAAGAGCTCGAACTCGGTGGCCGTCAACGTGATCGGGTCACCGCCACGGGTCACCTCGTGGCTGTCCTCGTCGAGCACCAGGTCGCCGACGACGATCTTGGCGCCACCGTCTTCGCTGGTCACCCCGGTGCGCCGCAGCAGCGCCCGCAACCGCAGCACCACTTCCTCAAGACTGAACGGCTTGGTGACGTAGTCGTCCCCGCCCGCGGTGAGCCCGGCGATGCGGTCCTCCACCGAATCCTTGGCCGTCAGCAGCAGCAAGGGCAGGCCAGGGATCTGTTCGCGCAGCTTCCGCAGCACGTCCAGACCGCTCATGTCGGGCAGCATCACATCGAGGACGACCACATCCGGTGGGTTCTCCCGCGCCGCGGCGATCGCGCTCGCGCCGTCCCCCGCCGTCGCGATGTCCCAGCCCTCGTAGCGCAGCGCCATCGACACCAACTCGGCCAGTACGGGCTCGTCGTCGACCACCAGTACCTGGATCGGGTTGCCGTCGGCGCGCCGCATCACCGCGCGCCCGGACTCGGGATCACCGCCGTTGGTCGTCATACTCACGGGCTCATTATTCGCCCGGGCAATAGGCCCAGACTGTGTCTTGTCTATGCGCGAGCTGTGAAAAACCGCCATATCCGCTGCAGCGCGAATACACAGCCGACTCACAGACAACACCGGCGCCCCGTTCGGGGTTGCCGACCGCCGGACCTCCGGCCGCCGCCCTAGTTGCCGTACCCGTCAGGCAGTTCCACCTTCACCGTCGGCTTCGCGAAAGACGTCTCCAGCTCACTGGGAGCCGTTGTCTTGGTTACGGTTTCGCCAGCGGCCGGCACCGGGCCGATCACCGCCCCACTAGCCGACGCCCCGCCCATCATGGCGCCGATTGCGCCCATTGTCGCCAGTGCGATCGCTCCCACACCGGCCATCGCGTACTTGGTCCGTTTGTTGCGTTCGTCTCCTGTCACACCGACCTCCCTACCGCCAATCCGGGGCAGAGGTAAACCGCCCGCGTTGCGCGCAGGCTGACGGCATCAGCCGCGATCAGTGCGGTGTGGCAAACCCAGGCGGCGTCGTCGCCGAGACGGTCGGCGACGCCTCGGACGTCTCCGGAGCTGACGGCGCGGTCGTTTCGGTGATGGTTTGTCCTGTGGTGATGGCCGGCGGTTCGACCCGGTGCTGGGCACCGGTCAGACCACCACCCACCCCGATTCCGAGCACGGCCGTGGCTAACCCGCCGAGGGCGCCGATGCCCGCGGAGATCAATTTGAGATTTCGCTGATTGTTTCCCTTAGCGCTACCCAATGCGCTCACCTCCCACTGCGACGTATATCCGCGGCGGCCGGAGGTGAAACCACCACCCGATCAGTGCGTGGTGGCGAAACCCGCCGGCGGGGTGTTGCCCCGGAGCGCAGGTACGGCCATGGACACGGCCGGCGCGGTCGGCGGTGTCGTCTCCGTGCTGGTCTGGCGGAGATTCATGTGTGACCCCGCGGCCAATGCCGGAGACGCAGGCGTCGGCGCACCATCGGCGATGGCTCCGACGACACCCAACCCCATCACTGCTGCCCCACCGGCGACCGCGGCGATCACTTTGACGTTCTTGAGTCCGCTGACCTTCATGTTTTTCAGTGAACGCCTGATTTCTATGTCAAGGCTGTGGCACGACTGTCAGTTACCCGCCGGATTCCGGTTCGTGACTGCTCTACCCTATCTGGCATGCAGCCGTGGGCGGGAACAACCGGATGACGCGCTTTCTGGCGCGCCGGCTGCTCAACTACATCGTGTTGCTGGCCCTGGCATCGTTCCTGACGTTCACGCTGACGTCGCTGACGTTCGAGCCGCTCGACAGCCTGCTGCAGCGCAATCCGCGGCCACCACAGTCCGCGATCGACGCCAAAGCCGCCGAACTCGGCCTCGACAAGCCCATTCCGCTTAGGTACGTCGACTGGGCATCCAGTGCCGTCCGCGGCGACTTCGGGACCACTGTCACCGGGCAACCGGTGTCCGATGAGCTGTGGCGGCGCATCGGGGTCAGCCTCCGGTTGCTGATCATCGGCTCGGTCCTGGGGACCGTGATCGGCGTGGTGCTGGGCGCGTGGAGCGCCATCCGGCAGTACCGGCTGTCCGACCGGTTCATCACCGTGCTGTCGCTGCTCGTCCTGAGCGCACCGACGTTCGTGATCGCCAACCTTCTCATCCTCGCTGCGCTGAACGTGAACTCGGTTCTCGGAGTGCAGTTGTTCGAATACACCGGGGAAACTTCGCCCGATGCCATCGGGGGATGGTGGAACCAGTTCGTGGACCGGCTACAGCACCTGGCGCTGCCCACCTTCACGCTCGCGCTGGGTGCCATCGCCGGCTACAGCCGTTACCAGCGCAACGCGATGCTCGACGTGCTCGGGCAGGACTTCATCCGGACCGCACGGGCCAAAGGGCTGACCCGGGGCCGGGCGCTGTTCAAACATGGCCTGCGTACCGCGCTCATCCCGATGGCCACACTCTTCGCCTATGGCGTGGCCGGCCTGGTGACCGGTGCGGTGTTCGTCGAGAAGATCTTCGGCTGGCACGGGATGGGCGAATGGGTGGTGCAGGGCATCGCCACCCAGGACACCAACATCATCGCTGCCATCACGGTGTTCACCGGCTCGGTGGGGCTCCTGGCCGGGTTGTTGTCGGACGTCATCTATGCGGCACTGGATCCGAGGGTGCGGGTGACATGACACAAACCCCTGATGCTTCGGCCACGTCGGCACGTTCGGGTCTGCACACCGAGGAATTCGCCACCCGGCGCACCCTGGTGTTGCGGCGCTTTATGCGCAACAAACCCGCGGTGGTGTCGCTGGTGCTGCTCGTGGTGTTGTTCGTCGGCTGCTACGCCCTGCCGCCCCTGCTGCCGTACAGCTACACCGACCTTGATTACTACGCGCTGCAGGAGCCGCCGTCGGCCGACCACTGGTTCGGCACCAACGCACTCGGGCAGGACATCTTCGCCCAAACCCTGCGCGGCATGCAGAAGTCCATGCTGATCGGGGTCTGCGTGGCGTTCATCTCGACCATCATCGCCGCCACCGTCGGAGCGGTCGCCGGTTACTTCGGTGGCTGGCGGGACACCGCACTGATGTGGATCGTCGATCTGCTGCTGGTGGTGCCCAGCTTCATCCTGATCGCCATCGTGACCCCGCGCCTGGGCCAGTCCGATCGCGTGTTCTGGCTGATCGTGTTGTTCTCGGTGTTCGGCTGGATGATCAGCTCGCGAATCGTCCGCGGCATGACGATGAGCCTGCGCGAGCGTGAATTCGTCGTCGCCGCACGGTATATGGGCGTGAGCAACTGGCGGATCATCGCCCGCCACATCCTGCCCAACGTGGCCTCACTGCTGATCATCGACACCGCGCTCAACGTCGGCCTGGCGATTCTGGGCGAGACCGGCTTGAGTTTCCTGGGTTTCGGCATCCAGGCGCCCGACGTATCGCTGGGCACATTGATCGCCGACGGCACCAAATCCACCACGACGTTCCCGTGGGTGTTTCTGTTCCCGGCCGGGGTACTGGTGCTGATCGTGCTGTGCGCCAACCTGACCGGCGACGGCCTGCGCGACGCGTTCGATCCCGGTAGCGGCCAGTTACGTCGGCGGAGGTCGCGAAAGTGAGCCGGTTGCTTGAGGTATCCGATCTGCGGGTGACGTTCCCCACCGACGGCGAGCCCGTGCAGGCCGTACGGGGTGTGAACTTTCATGTCGACGCCGGCGAAGTCGTCGCGCTCGTCGGCGAATCCGGCGCCGGGAAATCGGCCAGCGCCATGGCCGTCGTGGGTCTGCTGCCCGAATTCGCCGAGGTGTCCGGGTCATTGCGGCTGCGCGGCGAGGAACTGCTCGGGTTGTCGGACGCCGACATGTCGCGTATCCGGGGCAACACCATAGGCACGGTGTTCCAGGATCCGATGTCCGCACTCACCCCGGTCTATACCGTGGGCGACCAGATCGCCGAGGCGCTGACGGTCCACAACCGCGACCTGGGCCGGCGCGCGGCCCGGACCCGCGCCGTCGAACTGCTCGAGTTGGTCGGCATCGCCCAGCCGGAACGACGCGCCCGTTCGTTCCCGCACGAGCTGTCCGGTGGCGAACGCCAGCGGGTGGTCATCGCCATCGCGATCGCCAACGATCCCGATCTGCTGATCTGCGATGAGCCCACCACCGCTCTCGACGTCACGGTGCAGGCCCAGATCCTCGAGGTGCTCAAGACCGCGCGCGACGTCACCGGCGCCGGGGTGCTGATCATCACCCACGACCTCGGCGTGGTGGCCGAATTCGCCGACCGTGCCCTGGTGATGTATGCCGGGCGGGCTGTCGAGGATGCACCGGTGGACCGGCTGTACGAACGGGCCCGCATGCCCTACACCGTCGGCCTGCTCGGCTCGGTGCCGCGCCTGGATGCCCCACAGGGCACGCGCCTGGTGCCGATCCCGGGTGCGCCGCCGTCGCTCACGGTGACACCCCACGGTTGTCCGTTCGCCCCGCGCTGTCCGCTGGCCATCGACGAATGCGAGGCCGCCGAGCCCGAACTCATCGAGCTGGCACCGGACCACCACGCCGCCTGCATCCGCACCGACCAGGTCTCCGGGCGCAGCGCCGCCGACATCTATCAGGTGGCGGGCACCGCCGCCACCGCACCCGACACTCCGCGCGCCGACGCCGACGTGGTGCTGCGGGTGCGCGACCTGTCCAAGACCTACAAGCTGACCAAGGGCGTGGTGTTGCGCAGGCAGGTCGGCGAGGTCCGCGCCGTCGACAACGTCAGCTTCGACCTGCGCAGCGGACGCACCCTCGGCATCGTTGGCGAGTCCGGGTCCGGCAAGTCAACCACCCTGCACCAGATCCTGAATCTGTCTGCACCGCAATCAGGTTCGATCGAGGTGCTCGGCTCGGACGTGGCCGGTCTGGACCGCACGACGCGGCGGGCGCTGCGCACCGACCTGCAGGTGGTGTTCCAGGATCCGGTGGCCTCACTGGACCCGCGGCTGCCGGTATCGGATGTCTTGGCAGAGCCGTTGACCGCCAACGGATTCGACAAACCGCGGATCGACGAACGCGTGGCCGAGCTGCTCGAGTTGGTGGGCCTGCGACGCGCCGACGCCAGCCGCTACCCGGCCGAGTTCTCCGGCGGGCAGAAGCAGCGCATCGGGATCGCCCGCGCCCTGGCTCTGCAGCCCAAGATCATCGCGCTCGACGAACCGGTCTCGGCGCTGGATGTCTCCATCCAGGCCGGGATCATCAACCTGCTGCTCGACCTGCAGGACCGGTTCGGCCTGGCCTATCTGTTCGTCTCTCACGATCTGTCGGTGGTCAAACACCTGGCTCACGATGTCGCGGTGATGTACAAGGGCGCGGTCGTCGAGCAGGGCTCCGGTGATGCGGTGTTCGCCGCCCCGCAGCACGAGTACACCCGCAAGTTGCTGGCCGCGGTTCCGCAACCACGGCCTGTCAACGGTTAGGTATTGCCGCATCTACTGGATGCGGCATCTCGATGGCGCTCCGGCGTTTTGGCCCCTCTCCTGTGGTCAGAGTGGTTGTCGGTGGTAAGTGCGATGCTCGCAGGCAATGAGCCGCCACACGACATTCAGGTTCTGCCTCAACCCGACAGTTGAGCAGTACGTGCTGCTGTCCCGCCATACCGGCGCGTCTCGTTTCGCGTTCAATCAGTGTTTGCAGTTCGTCAAGACCGCTCTCACGGTTCGCGACTCGGATTCGACCGCTCGGGTGCCGTGGACGGGGTTCGACCTGATTAATGCTTTCAACACCTGGAAGATAACCGCCGACGCCGGCCGCACATTTACCGTAGACGGCAGCGGTGCGGCTCAACTTTTGGTCACCGGCCTCGCCTGGCGAAACCAAATTTGCCAGCAGGTGTTCGAAGAAGCCGCCGTCGATCTCGGAAACGCACTGAAAGCGTGGTCTGATTCGTGTGCGGGTAGACGCGGAGGGGCAAGGGTCGGTTTTCCCAAGTTTAAGAAGAAAACTCGTGGAACACAGTCACTTCGATTGCGTAATAAGCACTCTAAGGGGCGGCCATCAGCGATTCGCGTCGGCGACCATGACCGACCGCGTTCGATTACGCTGCCCGGTCTCGGACAGATCGCGGTGCACGATGACACCCGCCGACTGCGACGCCTGCTCGCGAAAAACCGCGCGAGAATCCTGTTTGCCACCATCAGTAACCGGGGTGGCCGCTGGTGGGCGTCGCTGACTGTTGAGGCGGCCGACTTCCACGCTGCTCACCGACATCCGACCCGTGACCAATCAGCCGCTGGCGATTGGGTCGGTATCGACCGCGGTCTGTCATCGTTCGCCGTCGCTGCCACCAGCGACGGCACCGAAGTAGTCCGCACCGGCAGGGGCCCGAGGGCCCTGGGCACCGGAATGAAAGTGCAACGGCAACTCGCCAAATCGTTGTCGCGCAAAGAGAAAGGATCACGGAACCGAAGGATCGCTGCCGCGAAGCTGGCTCGCCACCACTACCGTGTGGCCAATATCCGACGTCATTTCCTGCACCAGGTTTCCAACGCGGTGGTCAAGACTCACGACCGACTCGTCATCGAAGACCTCAACGTGTCAGGTATGCGGCGCAACCGTCAGCTAGCAAGGGCTATTTCCGATGCTGGGTGGGCCGAGTTTGCCCGCATGCTTGGTTACAAGCAAGCGTGGCGAGGTGGCGAACTCATCTACGCGGACAGATGGTTCCCGTCAAGCCGACTCTGCAGTGTGTGTGGCGAGCGCAATGCAACACTTACGCTGGCCGACCGGACATTTGTCTGCCCGAACGGCCATGAGATCGACCGGGACACGAATGCGGCAACCAACCTTGCGCAGTGGGGGGAAGCCCACACCAATGCGTCACCAGAACCCCGGACCCCCAAGCACGGAGGCCGGGCCATCAATGCCCGCCGACGAGACGGCGCTGGCCTACGCAATCGTGTAGGCGAAACCGACTCGGATGACGCGGGAACTGACGTTCACCCTGCTCCAGCAGCTTGAACCGACGATCACCCGAGAACGGTGGTGCCAAGAATCACCAGATTGGTTCGGCACGCTTTAGCATCGACTGGGTGAACGGGTTCAAGGGCTTCAAGGGGTTCAAGCTCCAGCGTTTTGCCATCGTCGCCGCAATCACCGCACTCACCCTGGCCGGGTGTTCGGGCGGCGACCGGGAAACCCCGTCGGCCGGCGGGAACGCCGAGCTCGGCGCCACCAACGACATCAATCCGCAGGACGTCGCGAACCTGCGCCAGGGCGGCAACCTTCGCCTTGCCCTGACCGAGTTCCCGTCGAACTTCAACCCTCTGCACCTCGACGGCAACACCGGCGACGTCGGCGCGCTGACCAAGCCCACTTTGCCCCGGGCCTTCGTGATCGCGGCCGACGGGTCGACGGCGGTGAACACCGACTACTTCACCAACGTCGAACTGACGGGCAACAACCCCCAGGTGGTCACCTACACGATCAACCCCAAGGCGGTCTGGACCGACGGCACGCCGATCACCTGGGAGGACATCAAGTCCCAGACCGAGGCCAACAGCGGCAAGGACCCGGCGTTCGTCATCGCCGCGCCGAACGGCTTCGAGCGGGTGGCCTCGGTGACCCGCGGCGTCGACGACCGCCAGGCCGTGATGACTTTCGCCAAGCCCTACGCCGACTGGAAGGGCATGTTCGCCGGCAACGGCCGGCTGCTGCCCAAGAGCATGACCGCGACCCCCGAGGCCTTCAACAAGGCTCAACTCAACGCGCCCGGGCCGTCGGCCGGCCCGTTCATGGTGTCCAACATCGACCGGGGATCGCAGCGGATCACGTTGAGCCGCAACCCGAAATGGTGGGGCACCCCACCGCTGCTGGACACCATCACCTACTTGGTGCTCGATGATGCCGCCCGCATCCCGGCACTGCAGAACAACACCATCGACGCCACCGGCACCACGTCGCTGGACGAACTGACCATCGCCCGCAAGACCGCGGGTATCAGCATCCGGCGGGCGCCGTCGGCCAGCTGGTACCACCTGACGTTCAACGGCGCGCCCGGCTCGATCCTGGCCGACCCGGCCCTGCGTCGCGCCGTCGCCAAGGGCCTCGACCGTCAGGCGCTGGCCAACATCACCCAGCGGGGTCTGACCGACAATCCGGTGCCGCTGAACAACCACATCTTCGTGGCGGGCCAGCAGGGTTATCAGGACAACGCCGCTTCGGTGGCCTTCGACCCCGAGAAAGCCAAGGCCGAACTCGACGCGCTGGGCTGGAAAGTGCCTGAGGGACGGCAGTTCCGGGAGAAGGACGGCAAGGAACTCGTCATCCGCAATGTGTTCTACGACGCCGGCAGCACCCGGCAGGTGGCCCAGATCGCGCAGAACATGCTCGGCCAGATCGGCGTGAACCTGAAGCTCGACACCAAGCCGGGCACCGGGTTCTTCACCAACTACATCATCAAGGGTGATTTCGACATCGCCCAGTTCGCGTTCCTGGGCGACGCCTTCCCGCTGAGTTCACTGACCCAGATCTACGCCCAGGACGGCGCCAGCAACTTCGGCAAGATCGGCAGCCCGGAGATCGACGCCAAGATCGAGCAGACGCTCGAAGAGCTGGACCCGGCCAAGGCGCTGACCCTGGCCAACGAGCTGGACACAATGTTGTTCGAGGAGGTGTTCAGCCTTCCGCTGTTCCAATCCCCCGGCAACGTTGCCGTGCGCAGCAGCCTGGCGAATTTCGGGGCCCCCGGTCTGGCCGACACCGACTACACCAAGGTCGGTTTCCTCAAGTAGTCGCCGGACTCAGCCACTGGGCCCCGGGCAGCACCGCCTCCACAGTGGTGGCCGCCGCGATCGCCGCAACCGTCACCTGGATGACCGGCCGCGCGGGTAGGGCGTCCAGCTCGTCCGCGGTGGCCGAAAGTTGTTCGGTCACACCGTCGCGGACCGCCCGGATCACCGCGAAGGCGGCACGCTCCCGGGTATCGAGCACGCTGTGGGCGACCGTCGGCATCCTCACCAGTACGGCATCGGGCACCAGCGCCGCGATCTGCTCGGCCACCGCCGGCGGCGTGGTCAGGTCCCGGCCCCCGGACACCACGACGGTGGGCCAGTGGAAATGGGGCAACTCGGCCATCAGGTCGAAGGGCTCGGCCTCGAAGGGTTCGTAGAACTTCGCGCTACCGATCATGTCGGCCATCTCCAGCGCCGGGTCCAGCGGCAGGCCGTCGGGCACCCCGGCGTAGTTCAACTCGCGGAAGGCGATCCGCCCGACGAGATCTACCTCGTTGCGGTACGGCGCTTTTCGCGTCGAAAGCCGGCTCAGCCGCGCGAGCCCGGACCACACCAGGGCGCGCCCACGCAGGAGCAGATCGAGTTGGCGGTCCAGCAGCGCGCCGCCGCCGAACCCGTACAGCAAACCGGCCAGCTCTCCCCCTCTGGTGGCCAGAACACCGTCCGCCACCAGGCGGCGGACCTTGGGCGCCAGCTCGGCGGTCTCGGGGTCGGAGCCCTCCCAGAGCAGAGCGCGAATGGCGGTGCGCATGGCCTCGATATCGGCCGTGGACAGCAGGGGTGAATCCAGCACCATCGCGGCGACCCGGTCGGGGTGCCGTACCCCGAAGCCGGCAGCGATGTAGCTGCCGTACGACGTGCCGTAGAGCTCCGCCTCGTGCACACCCGCGTCGTCGAGCACCGCGGCGACGTCGTCGACCACTTGCTCGACGGTGATGGCCGCCGGAGGCAGATCCGCGCCCGCATCCGTGTGCCGCGACATCCCGATACCCCGATGCTCGATCATGATCACGTCGAATCCGGCCGCGGCCGCCCGGCGCCGGAGCGCCCGGTAGGGCTGGATCGACGCGACGCCGGGGCCGCCCGGGATGATCACCACCGGATACGCCGATTTGCGACCAGCCCGCACGTAGAACAGATCGAAATGCTCGTCAGAACCAGGACTGACCGGGCGTCGTACCGCCCGCACCCCCGGTAGCGCGGCCAGCTTGTCGTGCACCCGCCTGCGCTTGGCGTTCATGGTCATTACGCTCCATTGTGCCGCGCAATGCTCAGATCACATAGATGGCGAAGACCGCCCCGAACAGCACCGCCAGCCAGCCGTCGGTGGCGAGCTTGAGCCATCTCGGCGCGGCCCGCACCTCCATGAACTGCCGGATGATCAACCGCGACTTGATCAGCGTCAACGCGAGCACCAGCGCGGTGATCGGCACGCTGGCCGCGAGCGTGTCCGAGTACTGGGCCGGCGCCAGCCACCAGGATCCGATGGTGATGGCCACGAGTACGAGCCAGGTACGGGTCACTGCCCTCTCGGTCATGATCACCTCACCACGTACAGCAAGCCGAAGATGACGACCCACAGCAGGTCGACCATGTGCCAGTAGACCGCACCCGCCTCGACCACCGACGCACGCCGCCGGGAGGGGTTGCGCAACTCGCGCACGATGACGCCCAACACGACGAGCCCGATCAGCACGTGGATCAGATGCACGCCGGTCAGCACGTAGTAGAACGAGTAGAACACCTCCGAATTGGTATGTCCGGCCTGGATTTTGACCAGCCATTCATATCCCTTGCAGGCCATGAACATCAGGCCTCCGACACCGCCGGCGTACGTGAGCCCGATGGCCGTGTCATGACGGCCGGCCCGTGCGGCCAGCACCGCCCTGGCCACCAACCAGGAGCTGGTCAACAGGATCACCGTGTTGACGACGCCGATCGTGACGTCGAGATGCTGTTGGGCTCGCAGGAACTCATCCGGGTGCATCGTCCGGTAGATCATGAAGATGATGAAGTAGCCGCCGAAGATGACCAGGTCTCCGAGCACCATCACCCACATGTGCCCGTCGCCGGGCAGATGCTCGGGAGGAGCCTGTGGCCGTGAATCAGTTTGCGTCACTGGATGTTTCCTCACGTATCGCGGCCTGCCGCAACAGCACGATCAGCGCCGACAACCAGACCGAGAACACCACCACCGCCAACCAGAAGGCGATCGAGCCGTTCCACGCGAACGGCCCGGACTGGAACACGAACATCTGGGTGGCGATCACCTCGGTGATGATCTGCCAGATGGTCACGTAGGCGAACCAGGCCGGGAAGATGTTGTTCTTGTCGTAGAGGACGGCGATCGCCAGCACCAGGTATGCCGCGGTGAAGCAGCCCAATGAGCCGTTGTAGGAGAGCATTCCGAGGTCATAGAGCAGGCTGATCAGTTCCGGGTCACGGTCGGGCCGGAACGCCGCGGTCAGAAAACACACCGACACCAACAGAAACCCCGGCACCGCACCGACACCCATACCGCCGATATAGCCGTAGGCGAACACCGAACCCACCGACATACGTTTCATCTGATAGGCGACCAGTCCGTTGGTCATCGCCGCGCCGCCGAGGAGGATCAGCAGCAGGCAGAAGCCGATCTTG
This sequence comes from Mycolicibacterium neworleansense, assembly GCF_001245615.1. Taxonomy (NCBI): domain Bacteria; kingdom Bacillati; phylum Actinomycetota; class Actinomycetes; order Mycobacteriales; family Mycobacteriaceae; genus Mycobacterium; species Mycolicibacterium neworleansense. Next base: position 74,992 of record NZ_CWKH01000003.1, read on the forward strand.
ATGGTCAGACCGTGCTCGGTGAAGAACGCCACCTTGTCGGCCGCGGTGACATCGGGCCGCGGTGGCGGTGTCACTCGGGTCAGGATGCAGATGATGACGCCGAATGCCCCGTACCAGAGGGGGAAGAACCACGTCATCAACCGCACATCGGGCCTGCCCGGGGGTGCGTCGGTCAACAACGTCATGCCGCAGTGCCCTCTACTACGCCTTCTTGGATGGCCTGGCTGATCACCGCGCGCCGCAGCACGAAGAACATCACCACGACGAAAACCGCGAACGCGCCGTTGCGCAGCCAGAACGCCAGCACACCGTCCCAGGCCAGCGGTCCGGTGTGGAACACCGCCGCGCCCGCGGCCGGGATCATCGCCACTGCGGTGACCAGCGAATAATGCCCCACCCAGCGCGGGAACACCGGGGCGGCCCCGTTGTCGAAGTACACCGCCACTGCCAGCAGCGCGAACTGCGACACCACCATCCCCACCGGTGCGACGAACACGATCCAGGCCAGGTCGTTGAGCAGCAGGACCAGCTCGGGATTGCGGTCGGGACGAAACGCGGCGACCAGGAAGAAGACGTTGGACAACGCGAAGATGGTGGCACCGCTGATCACCGCGGTGAGGTAGCAGTAGGCGAACACATGACTCTGGGTCTTCATGCGCTTCATCTGGACGACGATCACCATGAAGAACGGCAGGATGAGGATCCCGCACAGATTGAACGTCACCTGGCTGAACCGGATCCACGCGGTGTGATCGGCATAGAACTCGGCCACCTGCTGCGCGCTCCAGGTCGGCGACATCGGCGGCCAGAAGCCGGGGAACGCCAGCAGTGCCACCACCAGCACGGCCCCGACCACCGGCCCCGTCCACAGGCTCACCCACTGGGCCTTGATGTTTCCGGCTTTCGGCAGGTCTTGAACCTGCTCCAGGATCTGCATGCCAACCTCCAAAACTGACTCAAGTCAGATGCGACTTCCTCCGAAACCGTAATGGCAGATGGAATAAAAGGAAAGACCGATACTGAGTACAGTCAGTTTGTTGATGTCGTAGCATCGAGCCGTGCTCACCGGACCGCCCCGCAGCCGCAAGGGCCTGCAGACGCGGGAGCGGTTACTGGGGGCCGCGATCTCGGAGTTCAAACGCGATGGCATGGCCGCAGCCGATACGGCTGCGATCGCGTCGGCCGCCGGTGTCGCCCACGGCACGTTCTTCTTCCACTTCCCCACCAAGGAACACGTCCTGGTGGAACTCGAACAGCGCGAGCAACTGCGTATGGCCACCGAGCTGACGCGGTTCTTCGCGACACCGCACGATGTCGGCGACACCCTGGCCGAATCCGTGCGCGTGCTGGAGAAGCTCGAACGGCGCCTGGGCAACCGCCTGTTCAAAGACTTTCTCGCCCTGCACTTTTCTACCACCCGACCACCATCGGAGGAATGGGCGCATCATCCGGTGATCGTCGCGGTGGTCGAGGAGTTGCAGCGGGCTCAAGCGCGCGGCGAGATCCCGGCCGAGGTCGACGTGATGCACAACGGCGTGTCATTCCTGGTCGGGCTCTACGCGCTGTTGATCACCATCCCGGACGCGGCCGAGGTCCGGGCCCCGGTGATCACCGCGTACCTCAGCACATATCTGTACGGCCTGCGCGTGGTAGCGGCGCGTTAGGTTCGGGCTGATCCAAACACGTGCCCACCGGTAACCGGTACGGATACAACAGTGCCATGACCACCGTCGAGAACGTGACCCGTGTTTTGCCCGGTACGCCGGAATGGGATGACCTGCTGGCCTCGATCGCCGCGGGCGCCAAAGACCGCGACCTCAACGACGAGAATCCGTTCGACCAGGTGGCCGCGCTCAAGCGAGCCGGTTTCGGCACGCTGCGACTTCCCGAGTCCCTCGGCGGCGCGGGATTCACGGTGCCTCAGCTGTTCTCCGCGGTGATCGATGTGGCCGCGGCCGATCCGATCGTCGCCCACATCTTCCGGACCCACTTCTGGTTCACCGAGGAGCGGCTGCGCAACGCCGACGATCCGGTGTCGAAGCACTGGCTGGGCAAGATCGCCGAGGGAAAGATCTTCGGTAATGCCTTCAGCGAGAAGGGTTCCTTGGCCGTGGGCAGCCTGGTGTTCAACACCCGGCTGCTGGCCGATCCGGAGAATGCGGGCGCCTTCCGGCTCACGGGCGAGAAGTATTACAGCACCGGCACCCTGTTCTCCGACTATCTGACGGTGACCGCCACCACTGACCACGACTCGGTGGCCAACGTGCTGGTTCCCACCGATCGTGAAGGCGTCCGGCTGGTCGATGACTGGGACGGGTTCGGCCAGCGCCGCACCGGAACCGGCACCACGACGTTCACCGATGTCGCGGTCGCCGCCGACGAGATCCTCACCGACACCTCGTATGACGCCGAACCGGTGCCGACCGTGCAGTACGCCTCACTGCAGTTGTTCATTCACGCGGTGGTCGCCGGCATCCTGGCCAATGTTGTCGACGACGGGGTGGCGCTCCTGCGCTCCCGCGAGCGCAACTTCAGCCATGCCGTCACCGAACGGCCCACCGACGACCCGCTGCTGCAACGCCAGCTGGGAGTGCTGGCCAGCACGGCGTATGTGGCCCGGGCCGCGGTGCTCGATGCCGCCGCGGCGATCGGTGCGGCCACCGATTCGGCCGTCGACGGTATTCCCGACACCGGCTTGGCCGCGGCAGCTCAGCTCAAGGTTGCCAAGGTCAAGGTGCACCTCGACGACGTCGCCCCCGAGGCCGCCACCCGGCTGCTCGAGCTGGGCGGAGCGAGCGCCGCGTCCCGGCAGCGCAACCTGGACCGGCACTGGCGCAACATCCGCACCATCACCCTGCACAATCCGGTGGCCTACAAGGCACGGGTGATCGGCCAGAACCTGTTGGACGGCACGCCGGTTCCGGCCAACGCCTACTTCTGATCCGCGGTGATGAGCTCGGCTGCCTTCTCGCCGAGCAACACACTGGGCGCGTGGGTGTGGCCGCGGATGAGCGTCGGCATCACGGAGGCGTCGGCGACCCGTAACCCCTCGGTCCCCCGGACTCTCAGTTGCGGGTCGACCACGCTGCTCTCGTCGCTGCCCATGCGACAGGTGCCGACCGGGTGATAGAGCGTGTGCGACAACGAATTCAATGCACGCGTGAATGTTTCATCGTCCAGTGTGGTGGCCTCGAGTGGCCGGGCTATCTGGCCAACGACGTCTTTGAGCGCCGGGGATCGGGCGATCTCCGCGGTCATCCGCAGACCGGCCATCAGCGCCGCCCGGTCGGCTTGGTCGCTCAAGTAGCGCGGATCGATGATCGGTTTGTCCATCGGGTCGGCCGACCGCAGCGTGATGGTGCCCTTGCTGCGGGGTTTGAGGAGGATCGGTCCCATCACGATGGCATGACCGTAGGGGTCGCCGATGCCCTCGTCGAAGAACGGGGCGGGGGCGAAGATCAGTTCCAGGTCCGGAAGTTCCAATTCGGGCCTGCTGCGGACGAATCCGTATGCCTCCCCGACGTTGGAGGTCAGCATGCCTCGCCGCCGGGCCAGATAGTTGATGAGCTCGAGCGGCTTCTCGGCAGCGAACAGGCTGTCGTTCCGCACTTCGAATCCCAGCGGAACCACCAGGTGGTCAAGGAGATTCGCGCCGACACCGGGAGCGTGGTAGGTCACCTCGATACCGTGGCGCGACAACTGGTCACGGTCGCCGATGCCCGACAGCATCAACAGTTGCGGGGAGTTGATCGCGCCCCCGCACAGGATCACCTCGCGGCGGGCGGTCAGCACATCCCGGACACCCGCCTTGTCGAATTCGACCCCGATGGCCCGGTTTCCCGCGAAGACGATGCGGGTGACGGTGGCCTCGGTGAGCAACTTGAGGTTTCGGCGCCGCAGTGCGGGCTTGAGATAGGCATCGGCGGTGCTCCATCGGGCGCCACGGCGCTGGGTCACCCGTGTTTCGCAGAACCCGTCGTGGCCGCACTCCTTCGCCGCGGCCAGCCAGGCCGCCGTGGAGTTGCGCGGACTGCGTTGCGCCTCGATCACCAGCGGCCCGGCCTCGATGCGCTTCAGATACTTTTCCAGGCCGGCGTAGTTCCAGTCGTCGCCGGCCTGGTCACCCCACTCGTCGTAGTCGGCCGGAAAACCCGGCACCCACATCATCGCGTTCATCGACGATGAGCCACCCAGCGTCTTGCCCCGCGGCCAATAGATCCGGCGGCCATCGAGTTCCGGTTGCGGCTCGGTCAGGTAGTCCCAGTCGACCTCGCTGCGGAACAACTTCGAGAACGCCGCGGGGATATGGATGAACTTGTCGCGGTCGGGGGGTCCGGCCTCCAGGGCCAGCACGGACACATCCGGTTGTGCGCTCAGCCGGTTCGCCACGACCGCGCCGGCCGAACCGGTCCCCACCACGATGTAGTCAGCCTCCACGTGGCGGAGTGTATGCCGCGCGAGGGGCTAAATGGCCAATTCGATGTGGTGTGCGCCGCCGACGCTCGCGTAGCGGTCGGGACTACAGGTCAGCACGATGACCTGCCCGTCTCCCCCGACGGCGTCGAACACCGCGCCCATCTTGGTCAGCCGGTCCGGGTCGGTGAAGCCGAGCGCGTCGTCGATGATGACAGGCACGCTGTCCTCCTTGGCCACCATCGAGGCGCCGGCCAGCCGCGCGACGATCGCCAACTGCTCCTTGGCGCCACCCGAGAGCGATTCGTACGGGACCGTCCGCCCGGACAGGGTGCGGGTCCGGATGTTGAGGTCGCTGTCGACGTCGACCTCGAAGTCCTCGCCGAACACGAGCCGGCCCAGCCGCTGCACCTCCAGGCGGAACGGGTCGGCGTAGCGCTGCCGGGTGGCGTCACGGTGGCGCGCCATCACCGACCGCAGCGTCTCGGCCGCGCGGGCGCGACGGTGCACCCGTAGATACTCGGCATGGGCGTGTTCGCGTTCGGTCTCGGCGGCATCCAGTTGTCCCTTGCGTCCCTGGGTGCCGTACACCTTCAGTTGCGCGGCCACCTCCCGCAGCGCCTCGACCGCCGACTCGTGACGGGCGTCCAGCAGGCCGGCGCCGCGGACCGCCTCGTCGAGCGCGGCGTTCACCGAATCAGGTTCGGTGGCAGCCAATTCCGTGCGCAGGGCGGCGGCCCGGCCGGCGGTGGCGGCCGCCTCCTCGTCAGCGGCCTGGGCCTTGACTGCCAGCTCGTCGTCGCCGGTCTGCGCACGCTGCACTTCCAGCCGGCCACCGGCCACGGTCAGCTCGGCCTGCGCGGTGGTGAGCTTGTCGCGCAGCACGCTCAGCCGGGTCGACTTCTCCGACAGCTTCTGGGCCGCCGCGGCGATCACCTTGCGGCTGGTCTCGCAATCGGCCACCGCTTGGCGGTGCGCGCCCACCGCGGCCTCGAGTTCGGTTCGGGCGGCGGCGGTGTCGGTGGGGCCGGCCAGTTCGAACAGACCGGCCTCATCGGGCTGACCGGCACGCAGCTGCGTCAGCCGGGATCGTAGTTCCGTCAGCTGATCCTCGCCGGTGAGAGCATCGACGGTGGCGCTCAGCCGATCTCGGCTGCCGAGGAGTTCACGACGGCGCGTGTCGAGGGCACGAGCGGCCTCCACGCCGTCGACTCCGGCCGCGGCCAGCGCGGCACTCAGCGCGGTCTGCGCCTCGGCGAGGCGGGCCTGAGTCTGCGCGGCGGGGGCACCCGGCACCACACGCACCGTCAGCACCCCGGGCACGTCGATCTCGGTGTCGGCGGTGGTGTTGACCGACCACGGCCGGCCGGCCTCCAAGGCGACGTCGGCATCGTCCACCCGGACAGCGAGGTTGTCCACGGTGACGAGTTCGATGCGCGCCGAGGCGAGTTCGGCCTGCCCCGCGGCACGCTCCACCGCCACCGCGGCCGCCTCGATGGCCCGCATCCCGTCATCGTCGAGGCTCATCTCGGCGAGTTCGCGGTTGACCCGGTCCAGCTCCCGAACCCCGGCATCGATCTTGCTCAGCCGGGTGGCGAGCCGGTCGGCCTCGTCGCGGTCGGTCATCCGCGTCAACGTGGCACGGGCGGCCTCGACCCGGAGCTCGAGCTCGTGCGCCGCGACCCGAGCCGCTTCGGCCGCAGCCTCGGCCGCCTCGTGAACCTCACGCGCCAAGGTGGATTCGCCATCGGCCACGGTCAATGCGGCCTGCAGTTCGGTGATGGTGGCGGCGCGCTCGTCGAGTTCGGCCCGCAGCCGACGGCGTTCGGTGAGCGCAGCAGCCGATGCGGCCTGCGCCACCCGGGCGGCCTCGGCCACCACCTCGGCCTCCTTGAGCCGTTGCATCAGCGCCGCAACCGTCTCGGCAGCCTTGCGGGCCGTGGCCAGGCCGGCCTGGGCCTGTTCGCGCTGACCGGCCAAACCGCTGACCTCGGCGCTGAGTTCGGTGTGCCGGCGCACCGCGTCGTCGACCTCGGCCACCGCGGCGGCACACTGCGCGACTTCGCCCTCGGCGGCGGCGAGCCTCTTGGTGACCGCTGCCCACTCGCCGGTGGGCCGGCCGGTGGCGGTGAAGTAGCGCAGGTATTCGGCGTCGATCCGCTCGATCAACAGCGGCTCGTCCCCGGAGAGCGTGACCGCTTCGCCCGCGGCCACATCCAGCGCCCGGGCCAGTGCATCCGAGCCCGAAAGGTCGACCGGAGCCGTCGAGCCCGCCTGCAACACCCGCTGGGCCTGCCACAGACTGGTGTCGACGGTCTCGGCGAGCATGGCCAGCACCCGCTCGTGCGCTTCGTCGCCACTGAGCTGTTCGCGGACCGGAGCCAGGACCGTCAACTGGGTCTCGGCGCGCTTGTGAAAACGCTTGCGGTACATGAACCGGTAAGGACCGGTGGAGATTTCGGCCACCACCTCGGCGCCGACGTCGGCATGCGTGGGCTTGACCTGCTTGACCTCCTTCTTCCCCGAGCGGTCCTTGGCTTCGAGCAGGAGGTCCAGCGCCTCGATCATCGAGGATTTGCCGATCTCGTTGGCGCCGCTGACCACCACGACACCGTGATCGGGGAATTCGATCTCGCGGTGGGTGATTCCGCGGTAATTGGTCAGGACGAGGCGGTGCAGTTTCATGCCGCACTCCCGCGATCGACCAGGCGCAGCAACAACCCGAGCGCCGCCCGCGCGTCGTCGGCCCCGGCGCCTTCGGTGCGGGCGGTCGCCACCAACTCGTCCACCGCGGCCGCTGCGAAGCCGCCGATACCCAGGTCGTCGAATTCACCGTCGGCCGGCAGTACCGCGATCTCGGTGTGCCGCTCCCACTGGGTCAGCGCCGCGAACAACCGGGCGTACTTGTCCAGGCAGGCGTCCAGCGCGGCCTTGTCGGTCACCGTCAGAGAGCCCGTCAGCGCCAGGCGCACCACGGTGCGTTCCTTGTCCGCCAACAGATCCAGGTTGAGATCCAGGTCGGCGATGTCGCGGTCGGTGTCCACCTCACGACGCAGCGTGACGAACCGCCACCGGCCCACGCGTTCGGAGTCGACCCGAACGGCGCGGTGCGGATCGGTCTCGTCGATCTCGACCAGCAGGACGTGCCCCGGGTCGGACTCGATGTCGTCGTAGTTCGTCACCTCGGGTGAGCCCGAGTACCAGACCCGGCCCGTCGACCCGACCTCGGTGCGGGAGTGCTTGTCCCCCAATGCCACATAGTGAACCGCACCGCGCGCCAGGGCGTCCTCGACGACGGCCAGGCGGATCAGCGACGGCTTGTCCTTGTCCGGATCGAGGATGTCGACACCACCGTGACCGACCACGACGCGAGTCGTCCCGTCGGCGGGCAGCTCGGCCAGCACATCGCCGATCAGATCCGAGGTGGGCGCCTTGGACCGCCACGGCGCAGCCACGATCTGCAGACCGGGCCGCACCTCGTATACCCCCGCGCGATCGAGAACCACGACGTTGTCCGGGCATTCGGCGGTGAACAGCGCGCTGGTGTAGACCGACGCCGCATCGAGCGGATCATGGTTGCCCGGCAGCAGATACACCGGCACGCCGATGGCGCGCATGGCCTCCAGCGACAAGCTGACCTCGCGCGGGGCCAACTGGTTGTGCTCGAAAACGTCACCGGACACCACGACGAACTCCGCACCCGAGGCCGCGGCCACCGCGCCAAGGGCCGCGACTGCCTCCCGGCGCGAAGCCGAATAACGGGGCTGCGCTTCACCGTTCAGGAAGTGACGGGTCATGCCGAGCTGCCAGTCGGCGGTGTGCAGAAAACGCATCGGCCCTGTCCCTTCCATGTCATCCCCGCGGGTTCATCGTGCGAGCAAAGCGAGTGTAAAACCGGGGGCCGACAAGTCCCGGGACCTGCGACGGCATGGCCCGGGTTGGTTGCCTACCCTGTTGAGGATGGCTACTCCGATCAGTCCGGTCAGAACCCTCCTGCTGATGCGCCACGCCAAGTCGGACTACCCCGACGGGGTGGCCGACCACGACCGTCCGCTGGCCGCTCGCGGTATCAGGGAGGCGGCGCTGGCCGGCGACTGGATCCGGGCCAATTTCGCCGCGGTCGACGCGGTGCTGTGCTCGACGGCGACGCGGACCCGTCAGACGCTGGAGCGCACCGCCATCGAAGCGCCGGTGCAGTACGCCGACCGGATCTACGACGCCAGGCCGGGAACCGTGATCGACGAGATCAACGGGGTGTCGTCACGTTTCGGCACCGACCCGTCCACGGTGCTGCTGATCGGCCACGAGCCGGCCATGTCCGCCGTCGCACTCGGATTGTCCGACGGCTCCAACCGCACTGCGGCCGAGAGCATCTCGCTGAAGTTCCCGACCTCGGCGATCGCCGTGCTGCGCACCAGCGGGCCCTGGGACCAGCTCGCGCTGGGCGGCGCGACGCTGGTGCGCTTCCACGTACCCCGTTAGGAGTTCGTGGCCAGCGTCAGTTCCATGAGCTTGGTGGCCATCGGGCAGGCGTCGATGCCCGGCCCCTGTGGGTTGACCCACCAGCCGACCACACCGGCGGCGTCGCTGGCCACGCCGCATGCCCCGTTGAGCCCGTCGGGCCTCATGATGATCGAATCGACACCGGCGATGCGGCGCTGCTCGATCGCGTACTGCAGCTTCTCGGCGGTCTGGCGTTCGTTCTCCAGGCTGCCCTGCTCGTACCAGAACCGGGTGATGTCGACCAGGCCGGCGGGATTGGCCGCCTGCCAGCGGCACACCGCGCCGACGAACGTGCTCTGGATGTCGAGCGGGTCGGCGCCCACCGTCTTGGCCAGGATGTCTTCGGTCAGGACGTCACATTCCTTGAGCAGGTTCGGGTAGGTCTTCTCCGACTTGTTGTTGCTCGGGCCGCCGCTGGAACCTTCCTTGGCCGCGGTGCCCTCCACCGTGCTGGTGCACCCGGTCAGCCCGGCGAGCACCGCCAGTGCGGCCGTGAACCCGGCAACCCCACGTCGCGTCATCATTTGGAATTCACAATCGACTGGCGGGTCAGCTCCTTGGCGACCTCGCACGGATCGGGATAGGGCTTCTGGTCGAAGCTCACGGACCACTCGATGAAATCGTCGTCGAACTGGATGCCGATCTCACACAGGTTCACGTCGCCGGCCTTGAGCGGGTTCTCCCCGATGGCGATGAAGCCGCCGTGGCCCTCGATGTTGATGTCCTCCACGCTGGTCCGCGACAACTCCTCGGTCTTGCGTTCCCGGCCGATCGGGCTGCCCCGGAACCAGGTGAACGAGAAGTGCGGTCCGAGAATGCTGCCGCCCTGCAGCCACTGGCAGCCAGAGGAATTGGTCGCGGTGTTGACCAGCCCCTGCACCTGCGTCAACTCGGTCACCGTCTGGTCGGTCACGCCGCCGCAATGCGGGAAATGCGGGCCGTGCTTGCCCGCCCCACCGGCACTCGGCGACTCGGTCTGCGGAACCTGCGGAGACGCCGGCTCGCCGGACGAGCACCCGGCGAACACCGGAACCATTGCCGCAGCCAATACCGCAAGTGTTCTGGCGTGGGCGAATCGTGGCATGGCAGCCGTGCGGACAGTCACGCCATGCACTGTAGCGGCAACACCTATGCCCTATCCCGACATGCCGACTGACCTGGACTTTCATCGGCGCGGACACGATGACGCCGGGACACCGACGACACCGGGCCGGTGTGCGAGAGTAGCCAGATGCTCTGGGCGCTGCTGCGACAGTACGTGCGGCCGTACCGGCGGCTGCTCGCGGTCGTCGCGACACTCCAGGTGATCAGCACCCTGGCCTCGCTGTACCTGCCGACGGTCAACGCGGCCATCATCGACGACGGCGTGGCCAAGGGCGACACCCGGCGCATCGTCGAACTCGGCGGCGTGATGCTGGGCGTGACGGCATTGCAGGTGGTGTGCGCGATCGGGGCGGTGTTCTTCGGGTCACGGGCGGCCATGAGTTTCGGCCGCGATCTGCGTTCGGCGATCTTTCATCACGTCACCACGTTCTCGGCCGAGGAGACCGCCCGGTTCGGCGCGCCGTCGCTGCTGACCCGCACCACCAACGACGTCGGTCAGATCCAGCAGCTGCTACAGATGACCGCCACCATCCTGATCACCGCGCCCATCATGTCGATCGGCGGGATCCTGATGGCGCTGCATCAGGATGCCGGACTGTCCTGGCTGCTGCTGGTCAGCGTCCCGGTGCTGGCGCTGGCCAATTACTGGATCATCACCCGCCTGATGCCGATCTTCCGTCGCATGCAGCGGCTGATCGACGGGATCAACCGGGTGATGCGCGATCAGCTGTCGGGCATCCGGGTGATCCGGGCCTTCGCCCGCGAACCCGTCGAAGGGAGCCGGTTCGCCGAGGCCAACCAGTCCCTGTCGGCCACCGCACTGGAAGCCGGGCAGTGGCAGGCGCTGATGCTGCCGGCCACCACCCTGGTGATCAACGTCTCCAGCGTCGCACTGATCTGGTTCGGCGGCCTGCGCATCGATGCCGGGCACATGCAGGTGGGCTCGCTGATCGCGTTCCTGGCCTACTTCATGCAGATTCTGATGGCCGTGCTGATGGCGACGGTCCTGGCGGTGATGCTCCCGCGGGCCTCGGTGTGCGCCGAGCGCGTCACCGGCGTGCTTGCCACCCGCCCCCAGATCACCAGCCCCGCCGAGCCGGTCCGACCGGTGTCCATCGCCGGCGAGATCGTGTTCGAAGCGGCGTCATTCAGCTACCCCGGCGCCGACCGCCCGGTACTGCAGCAGGTTTCGTTCACCGCCGCCCAGGGGACCACCACCGCGGTCGTGGGGTCCACCGGTTCGGGCAAGTCCACCCTGCTGGCCATGATCTGCCGGTTCTACGACGTCACCTCCGGTGCGGTCCGCATGGACGGCGTCGATGTCCGCGAACTCGACCTCGAACAACTGTGGGCGGTGATCGGCCTGGTCCCCCAGCGCGGCTACCTGTTCTCCGGGACCGTCGCCGAGAACCTGCGCTACGGCGCCGCACCCGGACAGGACCTCACCGAAGAACAGATGTGGGACGCCCTGCGGATCGCCGCGGCCGACGATTTCGTCCGGGCCCACCCCGACGGATTGGACCGCCCGGTGGCCCAGGGCGGCATCAATTTCTCGGGCGGACAGCGACAACGGCTCGCGATCGCCCGCGCGGTGATCCGCAGACCCGCCGTCTACCTGTTCGACGATGCGTTCTCGGCGCTCGACGTGCACACCGATGCCCGGGTGCGCGCGGCCCTGCGTGAGGTGTCGGCCGAGGCCACCGTGGTGATCGTGTCGCAACGCATCTCCACGGTGATCGAGGCCGACCAGGTGGTCGTGGTCGAGGACGGCCGCATCGTCGGTGTCGGCACCCACGAGTCGCTGCTCGCCGACTGTCCCACGTACGCCGAGTTCGCCGCCTCGCAGGCCATCACCGCCGGAGACCCGCGATGACCGGGCCCGTGCTGCGCCGCAGCGGAACCCCGGCCGCGCCGGTCGAGCGCACCCGGGACTTCCGAGGATCGGCCGTGCGGCTGCTCAGACGCCTGATGCCGCAACGGGGGCTGGCGATCTCGGTGGTGCTGCTCGGTGTGGCCGGGATCGCGCTCGGGGTGATCGGCCCTCGGATCCTCGGGCACGCCACCGACCTGCTGTTCAACGGCGTGATCGGTCGCGAGCTGCCCGCCGGCCTGAGCAAGGAGCAGGCCGTCGAGGCGGCCCGGGCCCGCGGCGACACCGCGTTCGCCGACCTGCTCTCCGGCATGAACGTGGTCCCCGGCCAGGGCGTGGACTTCGCCGCGGTGGCCCGCACCCTGGCCCTGGCGCTCGGGCTGTATCTGCTTGCCGCGGTGCTGGTTTGGCTGCAGGCCCGGCTGCTCAACGTCACCGTGCAGCGCACCATGGTGGCACTGCGCGCCGAAGTTGAGGACAAGTTGCACCGACTTCCGCTGTCCTACTTCGATTCCCGTCAGCGCGGTGAGGTGCTCAGCCGGGTCACCAACGATGTCGACAACATCCAGGGCTCGGTGTCGATGACCATCAGCCAGCTGCTGACCTCGGTGCTGACGGTCTTCGCGGTGCTGGTGATGATGCTGACCATCTCGCCGCTGCTGGCGCTGCTGACCGTGGTCACCGTGCCGCTGTCCCTGTGGGTGATCCGCTGGATCACCCGCCGCTCCCAGCCGTTGTTCGTCGCGCAGTGGCGCAACACCGGCCGTTTGGCAGCCCACATCGAGGAGACCTACAGCGGTTTCACGATCGTCAAGACCTTCGGCCACCGCGAGGCCGCGCAGCGGCGCTTCGACGAACTCAACGACGAGGTCTACCGGTCCAGCATCGGGGCGCAGTTCTTCTCCGGCCTGGTCGGCCCGTCGACGATGTTCATCGGCAATCTCAGTTACGTGGCGGTCGCGGTGGTGGGCGGCCTGCAGGTGGCCACCGGGCAGATCACGCTGGGCAGCATCCAGGCGTTCATCCAGTACGTGCGGCAGTTCAACCAGCCGCTGGGCCAGGTGGCCGGGATGTACAACACGCTGCAGTCCGGAATCGCCAGCGCCGAACGGGTTTTCGACCTGCTCGATGCCGACGAACAATCCCCCGACCCGGATCCCCCGCTTCAGATCCGCTCTGGCCGGGTCGAATTCGAGCGGGTGAACTTCAGCTACCTCCCGGACACCCCGGTGATCGAGGACCTGTCGCTGGTGGCCGAGGCGGGCAGCACCGTGGCCATCGTCGGGCCCACCGGAGCGGGCAAGACGACGTGCGTGAACCTGCTGATGCGGTTCTATGACGTCGACTCCGGCCGCATCCTGATCGACGGCGTGGACATCTCTACGGTGAGCCGGCAGTCGCTGCGGTCCTCGATCGGCATGGTGCTGCAGGACACCTGGCTGTTCGGCGGCACCATCTACGACAACATCGCCTACGGCCGGCCGGATGCCGCTGAGGAGGAGGTGCTCGAGGCAGCCAGAGCGGCGTACGTGGACCGGTTCGTGCACACCCTGCCCGACGGATATGCCACCCGCGTCGACGACGACGGCGGTGCCATCAGCGCCGGCGAGAAGCAGCTGATCACGATCGCGCGGGCGGTGCTGGCGCGGCCGCGGGTGCTGGTGCTCGACGAGGCGACCAGCGCGGTGGACACCCGAACCGAACTGATGATCCAGCATGCGATGGCCGAACTCCGCCGGGACCGCACGAGTTTCATCATCGCCCACCGGCTTTCGACGATCCGCGATGCCGACCTGATCCTGGTGATGGATGCCGGCCGGATCATCGAACGCGGTACCCACGAGGAGCTCGTGTCACGCCACGGACGGTACTGGGAAATGACCCAGGTTTAGCACCCGAATCCCATTACAAATTGTAGTGTCAGTGTAATGACGACCAGTACCGTGCACACGTTCTGCCGGTACTGCCTGGCGTCGTGCGGGCTGGAGGTGACGGTCGAGGACAACCGGGTGCGCAAGATCGCCGCCGACAAGCTCAATCCCCACTCCTGGGGCGATTTCTGCGCCAAGGGCCGCACTGCCGGCCAGGTGGTCGAACATCCACGCCGGATCATGGCGCCGATGCGCCGGGTGGGCGACACCTACGTCGAGGCGAGCTGGGACGAGGCGATCAGCGATATCGCCCAGCGGTTGAACCGGATCATCGACACCGGCGGACCGGATGCGGTCGCGGCTTACTACGGCAATCCGGCCGGGTACTCGTCGTCGAATCTGGTGTTCATGAACGCCTGGCTGGACGCCATCGGCACGCACAACCGGTACGCGGTCGGATCGGTAGACCAGAACGCCCTGCACGTGGTGGCCGAGGCAATGTACGGATCACCGCTGATGGTGCCGGTGTCCGATGTCGACAACTGCGACTACTTCCTGATCATCGGGGCCAACCCCGCTGTGAGCGCCTGGAATTGGGTGGAATCCGTGCCGGGCGGCTGGCGACGCGCGCTGGCGCGCCAGAAGCGGGGGGCGCGCATCGTCGTGGTCGACCCGATCCATACCGAGAGCGCGCGGGCTGCCGATCTGCATCTGCCGGTGCGTCCGGGGCAGGACTGGGCGTTGCTGCTGGCGATGGTGAAGGTGATCCTCGACGAGGGGCGCGAGCACCGCACCGACTGCGCCGAGCTGGCCACCGGAGTGGCCGACCTGCGCGCCCTGACCGCCGAAGCCGACCTCGACGACCTGGCGGCACGCTGCGATATCGCCCGTGCCGTGATCGAACAGGTGGCCCGCGAATTCGCCTCGGCGCCAACGGGGATGGTGATCACTCGCACCGGGGTGTCGCTGCATGCCGCGGGCACGGTCGCCGAATGGCTGGGCCACGTGCTCAACGTGATCACCGGCCGGATGGACCGCCCGGGTGGGCGCCGCTTCGAACCCGGCTATGTCGACACCCTGCGACTGGCGGGCCTGGCCGCCACCCGCCCGCACATCAGCCGGCTGGCCGGACGTGATCTGGTGGCCGGCGCGCACGCACTGGCCGAACTGCCCGACGAGATCACCACACCCGGCCGCGGCCAGATCCGCGCCCTGCTGATCAACTCGGGCAATCCCGTGGTCTCCGGCCCCGACGGCGCCGGACTCGACCAGGCCCTGGCCCAGTTGGACCTGCTCGTGGCCATCGACCTGGTGCAGCGCGAGAGCCACCGGCACGCACACTGGCTGCTGCCCGCGGTGCACTGGCTGGAACGCGACGACCTGTTGGCCTTCACCAGCGGCATGCACGACGAGCCCTATGTGCAGTACGGCGTGAGGGCCGTCGAACCGCCGGAGGATGCTCGCGAGGAGTGGCGGGTGTTCACCGATCTGGCGCTGGCCATGCGCCGTCCGCTGTTCGGCGCCAAGGGGTTCAACGGTTTCATCCGCGCCACCCGGTGGCTGGCGGCGCGCACCGGACGGCCCGGGCTGTCATTCGGCCCGCACTGGATGGACCGCCTGATCATCCTCACCTCGCGCAGGGTCGACGGACACAAGCTCACCTGGCGCGAACTCAAAGCCCACCCGCATGGCCTGGTGCTCGGCCCGCGGCAGTTCGGCCGGTTCCGCGACGCGCTGCGGACACCCGACCACAAGGTCCATGCGGCGCCCGCCGAGTTCGTGGCGCGAACCCGCGAATTGCTCACAGCGCCGGATCCCGCGCCGCCCGAAGGCTTCCCGTTCCTGCTGGGCAACCGCCGACGGCGGCATTCGATGAATTCGTGGCTCAATGAGTTGCCGGGCCTGCACCCGGCGGGCAAGGGTAACGAGGTGTTGGTGCACCCCGAGGACGCCGCAGCGCTGGGCATCGGGACCGGCGACCTGGTCCGCGTGTTCTCGCCTGCGGGGCAGTTGGAGGTGACGGCCGCACTCAGCGACCGGCCCCGCCGCGGTGTCGTGGTGCTCGATCATGGCTGGGGCTCGCGGGTATTCGACCCGCGTCACGGTGGCGCACCGGATTCCTACGGCGTCAACCGCAACCTGCTGGCCGACCGCTCGTCCATCGATCCGCTGTCCCAGACCTCGACGCTGGGCTCGGTCTATGTCGGGATCGAACGGATCTAGGAGCCGGGTCCTTCGGCACGCAGATCGTCGACCGTCTTCATCGCCTCACGCAGCTTGCCCAGCCACTCCTCGGTGTGCTGACCGACCAGGCGCACCGACCAGGCCAGGGCATCCGAGCGCGACCGCGCCACGCCGGCGTCGACCAGCGTGTCGAGCACCTGCCGCTCAGGCTGCTTGAGCCGGGTCATCACCGGTACGGCGATGTGGGTGAACAGGATTCGCTCGGTGTTGCCCTCACCGGCGTTGATCTCCACGCCCCAGGACACCTTGCGGTCGAAGCGGCCCTGCGCCTCGTCGGCGATGCGCATGCGTTCGCCGCGCGTCTCCTCCCGGAACCGGGAGGCCCGCCCAGAGGCGCGTGCCGCGGTCTCGCCTTCCGGATTGTCGGTGGCATCGGGGAGTCTGCCGATGACGGTGATCTCTTCACGGTCGACGATCACGGTCGGATCGCCGGTGAACCAGGTATCGGGCAGTCGCCCCGCGAACCATTCGGCGGCCTCGTCTGCGGGCCGGCGACGGTGTTGATGTTTGGTCATGATTACATGATTACACTGTTACACCGCTGATGGGCCGGCGTTCACCCCCGGCGAACGTCGATTTTTCGCCGTTCGGCCTCAGTTGCGTTTGAGCAGCAGTGCAGCGCCGCCGGCCAGCACCAGCGCGACCAGCAGCAGCCCCGCCCAGCCCGGGCCGGCCAGCCACCACACGGCGCCCAGCACGATGAGTGCCGGCGATGCCGCGAACAGCACCATGCCGGGGTGCTGCTTCAAGACCGCGAGCGCACCCTGGGCACGGATCGGGTCGATTTCCTTTGCCATGGCACCAGAATGCCAGCTGTCCGCCACGTTCGTAGTGCAGTGGCGACTTGTAACCTGGTGTCGATTTCTCCCCCACCCGACGATTCGAGGAATGACTGTGAACGGAACTTGGCAACCCGGCTGGTTGCCCGATCCCGAGGGCCGCTACGAATACCGGTGGTGGGATGGGCAATCCTGGACCGACCAGGTGTCTCATCAGGGACAGCCCGGCAGGGCGCCGATGGGAGCTGCTGCACAACCACCCCAGCAACCTCAGGCCGAGGCGCAGCCGACTGGTGACGGGTTCGCCGGAATCAGCGGGGATCTCGTCGACGGTCGGTTCAGCGAGAAAGAGGCGACGCCGATCGCCAACCAGAACAAGAAGATGCTGCGCGTCCGCCTCGGCGAACCGTTCATGGCCCGGCAGGGCTCGATGGTCGCCTACCAGGGCAACGTCGACTTCGCCTTCGAAGGCGGCGGCGCGTCGAAGTTCATCAAGAAAGCCCTCACCGGCGAAGGACTTCCGCTCATGCGCTGCCAGGGCCAAGGCGACGTGTTCCTGGCCGACCAGGGCTTCGATGTCCACCTGCTGCAGCTGTCCAACTCGGGTCTGTCGATCAGCGGCAAGAACGTGCTGGCGTTCTCGTCGGGCCTGGACTGGAACATCGAACGCGTCCGCGGGGGCAGCATCGCCACCGGCGGCCTGTTCAACACGACCTTGCGCGGCACCGGGTGGGTGGCGCTGACCACCGACGGCCCGCCGGTGGTGCTCAACGCCGCCGAGGCCCCGACCTTCGCCGACACCAATGCCGTGGTGGCCTGGTCGGCGCACCTGCAGACGCAGCTCAAGACCAGCTTCAAGGCAGGCGCACTGATCGGCCGAGGCTCCGGCGAGGCCCTTCAGGTCGCATTCCACGGCAACGGCTTCGTGATCGTGCAGCCCTCGGAGGGCGTCACGGTTCCGATGCAGTGAGCGACGCGGTGGGCGCCAGCCTGCCGCCGTCCCGCATCAGCACGTAGAGCGCCGCCGCGGACACCAGCCCGATCGCAGTGAGGCCCAGCCACACGAGTTCGGCCAGGCCCGCGGCGCGCGCCGCGCCGATCAACGAACCCGTGGCCACATTGCCCAGCAGAATCCCCACTCCGACAACGGTGTTGTAGAACCCGTAGTGGGTGGCCACCAGCCGGTCACCGGACAGCGCCACGACGGTGTCCATCTCGAACGGGAACACCGCCGCCGACCCCAGAGCCAACAGCCCGGATGAGACGAGCAGCGCGGCGACCGCGGCGGCGGTACCGAACCGGTCTCCGTCGGGCACCACAGCCATCGGGATGAACGCCGCGGCGAGCACCAGCAGGCCGACCACCAGGCTGCGGCGCGGACCCCAGCGGTCGGAGAACCACCGCGTGATGCGCAACTGACCACCCACCGCGATCAGACCGGAAACCACGAACACCGCTGCCACCAGTGCGGTTTCGTTTCCCGGCCGCAGCACGGCGGCCTGCAGCGGCAACGCCAGGTACACCTGGAAGGACAGGACGTAGGAGCCGATCATCGCCACCGCGAACAGCAGGAATCCGCGGTTGGCCACGACGCTGCGCCAGTCGTCGAGGACCGAACTCCGCTCGGCGACCGGTTCGGCGCGGTGGCGCGGCAGGGCCAGCAGCTGGGCCACCGTCAGCACCGCGAAGACTCCGGCCGCCGCCGCCGCTGTCACCCGGAAATCGAAGGCCAGCAACGCCATTCCTGCCAGCGGGCCCAGCAGGATCCCGGCCTGGTAGAACACGTTGAAGGTGGCGAAAGCCTCGACCCGCCGGTCACCGGCATCGGCGGCCAGGTAGGCCCGCACCGCAGGGTTGAACAGCGCACCAGCGAAACCTGTTGCCGCCGAGGCGATCAGCATCGCCGGCAGCGAGTCCGCGACGACGAGCAGACCGAACCCGGCGGTGCGAAGCAGACAGCCGGCCACGATCAGCGGCTTGTAGCCCAGCCGGTCGGCAAGGGTGCCGCCGACGATGAACATGCCCTGCTGCGAAAAGTTGCGCACGCCCAGCACCAAGCCGACGGCCCAGGCCGCCAGGCCCAGGGGTCCAGCGAGGTAGCCGGCCAGGTAAGGCATCAGCATGTAGAAGCCGAGGTTGATACCGAACTGGTTGACCATCAGCAGGCGGCTGGGCAGGTCGAAACTGCGGAACTGCCTGATCAGTCCGCTCATCCGGCCACCGCCGTCGGGTCGGAGACCGTCTCGCAGCGGGTCCAGGATTGCACCACGCGGTCGGCGGGGTGGGCGATCGTCTCGGGTTCATCGGCCGGCCGGTGATCGAGCAGGCCGAGCTCGCGGCAGTAGTCGTCGTTGTACACCGTGTCGAAATAGCGCTGCGGGCCGTCGGGGAACACCGCGGCAATCGTGGTGCCGCGCGGCTGATTCCGCGCTGCCCAACCGGCCACCAGACCTACCGCGCCGACGCTCCAGCCCCCGCTCGCGTAGTACGTCGAGGCCAATGTCCGCGCTGCCCACACGGCGTCGGCCGGCGCGACCCAATGCACCTCGTCGAACGCGCCGTAGTCGACGTTGCGGGGATAGATGCTCGAACCGAGACCACGCATGACGCGCGTCGCAGCGGGCTGGCCGAAGATCGTCGAGCCGATCGTGTCCACCCCGATCAGCCGCATATCCGGGTTGAACTCGCGCAGTACCCGCGCCACTCCGGCCGAATGTCCGCCGGTGCCGACCGAGCAGACCAGGACGTCCACGTGGCCGATCTGGGCGTTGAGCTCCAGCGCCAGTGGCCGGTAGGCCTCGACGTTGTCCGGGTTGTTGTACTGGTCGGGATACCAGGAGGAGGCGTCAGCCGCGAGCAGTTCGGCCACCCGGTCCCGCCGGGCCTGCTGCCAGCCGCCGGTCGGATGTGGTTCGGTCACGGTCGAAACCTGCGCACCGTAGGCGGCCAACATGCGCTCCATGATGGGCTCCAGGCCCGGATCGGTCACCAGGGTCACCGGGTGGTGGTAGATCGTGCCCGCGAAGGCGAGCCCGAGCCCCAATGTGCCACTGGTTGATTCGATGATGCGGCCACCGGGCTTCAGATCACCGCGGGCCCGGGCCTGCTCCACCATGTGCATGGCGGGGCGATCCTTCATGCCGCCCGGGTTGAAACCTTCGAGTTTCGCCCAGAATCCGCGCCCTTCGTCGGCGAACGGAGTGGAAACCCACAGGGTGGGCGTGTGCCCGACCATGGTGCTGGGCCCGCGGTTTCGGCGCAGGACATGGAATGAACGGGTGGACAGAACATGGTTCATGGATTCGTCATTTCTGTATCTCCGGCCGCGACGCGCGGCACCTGATCTGGACAGCGTTGGGACGCAGACAGATCAGCGGCGTGCGATACAGATTCGGATCAGAAGTTCTTGTCCGGCGAGTAAGACCCCATGACGGTCGGGAGGACCCCGGGTCGCCCGCACGGCTGCGCATCCGCACAACACCGCGCAGCCGACGATGAACGCCACAACCGACAATGCGGCCGCGCCGGCGATCGTCCGGGGCAGCACGGCTGCGGTGAAGGTATCCGGGGAGTGCGGAACCGTCCCGTCGCTGATGTGCGGGTGGTCCAGCATCATGGCTTCGGCGCCTTCGCCGATCGCGGCTGCGACGGCGTGCGGCAGGTGCGGCGCCCGATCGTGGGCGCCGGCCTGCCACTGCACGGCCAGCACTGCCGCCCACATCGCAACCGCCACCAGGGCGATCACCCGCTTCATCGGAACCGTCTCAGCCGCAGGCTGTTACTGACCACGAACACCGATGAGAAGGCCATCGCGGCGCCGGCCAGCATCGGGTTGAGCAGCCCGGCCGCGGCCAGCGGCAACGCGGCGACGTTATAGGCGAAGGCCCAGAACAGGTTGCCCTTGATCGTGGCCAGGGTGCGGCGGGACAACCGGATGGCGTCGGCCGCGGCCCGCAGATCTCCGCGGACCAGGGTCAGGTCACTGGCCTCGATCGCCACATCGGTGCCGGTACCCATGGCCAGGCCGAGATCGGCCTGGGCCAGCGCCGCGGCGTCGTTGACGCCGTCGCCGACCATGGCCACCACCCGGCCCTCGTCCTGCAGCCGCTTGATCACGTCTACCTTGTCCTGCGGCAGCACCTCCGCGTAAACCTCTCGCACACCAACCTGTTCGGCGATCGCACGGGCTGCCGCCTCGTTGTCACCGGTCAGCATGATCGGCTCCAAACCGAGGCCACGCAGCTGCTCGATCGCCTCCTTCGAGGTGGGCTTGACCGCGTCGGCGACGACCAGCACCGCCCGCGCCTGACCGTCCCACCCCACGGCGATCGCCGTGCGGCCCTGGTCCTGGGCCTCACGCATCGCGGTGTCCAGTTCGGGAGGCAACTGCTGCCCCCAGTCAGCCAGCAGCTGACGTCGTCCCACCACGACGGCGTGTCCGTCGACGATGCCCTGCACCCCGAGACCCGCCACATTGGCGAAATCCTCGACCGCGGGCAGGTCGCCGACCTTTTCGCGGGCGCCCTTGGCGATGGCCTGGGCGATCGGGTGTTCGGAGCCGTCCTCGACCGCCCCGGCCAACCGCAGCACCTCGGCTGGATCCTCATCTGGCGCGGCGATCACGTCGAGCAGCGTCATCGCCCCGGTGGTCACCGTCCCGGTCTTGTCCAGCACCACGGTGTCCACCCGGCGGGTGGACTCCAGCACCTCGGGCCCCTTGATCAGGATGCCGAGCTGGGCACCGCGGCCGGTCCCGACCAACAGCGCCGTCGGCGTGGCCAGGCCCAGCGCGCACGGGCAGGCGATGATCAGCACCGCCACGGCGGCGGTGAAGGCCGCGGCCACCGGCCCGCCGGTGCCCAGCCAGAAGCCGAGGGTACCGACCGCGAGCGCGATGACGATCGGCACGAAGACCGCGGAAACCTTGTCCGCCAGGCGTTGTGCCTGCGCCTTGCCGGATTGCGCATCCTCGACCAGCCGGGCCATCTGGGCCAGTTGGGTGTCGGATCCGATTCGCTTGGCCCGCACCACGAGCCGACCGCCGACGTTCACCGTGGCACCCACCACCTGGTCGCCCGGGGCGACCTCGACGGGGACCGATTCTCCCGTGAGCATCGAAGCGTCCACCGCCGACGAGCCGTCGACCACCTCACCGTCGGTGGCGATCTTCTCACCGGGCCGGACCACGAACTCGTCACCCACGGCCAGGGACTCGATGGGAATGCGTTGTTCCACACCGTCTCTCAGGACCGCGACGTCCTTGGCTCCCAGTTCCAGCAGCGCCCGCAGGGCCGCGCCGGCGCGGCGCTTGGACCGTGCCTCGAAATACCGGCCGGCCAGGATGAAGGTGGTGACGCCCGCGGCAACTTCCAGGTAGATGTTGCCGGTGCCGTCGGAATGGGAGATGGACAGCGAGAACGGATGCGTCATCCCAGGCATCCCGGCGCTGCCCCAGAACAGCGCGTAGAGCGACCAGCCGAATGCCGCGATCGTGCCCATCGAGATGAGCGTGTCCATGGTGGCGGTGCCGTGCCGCAGATTCGTCCAGGCCGCGCGGTGGAACGCCCATGCACCCCACACCACGACGGGTGCGGCCAGCGTCAGCGAGAGCCACTGCCAGTTGGTGAACTGCAGCACCGGGATCATCGCCATGGCGACGACCGGGATGGTCAGGACCGCCGAGACGATCAGCCTGGTGCGCAATGCCACGGTCGGATCGTCCTCGGCGTGAGCCTCGGACGACTCGGTGGCGGGCAATTGCGCTGTGTAGCCCGCGTTTTCGACGGCCTCGATCAGCTGCTCGGGCGTCACCTCACCCGCGACGTCGACGGTGGCCTTTTCAGTGGCAAAGTTCACCGTCGCGGTGACGCCGTCGAGGTTGTTGAGCTTGCGTTCGATGCGTCCGGCACATGAGGCACACGTCATTCCACCGATCTCCAGTACGACGTGGTCGGTGGCGGTGCTCACGGTTCCCCCTCAACGGTGAATTCGGCGGTGTGCACCGCGTCGCGGTGCTTGAAATCCAGGAACAACCGGTACTCACCGGCGCTGGGAAGTGTGGTGTGGAACGCGATCTGCGGGCCCGGCGCAGTGGCCGGGTCGGCGGCATCGCTCATCGGATGGACGTGCAGGTACTCCAGGTCCGACGCGCGCACTGCGACCAGGTGTCCGTAGGCGCCCAGGTAAGGCTGCAGATCGGTGACGGGCTTGCCGTCCCGGCTGACCGACAGCGTCAGTTCCGATGGTTGACCGGCCTTGGCCACCCCCGTGAGCGACACCGTGTAGCCGTCGACCGTGGCGGTACCGGCCGGCGCGGGCAGCGGTTGCGGCTGATAATTGCCGGCGACGGTCATGTCGGCGCCGAGTGTGACGGGATGACCATCTACCGGGACGAAGTCGGCGAACACCCGGTAATCGCCGGGCTTGACCAGATCCAGCGGAACGCTCCAGATGCCTTTTTCGCCGAGCACCGGATGCACATGCTGGTAGTCGGCGAGATCGCGGCGGACCACGATCAGATGCAGCAGCTCTTCGTGACTCTCGACGTACTTCGCCACCGGAGCGCCGGAGCTGTCGACGATCCGGAACCGCAGCGGCACCGCAGCACCGGACGGCAGCTCGGTCTGATCGAGGCGCAGGGCGTACCCCGCCCCATGGCCGGCGTCATGGCCTTCGGCGGGGACGCTGTTGGGCATGACCGCAGAGCCGATCCCGAAGGACACGGCGAACACCATGACAAGTCCGACGACGAACCCGATGAGCTTCTGCGGCGCACTCACGATCTACCCCTACTCAGCCCGCGACGGCGTAGCCGGCCTCGGCGACCGCGTCATTGATGGCAGCCGGGTCGAGCAGGCCGTCGCTGTCGATGGTCACCAGACCGGTTGCCAGGTCGACCTCGACCGTGCGCACACCAGGTAGGCCACCGACCTCTTCACGGACCGACGTGGCGCAGTGGCCGCAGGTCATGCCGGTGACGGTGACGGATTGGGTGCTCATGCAATTTCCTCCTGAAGCGAGCTTGTGTCGGTTCATACTATACCCCCCTAGGGTATGAAATGCATGTCTCCCCCTTCCGACTGCTGCACTATGGGCAGATGGAGCAGATACCGGGCGGCTACCGGGCCTTGGTGGTCGACGACGAAGCGCCACTGGCCGAGGTCATCGCGAGCTACCTCACCCGCGACCAGTTCGAGGTCACCATCGCCAACGACGGGACCGAGGCCCTGCGACTGGCCCGCGAGGTCGACCCCGACGTGGTCGTTCTCGACCTCGGCCTGCCCGGCATCGACGGCGTGGAAGTCTGCCGGTCGCTGCGCACGTTCTCCGACGCCTACGTGGTGATGCTGACCGCCCGCGACTCGGAGATGGACACCATCGTCGGGCTGTCGGTGGGCGCCGACGACTACATGACCAAACCGTTCAGCCCGCGCGAACTCGTGGCCCGGGTCCGGGCCATGCTGCGCCGGCCGCGCGTCTCCTCCCCCGCGGCGACCGACGGCCGGGTGTTCGGCGCACTGCGCATCGATGTCGACGGACGCCAGGTCTTCCTCGGTGACGAGCCGATCATGCTGACGCGCACCGAATTCGACGTACTCGCCGCCCTGTCGGCCCGACCCGGGGTGGCGCTCAGCCGTCGCCAAATCCTCGAATCCGTCTGGGAGACCACTTATGTCGGTAACGAACACCTCGTCGACGTCCATATCGGTCACCTCCGCCGCAAACTGGGCGACGACCCGGCCGACCCGCTGTACGTGATCACCGTGCGCGGGGTCGGATACCGGATGGGCACCGGGCAGGACAGCCAGCGATGACCGTCGGCTTGCGCACCCGGCTGCTGTCGGCCCAGGCCCTCGTACTGCTCGCCGGTGCCGGCACCACCGGGCTGGTGGCCGCCATCGTCGGGCCGCCGCTGTTCCGCGAACACCTGCACCGTGCCGGGGTGTCCGGCGACTCGGCCGAGCAGATGCACGCCGAAGAGGCCTACGTCTACGCCACGGTGATCTCGATCGGGGTCGCATCGTGTGTGGCGATCCTGGCCGCCCTGATCGTCACCTGGTACGTCGGCCGGCGCCTGCAGCGGTCGCTGACCCAGTTGTCCCAGGCGGCCACGGCGATCGCCGACGGCCACTACGACTCGCGGGTTCCACCGGCCCATCTCGGCGACGAATTCGACTCTCTGGCAAGGTCGTTCAACCAGATGGCCGGACGCCTGGAGGCCGTAGACGCCGGCCGTCGGCGGCTGTTCAGCGATCTTGCGCATGAGATCCGCACTCCGGTTTCGGTATTGGAGGCCTACTTCGAGGCCATCGAGGACGGCGTGAGAACCCTTGACCCCGAGACCGTCTCGATGCTGCGCCAGCAGACCCACCGACTGGTCCGGTTCGCCGGCGATGCCGGCGCCCTGGCCAAGGCCGAGGAAACCCCGGCCACGATCACCCCGGTACCGGTGTCGATGGACGCCGTGGTGGCAGCCGCGATCGCCGCGGCCACCGACCGGTTCGACGACAAAGGTGTGACGCTGAGCCGGCGGGTGGACGAGCACCTGCCGTCGCTGTCCGCCGATCCACACCGGCTGGCCCAGATCCTGGGCAACCTGCTCGACAACGCACTGCGGCACACCCCGGCCGGGGGGCGGGTGACGATCACCGCCGCCGCAGGCCCCGACCGGAGCATCACACTGACCGTGGCCGATACCGGCGAGGGCATCCCTGCCGAGCACCTGGCCCACGTCTTCGACCGGTTCTACCGCGCCGACACCGCGCGCGACCGCGACCACGGTGGCTCCGGGATCGGACTGGCGATCGTGAAGGCCTTGGTCGAAGGGCACCGCGGCCACATCAGCGTGAGCAGTTCGGGCACCGGAACCACCTTCACGATCATCCTGCCGACCGGTTAGAGCGAACCCAGGATCTGGCGCATGGTGTCGATCTCCTGCTGCTGGGTTTTCACGATGGTGCGGGCCATCTCGACCGCAGCGGGGTACTGACCGTCCTTGATCTCATCCTCGGCCATGGTGATCGCACCCTCGTGGTGAGCGATCATGTGCGTCAGGTACAACTTGGCCGCCTCCGCGCCCTGCGCATTGCGCAGCGCGGTCATGTCGGTCTCCGACACCATGCCCTGCATGGCCGGCATGTCGCCCGGTCCCATGTTGCCGTGGCCCATGTCGCCGTGGCCCTGCGGCGGCATCGGCGGCATCGGCGGGTTGCCCCACTGCTTCAGCCAGCCCTGCATCTGCTCGATCTCGGGCGCCTGGGCGCCCTTGATCTGGGTGGCCAGCTGGGTGACCCGCGGATCGATGCCCTGCTTGGCCAGCAGCACGTCGCTCATCTCGACCGCCTGCTGGTGGTGCGGAATCATGTGGTGGGCGAACATGACGTCGGCGTCGTTGTGAGCCTCACTGGTGACCGGCGCACTCGCCGCGGCCGAGGTCGTCGTGGTGTGCGTCATCGGCTCGGCAGTCCTGTCGGCCTGGTCGTTGCTACAGCCGGCCACCAGGACCGCCGCGACCGCCGCGCCGGCACTCAGCATCATCAGTTTCGTCATGCCTCCAGAGTCCCGAGACTCGATGTGGCTGCCCTAGTCGTTCGATGAAGATTCGATAAAGCTCTGCGGGATCACTGTGCGGGCCGGGCCCGGAAGAGCTTCACGTCGCTCTTGACGCCCTTGAGATGACGAGCCCCGGCGAACGACCAGGCGAACCGGTTCTCGCCCCGGGCCTCGGTGATAGCGGTGCGGGTGGACTCGGCCACCAGCACGGTGCCGGGCCTGGCCGCCCCGGTGACCCGGCTGGCCAGGTTCACCGAGCTGCCGAACCAGTCGCCGGCCCGGCTCACCGCAGGCCCGGTGGCCAGCCCGACCCGCAACCGCGGGAAATCCTCATCGGTTTCGGTGGTGGCCACCAACCGCAGCGCCGCGTCGAGCAGGGCCGCCGGATCGGTGCTGACGAGCATCACCGCATCGCCGATCGTCTTGATCAGCCGCACCGGGCCGACGGATACCTCACGTGCCGCCTCGGCCAGCCGATTCGCCAGGCGCTCAAGGTCTTCGGGCTGCACGACCTCACCCAACCGGGTGAACCCGACGATGTCGGCGAACGCGATGGTGACAACCCGGGCGCCGGGCAGTGGCACCCCCTCGGCCCGCTCGGACGCGTTGACGGCCTCGGTCTCCATCGCGTGGCGCAGCTGCACGAACAACATGTCCCGGATCATCGGCCCGATCAGCGGGGCCGCCTCGGCAACCAGCGCCTCGCTCGCCTTGGCGGTCTCCAGTTCGGTGGCCCCCGGGGTCAGCACCGCCGCCAGCGCGGCATACCGCATCACCTCGGCGGCCCGGCCCAGGCCCTCGGAGAGCACCCGGGTGATCAACACGATCTGGTCCGGCTCGATCCCCAGCTCCATGAACCGCTCGGCGAAGCCGACCGCCTCGGCGTCGGCCCGCAACAACACCGCGGCGTCGGGATCCTCGACCGTTGCCAGCCCCATCGCCCGCTGCAGTCGCTGCACCAGTGCGACGTCCAGTCCGGTCTGCTCACTGATCTCGCGGGTCGACACGTACGTGCCGTCGTCGCCGGCCACCCGGCGCGAGGCCAGCAGCATCGGGGTGACCGCCTGGCGGATCTGGTCGGCGGTGATACCGCGGGACAGAAGCCATTCGACGAGCTCGGCACGCTGTGCGCCGGCCTCGCCGTCGAGCCCGTCCAGGAGTGTGGGGTCGGCCGTCATCAGGTCAAGGTAGTCCACGCACCGCATGAACCGCCGGAGCTGTCGAGGAGGTCAGCAGTGTCGACATGTCCTGGGGGTAACGGACATCCACCACCACCGAGTCCCCGAAACGGTACGGCTTGCCGGCTACCAGGCCGACGAACTGCTTACGCAACCGCGACATCTCGGCACGCACCGTCACCACCCTGGACCGATCGCCGTAGAGATCCTCCGCCAGTTCCGGTGCCGAGCGGCCCTGCTGGTTGGTCGCCAGCACCAGCAGGATCTCGGCGTGGCGACTGGAGATGCTGCGTCGCCAATTGCCGAACTGGCCGGCCATCTCCAGCGACGGCTCGTTGTCGCGCAGGTCGAGGATCACCCGTGACGGCGCCGCGCTGGGCTCGGCGTCGTCGGCCACCCGGACCAGCCACCCGCCGGGCAGCGCCTCCACATCGCACATGCCGAGCGGAGGGATCCACGCCCGGCCGGGTAACCCGCTCTCGGGCAACAGGATCCGGTTGTGCAACGGCAGGGAGTCCACCGCCGCCACCCAGCCGTCGGCGTCGACCGCCAGCGCCGGATTGCCCACTCTGGCCAGGATGGGCGCGGCCACCGTGCGCAACCGGTTCAACGTGCGGTCATGTGCCTCGCGCAGTTGCGATTCCGCGAGCCGCGCCACCAAGTCCACCAGAGCGACCGTCGTCGGATGCACCGTCGAGGCCGGGCCGGACACGTCCACGATGCCGATGACCTGGCCGGTCCGCGGATCACGGATCGGCGCGCCGGCGCACGTCCACGGATGATGGCTACGCAGGAAATGCTCGGCCGAGAAGATCTGCACCGCACGATGCGACGCCAGTGCGGTACCGATCCCGTTGGTGCCCACTGCGTTCTCGCTCCACGTCGCGCCCTCGATGAAACCGAGCCGGTCGGCGAGGCTGAGCACGCGCGGCGAACCCGAGCGCCACAGCACCCGGCCCCGCGCATCGGCCACCACCAGGATGTTGTCGCCCTCTTCGATCACCGACTCGAGCCCGCGCGACACGTCGTCAAGGACCGCGATGAGACCGGACTGCTGCCGCAACATATCCAACCCGGCCGTCTCGACCTGCGGCGGAATGTGATGATCTGGGTTTATCCCCTTGGCCCGCAGCCTGTTCCATGAATCCTCGATCACCGCCCGGGGCCGGGCAGGCGCACGGTCGCCCGACATGGTCGCGTCATAGACCGCCGATAGGAGCATGGCGTACCGCCGCGGATCCTCACCAGGTGAGACCGCGGGCTCGGGTACCGATGAACCGGCCATCACCGCCGATTGTGCTCCACATCACATCTGGACGCCAATCGCGGGCTACCGATAGACCAGCCCTCCGTCGATCAAACCGGCCTGACCAGTCATGTAATCGGCGTCCGGCCCGGCCAGGTAGGCAACGAATCCGGCCACGTCCTCCGGTGTTTCCGAGCGACCCAACGCGATGCCGCCCGCGTACTTCTGGAATGTCTCGCCCTCGGCGGCGCCGGTGAGTTCGGCGAACCGCTTGTCGATCTCGACCCACATGTCGGTGCCGACGATGCCGGGACAGTAGGCGTTGACGGTGATGCCCGCAGACGCGTATTCCTTGGCCGCGACCTGGGTGAGACCACGCACCGCGAACTTGGTTGCGCTGTACACCCCGAGCATCGCGAAACCGTCATGCCCCGCGATCGACGAGGCGTTGATGATCTTGCCCGGCCGGCCCAATTCGATGAACTTGGCCGCGGCAGCCTGGATTCCCCACAGCACACCGTCGACGTTGATCGACCACACCCGGGCGATGTCGGCGGGCGTCACCTCGGCGATCGGGCCGACCAGGGCCACCCCGGCATTGTTGACCATGATGTCGAACCCGCCCAGAGTGGACGCGGCATGTGCGACGGCGGCGTACACCGAATCACGGTCACTCACATCACAGACGAAAGTTGTTGTCTTCGACCCGATTTCGGAGATCTCCCGGGCAACCGCATCGATCCCGTCCGGTACCACGTCGACCAGTGCGACATCGGCGCCGTCCCGCGCCAGCCGCAGCGCGATGCCCCGCCCGATTCCGCGGCCCGCGCCGGTGACCAGCGCTACCTTGCCGTGCAGTGTCACGATGCGCCTCCGCTCGGATCGACCAACACCTTCATCTTCTTGCCTGCGTGCAGGGCTTCGAATCCCTCGTCGATCACGTCGTCGATCGCGATGGGAGTGACCCACCCGCTCGTGTCGTACACCCCTTGGGCCATGAGATCGATGACTGCCTCGAAGTCCGCCGACGTGTAGCACAGCGAACCCTGAATCCTGGACTCGTTCATCACCAGATTGAGCAATGGTGTCGGCAGCGGCTTCTCGTAGATCGCCACGCTGACGGTGGATTTGCGTGCACCCACGCATGCCGTGGCCGCCTCGATCGCCGGTGCCACCCCGGCAGCGTCGAACGCCGCGTCGGCCCCGCGCCCGTCGGTGTGATCGACGATGAAGGCCGGCACATCGATGGTCGTCGGGTCCAGGGTCTTGGCGCCGAGAGTCTCGATCGCAGTCCGCCGGGTCGGCGAGGGTTCCACGACGAATACGTCGTCGAGCCCCTTGCCCCGCAGCGCGAACCACAGGCCGATGCCGATCGGTCCGGCGCCGAAGATGACCGCGGTGTGCAGCGGGCCGACCTCACCGAGTGTGGCGGCGTGATAGGCCACCGACATCGGCTCGACCAGCGCACCGAGTTCGAGGGACACGTTGCCGGGAAGCCGGTGCAGCATGTCGGTCGGCACCACGGTGTATTCGGCCATCCCGCCGTCGGACATCAAGCCGTGGAAGCCGATCTGCTGACAGATGTTGTAGGTCCCGGCCCGACACGGCGCGCAATGTCCGCACCGGTAGATCGGCTCGACGGCGACGCGGTCGCCCGGCGCGAAATCTGCCACGCCCGCACCCACCTCGGTGATGGTCCCGGAGAACTCATGGCCCATGGTCAGCGGCAGCTGCCGGCCCGTCAAAGGATGCGGCTCGGTCGGCACAAAGATGGGGCCCGCATAGTATTCATGCAGGTCGGTACCGCATATGCCATTGAAGCCGACTTTGACCTTGACGGTTCCGGGGCCGGGGTCAGGTTCGGGGACGTCGGCGACTTCGACCTTGTTCGGTCCGTAGTACACGGCTGCTTTCATAGAGGACGTTGTAGGCGCCCAGACGGGTGCGCCGTAAGGGTTGCAAGACGTTGCGCCTTCAATTTGCACAGGCAAACGCCAGGTGGATTGCAACCCCGTGCAACCCTTGTTGCGGTGTTCGACACGGTGTGGGCTGGGCCACATGACACAGACCACCGCCGCACCGCTGGCCACGCTGTCCCCACAGGAACGGGTGGACGCCTGGCTGGCCGACTTCGAATCCGCACTGGCCG
Source organism: Mycolicibacterium neworleansense (assembly GCF_001245615.1). Classification (NCBI taxonomy): domain Bacteria; kingdom Bacillati; phylum Actinomycetota; class Actinomycetes; order Mycobacteriales; family Mycobacteriaceae; genus Mycobacterium; species Mycolicibacterium neworleansense. The sequence goes on from NZ_CWKH01000003.1 coordinate 105,901, forward strand.
ACCGGGACGTCGAACGCGTTGTCGCGAAGTTCGCCACCGACAGCTTCTGGCGTGACCTGGTCGCCTTCACCTGGAACCTCAAGACCCTCGAAGGCCGCGACGGCATAGCCGACATGCTGACCGCCCGGCTGAACGACACCGATCCCTCCGGATTCCGCACCTCGGAAACCCCGACCGAGGAGTTCGACGGGGAACACGTCGTCACCTCGGCCTTCATCGAGTTCGATACGGCGGTGGGCCGCGGCAAAGGGCACCTGCGGCTGCGAGACGAATTGGGCTGGACCTTGCTGACCACACTGCAGGAGCTCAAGGGGCACGAAGAACGCAAGGGCGCCAACCGGCCACTGGGCGCCGTGCACGGCTCCGATCCGGACCGGCGGTCCTGGGCCGAGAAGCGTCTCGACGAAGACCTCACCCTCGGCTACACCGAACAGCCCTACACCGTGGTCATCGGCGGTGGTCAGGGCGGCATCGCACTGGGCGCCCGGCTGCGACAGCTCGGTGTGCCGGCCATCGTCGTCGACCAGCACGAGCGGCCCGGCGACCAGTGGCGCAAGCGCTACAAGTCGCTGTGCCTGCACGACCCGGTCTGGTACGACCACCTGCCTTATCTGCCGTTCCCGGCCAACTGGCCGGTGTTCGCACCGAAGGACAAGATCGGCGACTGGCTGGAGTTCTACACCCGCGTCATGGAGGTGCCGTACTGGAGCTCGACGACGTGCGTGTCCGCGTCGTACGACGAAGACGAACAGCGGTGGACCGTCGAGGTGAACCGCAACGGCGAACCCGTCACGCTGCGCCCGGTGCAGCTGGTGCTGGCAACGGGCATGTCGGGCAAGCCCAGCATTCCGACGCTGCCCGGACAGGACGTTTTCCGCGGCGATCAGCATCACTCCAGCCACCATCCCGGCCCGGATCAGTATGTGGGCAAGCGCGTCGTGGTGATCGGCTCCAACAACTCCGCCCATGACATCTGTAAAGCGTTGTACGAGAACTACGTCGACGTGACCATGGTGCAGCGCTCATCGACCCACGTGGTGAAATCGGAATCGCTGATGGAGCTGGGGCTCGGCGACCTCTACTCCGAGCGGGCCGTCGCGGCCGGAATGACCACCGAGAAGGCCGATCTCACGTTCGCGTCCCTGCCGTACCGCATAATGGCCGACTTCCAGCGTCCCATCTATGACGCAATCCGCCAGCGCGACAAGGACTTCTACGCCCGGCTCGAAGCCGCCGGATTCGACCTGGACTTCGGCGACGACGACTCAGGCCTGTTCATGAAGTACCTTCGGCGCGGTTCGGGCTACTACATCGACGTCGGCGCCTGCGAGCTCGTCGCGGACGGCAGCATCAAACTCGCGCACGGCGACGTGGACCGGCTGACCGAGGACTCGGTGATCCTGGCCGACGGCACGGAGTTGCCCGCCGATGTGGTCGTGTATGCCACCGGGTTCGGTTCGATGAACGGCTGGGCCGCCGACCTGATCAGCCAGGAAGTTGCGGACCGGATCGGCAAGGTGTGGGGCCTCGGCTCGGGCACCACCAAAGATCCCGGGCCGTGGGAGGGCGAACAACGCAACATGTGGAAGCCCACCCAACAGCCCAACCTGTGGCTGCACGGCGGCAATCTGCACCAATCCCGGCACTATTCGCTGTATCTGGCGTTGCAGCTCAAGGCCCGCTACGAAGGCCTGGCAACGCCGGTGTACGGACTTCAGGAGGTCCATCACCTGAGCTGACGACCCACGACATGGCGCCCCGAACGTGACATCTCCCCCCACGCCGTTCGGGGCGCCCGCGTGTGTGCCGGGTATACATACGAGGGTGCGTCGATGGTTGTGGAGTCTCGCCGTTCTGCTGATCGTCGCGGTGACCGTGACGGCCGCCGGGTACTGGGTGTCGAAGTCACGCACCTTCGCGCTCACCGGGCACCTGGTGTCCAGGGTCGCCACCTCCGCCAAAGTCGTTGCCCTCACCTTTGACGACGGACCGACCGGGCACACCCCCGAGGTGCTGCGGATGCTTGACGACGCCGGCGTCCGAGCCACCTTCTACCTCACCGGCGCCGAGTTGACCGCCGCGCCACAATACGGCGCCGCAATCGCCGCCGCCGGGCACGAAATCGGTAATCACAGCTACTCGCATCAGCGGATGGTGCTGACGTCACCGGCCACCGTCGCCGACGAAATCGAACGGACCGACTCCGCGATCCGAGCCACCGGGTACCAGGGTCCGATCACCTTCCGGCCGCCCTACGGAAAGAAGCTGTGGACGCTGCCGCGATACCTGTCCTCACATGACCGGACCATGGTCACCTGGGACGTCGAACCCGACTCGGCCACCGGCGCGGCTGCCGACGCGATCGTGGCCGAGACCGTCTCCCAGGTCCACCCGGGCTCGATCGTCCTGTTGCACGCGATGTACGACAGCCGCGATGCCTCCCGGGCCGCCGTCCCCCGTATCGTCAACGAATTACGCTCGGCTGGTTACCGATTCGTCACCGTGTCCGAATTGCTGGCGAACCCATGACCGAGCTGCTGCACGGGCTGGATCCCATCGTCGGCGAGACGCCCAGCGTGCTGATCCTGGGGAACATGCCGAGCGTGATGTCGCTGGCGTCCGGGCAGTACTACGGCAATCCGCGTAACGCATTCTGGCGGATCACCGGCGCGCTCTTCGGGTTCGATGCCGATGCACCGTATTCAGATCGAGTGAACGCCCTGTGCACGCACCGGGTCGCGGTGTGGGATGTGCTGCGGTCCTGCCGCCGCGTCGGGAGCCTGGATTCAGCCGTCGAGCGGGACAGCATGGCACCCAACGACTTTGCCGCATTTTTCGGCTCGCACCCCACACTGCAGCGGGTGGTGTTCAACGGGGCTGCCGCCGAGGCGAACTACCGGCGCCTTCTCGGCGCTCCCCCGCTGCGCAGCGTGCGCGTGCCGTCGACCAGCCCCGCACAGACGATGCGCTACGAGGACAAACTCGAGGCGTGGCGGCCGGCGCTCAACGCTTAGCCTCGGTCAGGCCAGTCGGTCCACGATGTCCTTGGCCTCCTTCAACCGCAGCCCGGTCTCGTCGCGCAACAGTTTGATGGCAGCGATCTTCTGCCCCTGCAGGGCGAGCTGGCGGACCATCTGGCTGGCCATCATCTCGCTGGGCTGACCCGTGGGCGGTAGCGACACCGGATGCCCGGCAGCCGAGGCCGCGCGTTCCAGTGCAGCAACCCGTCGCTCCAGTTCCTCCACGCGTCGGCGCAGGTCGTTGCTCGATTCGTCGTTGCCGCGGAAAAGGCCCATCGTGCCAGTGTGGCATCCGGGCCCCTGCGACGTTGCTGCGTTCTATCCTCGTTTCAGCAGGTTCTCCGATGGCGGGGGCTTCGAATGACGGAAACTGCGACGTGCCGTGCATGCGGCACCGAGCCACGGGCGGGTGCCCGGTACTGCGACGCGTGCGGCGCACCGGTCACCTCGACACCCGGTGCCGAGTACAAACAGGTCACCGTCTTGTTCGCCGATGTCGTCCGGTCAATGGACATCGCGGCCACTTTGGGCGCCGAACGGCTTCGCGAGATCATGAGCGAGCTGTTCAACCGCTCCGCCGCTGTGGTCCGCCGCTACGGCGGTACCGTCGACAAGTTCACCGGCGACGGCATCATGGCCATCTTTGGAGCACCAGTTGCGCTGGAGGACCATGCTTTTCGGTCCTGCCTGGCCGCATTGGAGATCCATCAGCAGACCGCCCTGCTGGCGGTGCAGGTGAAAGCCCGCGACGGCCTCGACCTGCATCTTCGGATCGGGCTGAGTTCCGGTCAGGTCATCACCGGCGAGGTCGGCACCGACACGATGAGCTACACCGCGATCGGCGAGCACGTGGGCATGGCGCAACGGATGGAATCGGTCGCCCCGCCCGGCGGCGTGATGCTCACCGAATCGACCGCACACCTGGTCAAGGACACCATGAAGCTCGGCGAACCCGAGATGGTGCAGATCAAGGGTGCCGACCACCCGATCCGGGCACGCCGGCTCCTGGAGGTCGATTCCGCCCACGACCTGCTCAACATCAGCGAATCGACGCTGGTGGGCCGGGGCTGGGAATTGTCCGCCGTCGAGGGCATCCTCGAGCGCTCGATCCAGGGGCACGGCAGCATCGTCCTGCTGGTGGGCGGGCCCGGGATCGGCAAGAGCCGACTGGTCAGTGAGCTCGCCGCGAAGGCCGCCGCGCGCGGCGTGCCGGTGCACTCGACTTTCTGCGAGTCGCACACCACCGAGATTCCGTTCCACGCCATCGCCGGTCTCCTGCGGGCCGGATTCGGCGTGGCAGACCTGGACCGCGAGGCCGCGCGCGCGAAGGTCCGGGCCCAGATTCCCGACGACGCCCCGGAGAGCCTGGAGCTGCTCGACGACCTGCTCGGCATCGCCGACCCCGACGTCATTCTGCCGACGATCGACCCCGACGCTCGCCGGCGCCGACTCACCACCCTGGTCAACGCGGCGTCGCTGGCACGGACCACCCCGACGGTCTACGTCGTCGAGGACGCGCACTGGATTGACGGCGTCAGCGAGTCGATGCTGTCGGATTTCCTGTTGGTGACCCCACAAACCCCGTCCCTGGTGGTGATCACCTACCGCCCTGAATACCACGGCGCGTTGAGCCATGTGCACGGTGCACAAACGATTGTGCTTGCGCCGCTGAATGATTCGGAGACCTCCGCCCTGATCACCGAACTGCTGGGGACCGGCGACGGAGTTGGTGATCTCACCGAGACCATCACGGGACGCGCCGCCGGGAACCCGTTCTTCGCCCTCGAGATCGTGCGTGACCTGGCCGAACGCGGCCTGCTCCGCGGCGAACGAGGCGCCTACGCGTTGTGCGACGGGCACGGCCGGGTGAGCGTGCCGGCCACCCTGCAGGCCACCATCGCGGCGCGGATCGACCGGCTGGACCCGGCGGCCAAGCGAACACTGAGCGCCGCCGCGGTCATCGGGTCACGGTTCAGCGCCGGGTTGTTGACCTGCCTGAACACGGAGCCGGCGTTCGAGGAGCTGATCGAGGCCGAGCTGATCGACCAAGTGCAGTACACGCCGCACGCCGAGTTCGCGTTCCACCACCCGATGGTGCGCACCGTGGCCTACGAATCACAGCTCAAATCCGATCGCTCGGAACTGCATCGCCGGCTGGCCGACACCATAGCCGAGCGCGAGCCCGAGCAAGCCGACGAGAACGCGGCGTTGATCGCCGAACACCTGGAAGCCGCCGGCGACCTGCGGGCGGCCTACGCCTGGCACATGCGCGCCGGTGCCTGGGCGAACACCCGCGACACCGCAGCGGCACAGGTCTGCTGGGAACGCGCCCGCCAGATCGCCGATCTGTTGCCCGCCGACGATCCGGATCGGCCGGCGATGCGGATCGCGCCTCGCACCCTGGTGTGCGGCAACGGCTTCCGCAGCAAGGTCAGCGTCTCGGGCGCCCGATTCGAAGAACTGCGCGAGCTGTGCGAGGCCGCCGGAGACAAGGCCTCCCTTGCCATCGGAATGGCCGGGCTGACCGGCGAATTGATGCTTCAGGGCCGCGTGCGCGAGGCGTCGCGCCAAGTCTCCGAACACATGAGCCTGATCGAGTCCATCGGCGATCCGGTACTCACCGTCGGACTGTCCGCCACCCCGATCTCACTCAAGATCGAGAGCGGAGAAATGGGTGAGGTGCTGCGCTGGTCTCAGATGGCGATCGACCTGGCCGACGGTGATCCCACCAAGGGAAACTTCATCGTCGGCTCACCACTGGCGGTCGCGGTAGCGGCCCGTAGCATCGCGAAATGGGCACTGGGCCTTGAGGGTTGGCGGGCGGATCTGAGTCATGCACTCGCCATGTCACGCAACACCGACAGATTTACCCACGCGCTCGTGATCACCTGGACGTACTTCACCACGGTGTCCTGCGGGGTACTGCTCGCCAGCGACGAAGCACTGCGCGACATCGACGAGGCCCTGCAGACCACCGAGGGAGCCGGCGACGACATCGCGCTCGGCCTTGCCCGCGTGACCATGGGGTACGCACTGCTGAACCGGGATTCCCCGGCCGACCGGGAAAGAGGGCTGGCGATCCTCGGACAAGTCCGGCAGATGTGCCTGAGCGGACGGTTCTACCTCTCCGAGCTCGTCGGCATCGATGTCTACACCGCGCGCGAGCGGGCCAAGCGCGGTGACCGGGCCGGCGCGATCCGGGTGCTGCGCCAGGCGATCGACGACCTCTTCCACAGCGGGCAGCTGTCGTACAACATCCTGGCGACAGGGATCCTTGCCGAAACGCTCCTGGATCGTGGCGCCGAGGGCGACTTGGACGAAGCGGAGGCCGCCATCGGGCGGCTGGGTGCGATCCCCGCCGACGATGGCCTGATCCTTCGCGACATCGTGCTCCTACGGATCCGTGCGCTCATCGCCCGCGCTAAAGGCGACGACACCGGCTACCGGTATTTCCGCGACCGATACCGAGACACGGCAACGAGGCTGGGGTTCGAGGGGCACATGGCGCTGGCCGCCGCGTTGGCCTGAGTGGGTGCTTTCTCTTCTCCTGTCGGTGGGCGGTGGCATACTCGAACGTATGTTCGATGTGGTGTCTGATGTGGTCCTGATCGACCAGGTCGGTGCTGCCTCGCGGGCCGAGTCGGTGGCGATCGCGGCCCGGTTCACCGCGATCGGGGCGTTGGACACCCTGCGTGAACAGGAACTGATCGACAGCATTTTGTGGCGCACCGACCCCTACGAGGAGGTGTGCGCCGAGGTGTCGGCGGCGATGCGGATCAGCCGGGGCCGGGCCCGCACCCAGGTGCATCACGCCCGGGTGTTGCGCGACAAGCTGCCCCAGGTGGCGGCCCGCTTCGCCGTCGGCGATATCGATTATCGGGTGGTTCGGATGATCATCACCCGCCGCACCCACCGCCCCCGAGGGCACCGAGCCCGGGTACCGCCCCTCGGTGGCACTCTCGGAGTTCATCCGCTTCCGTGACCTGACGTGCCGCTTCCCCGGTTGTGACGCCCCGGTGCAACGCTGCGACATCGACCACACCATGCCCTATCCGCAGGGCCCGACCCATCCGTCCAACACCAAGCTGTACTGCCGGGCACACCACCTGGTCAAAACGTTCTGCCCGGGCTGGTCGGATCGTCAGTTACCCGATGGGACAGTAGAAATCACCACACCCACCGGGCACACCTACACCACCGAACCGCACGGCGCCGCGATGTTCCCGACCCTGGCCACCCCGACCGGGAACCTGCACCTGCCCGAACCCCAAGCTCCGACCCCGAACTCGAACCGCGGCGCGAAGAAGCCCAAACGCTCACGCACCCGCGAACAAGACCGCCAAGACCGCATCGCCGAAGAACGACGCCTGCGCGCCGAACTCAACAACGACCTCGCATACGAACGCCACTACCAAGCCTGGCTCGCCGAAGAATACGGACCACCACCACCATTCTGACCCGCATGTGATGCACCGGGCGGCGGCGTCCGGCCCGACCGAAAGGGTACAAAGGTGCCACCGCCGAGCTACGTGAGCGGTAGCGTCCGTGGATAGCGGCAGACGGGAGAACCCATGAAGCTCTGCATCATCGGAGGCTTGGCCACCGTGCTGACGGTGACCGGGCTGATCACCTCGGCCCCGCCGGCCAGTGCCGGCTGCCTGTATGGCGGCAACGTCATCAGCAAGTGCGACGGACCCATCCAGCCCGACGGCAGCTGGCAACGTTGCATCGGAACGTGGGGCTATGTGCCCAGCGGTTGGAGCTCCCATCTGGTGCCCGTCAAGCGCTGCGACCCGATGGGGCCCGGCCATGACTACCCCTTCGATTTCACCTTCGCCGACCCTCCGACTCATATCGACGGTTGACCTCAGCCGAGTAGTCACCCGGCGTGCTGCCGAGCATCGTCCGGAAATCGTTGATGAAGTGGGCCTGGTCGTACCAGCCGAGTCGCACTGCGAGATCGGCGAAATCGACGCCGGGCACGCTCTCGATCTCCAGTGCCGCCTGCTGCAACCGATACCGGCACAGCACCCACTTGACCGTCACGCCGACATAGCGACGGAACACCCGTTGTGTGGTCCGCGTGCTCCACGGTGACAGCGCCATGACCTGCTCGACGCGATGCAGGGTCGCGTCGTCGCGCATCCGGTCGACCAACGGGGCCAGCGCACGGTAGGTGTCATCCAACGGTGCGGTAGACGCGGCGATGGCATCCTCCAGCCGGGAGCGGACGGTAGCCGCGTCCTCGCCGAGAATCACTGGTGCACCGAATAACTCGTCACTCACCGGCACCACCCGTCCGGTCATCGCAGCGGCGTCGCCGCCGAAGCGAGCGGTGAAACCACCGGGCCGGAAACGCGCCCCGACCACACTCCCCCGCCCGCTGATGGTGATACGGAAAACCTTGGGCACGACGCCGTGCAGCAATGTGCAGGGCAGCTGATGGCCATGGCGCACAACATCATCGCCCCATTCACGGGTCAGATGCATGGCCGGGAAGGTGATCACCGTGCTCTCGAACGGCCCCTCAGCGTGCCGGTCCCAGGTCACCGACCAGAAGTGCTCCACGAACCTTGCCGCGCCCTCCGACGGCGCCCACCGGTGGAGGTCGAACGCCGAGACATTTCCGGCGCGGCCGACCACGCCCCGTTCTGGCGCGTTTTTCCAAGCGGCCATGGGCCACAGCCTACGAAACTGGTCTACATGAGTGTCACACCTGTTCCGGAGGGCTACACCAGCCTGACCCCGTTCATCTGCGTCGACGGTGCCGCCAAGGCGATCGCGTTCTATCAGAACGTGTTCGGCGCTGAAGTCGTCGAGCGGATGGACGGACCCGACGGCACCGTCGCGCATGCCGAAATGGACTTCGGCACCGGCCGGCTGCAACTGGGAGACCCGCAGGAGGCCTACCAGATCGCCGCCCCCGCACCGGGGGCCGCGGCCACGCATTCGATCGGGTTCTACTGCCCCGACGTGGACGACGTCGTGGCCCGGGCCGAGCAGGCCGGCGCGACGATCCGCGAGCCCGCGCAGACCTTCGTCACGGGCGACCGGTTCGCGTCCATCCTCGACCCGTTCGGCCAGCGCTGGACCGTGATGACGCGCGTCGAGGACCTCACGCCGCAGGAGCGTGAACGACGCGTCGCCGAATGGGCGGCCACCGCCGGAGGTTAACGTGGCGGGATGTCTTGCGTGTTCTGCGCCATCGTCGCTGGTGTTGCCCCCGCCATCCGCGTCTACGAGGACGACGATTACCTGGGCATTCTCGACATCAGGCCGTTCACCCGGGGCCACACCCTGGTGATTCCGAAGCGGCACACCGTCGACCTGACGGACACGCCGCCGGAGACGGTGGCCGCGATGGCAGGCATCGGCCAGCGCATCGCGCGCGCGGCCCGGCTGTCCGGGCTGCACGCCGACGGCAACAACATCGCCATCAATGACGGCAAGGCTGCCTTCCAGAGCGTGTTCCACATCCACCTGCACGTGGTGCCGCGCCGTTCCGGCGACAAGTTGTCGTTCGCCAAAGGGATGGTGCTGCGCCGTGACCCGGACCGCGAGGAATCCGGGCGCCTCCTACGTGCAGCGTTGGCGCAGCTCGACGAATCCGCGCAGGATTGAGCGCATGAGCATGCCCTGGTGGGAGCGTTACATCGGCCTCCCGATGTTGTTGTTGCACGACAAGATCTACAAAGCCACCGACGGCCGGATCGGCCATACGATTCCGGGTGGCCCGTCGACACTGATCCTGCATACGGTCGGCGCCAAAACCGGCCAGCAGCGCGCGAATTCGCTGGCCTACGCCAAGGACGGCGCCGACTACCTCGTCGTGGCATCCAAGGGCGGCGAGCCCAAGGCTCCGGGTTGGTACCACAACCTGAAAGCAAAACCGCAGGTCGAGATCAACGTGGGACCCAAGCGGTTCGGCGTGACGGCCAAGCCGGTGCTGCCCGGAGACCCGGATTACCCGCGGCTGTGGGACATCGTGAACAACATGAAGGGCAACAAGAACCGCTACATCGGCTACCAGAAGCGGACCACACGCCCGATTCCGGTGGTCGTGCTGACGCCCTAGCGGCTCAGAACAACTCCTTGGCGAGCAGTTCCAGGGTGGTGTCGCGGGCCGTCGCGGTGGCCGGATCAGCGCCGCGGCGGGCCGACCCCACCGGGTTGACCATCACCTCATCGACATCGAATTCTTCGGCCAGTGCCCGGACCTGCTCGGCCGCCTCGGTCGGCGAACCGACGACGGCACGCCGAAGCCCGGAGGCCACGATGGCCTGCGCCTGCGGACTGAGGGTCGTCGCCTCGGCATCCTCGACCAGGTCGAGGGCGCCGAGCGGCTGACCGGTCCGCAGCCGGCCCATCATCTGCAACTGCGGCAGCAGCAGCGCCTTGGCCTCCTCGGTGGTCTCGGCCACCGAGGCGTTGACCGTCAGGAAGGTCACCGGCTCCGACGCCAGGTCACTGGGCTGGAACTCGTCGCGGTACACGGCCAAGGCCTCGGCAGTGCCCTGCCCGGAGAAGTGATGGGCGAACACATACGGCAACCCCTTGGCCGCGGCCAGATGCGCCGAGTACATCGACGAACCGAGCAGCCACATGCGCGGCTCGGTGACCGCGGCGGGCGTCGCCTTCAGCACGTAGTTCTCGCGCATCAGATCGCGCGGCAACGGCACCCGCACGCCACGGGCGCTCATCAGCGCCACCACATCGTCGAGGTACTGCGGGAACGCCTCGATATCGCGATCATCACGGCCCGCGGCACCGCGCAGTGCCAGCGAGGTGACCGGGTCGGAGCCCGGGGCCCGGCCGATGCCGAGGTCGATGCGGCCGGGATAGGCGGCCTCCAGCAGTGCGAACTGCTCGGCCACCGCCAGCGGCGCGTGGTTGGGCAGCATCACCCCTCCCGACCCCAGCCGCAGCTGCGAGGTGTGCGCGGCCAGATGCGCGATCAGCACCGGCGGGCTGGTGGCCGCGACCGCGGGCATGTTGTGGTGCTCGGCGAGCCAGTAGCGCGTGTATCCCAGCCGGTCAGCGGTCTGCGCCAGGTGCGTCGTCGCCTTCAGGGCATCGGCGGTGGACTGGTCGGTGCGTACCGGGACGAGGTCTAGGACAGAAAGCCGCATGACAGCGTCAACGTCATGGGCCGTCCGGTTCGTTCCCGCCCGCCTGCGCCACCAGGTGTCTGGCGGTGACGAAGATGTCGTCGAGCATGGCCGGGGTGAGCCGGCCGGTAAACGTGTTCTGCTGGCTCGGGTGGAAACAGCCGAGCAGGGTGACGGGGCCGAAAGCCGAGGTCAGTGCCGCCGTCGCACCATGGCCGAACTTGGGTGCGGGTTTGATGTCCGAACCGATCAGCTCCAGCGCCGCCCGCCACGCGAACCCGCCCAGCGCGATGACCACCCGCGCCGACGGCCCGGCCAGCCGCCACTCGGCCTGCAGCCACGGCGCGCAGGTGGCCCGCTCGGCCGGGGTGGGTGCATTGGCCGGCGGTGCGCAGCGCACCGCGGCGGCCATGCGGGTGTCGATCAACTCCATGCCGTCGGCGGCGTCGACGCACACCGCCTGGTTGGCCAGCCCGGCCCGGTGCAACGCGGCGAACAGGAAGTCCCCCGAGCGGTCCCCGGTGAACACCCTGCCGGTGCGGTTGGCACCGTGGGCGGCCGGGGCCAACCCGACGATGAAGATGCCGGGCCGCTCGGCACCGAACCCGGTGGCCGGCCGTCCCCAATAGGGTTGATCGGCAAAGGATTTCCGCTTGGCCACGGCCACCTCCTCACGCCACTCGACCAGTCGGGGGCAGGCCCGGCACACCGAGATCCCCGCGTCCAACTCGGTCATCGTCGCGGCCCGCCCGGCCAGCCGCCGCACCTGCGCCGCGGTCTTGGCCACCGGCGTCGTCGCATCCGCCGGGTCACCGGGCCAGCCCGAGCCGGGCGGCACCGGCGACGGGAACAGTCCCCCGATCCCCGGATGCGGCAGTTGAGGCATCGACATCCCGTCCACTGTGCCGGAAAACTCGTCGCGGCGGGTGCGGGCGCGCTGTTAGATTCGGCCGCGATACCCCATGACGAACACCAAACGCGGTCCACTGCTGCTGATCCTGTTCGCCGCGTTGATGGCCGGCGCTGGGAACGGCATCACGATTGTCGCGTTCCCCTGGCTGGTGTTGCAGCGCAACGGTTCTGCGCTCGATGCGTCGATCGTCGCAATGGCCGGCACCCTGCCGCTGCTGGTCGCCACCCTGATCGCCGGAGCAGCCGTCGACTATCTGGGCCGCCGACGGGTCTCGATGATCTCCGATCTGCTCTCGGCATTGTCGGTGATGGCGGTCCCGGTGCTGGCCCTGATATTCGGGGTGGACGCGGTCAACGTCGCGGTGCTGGCGCTGCTGGCCGCCCTCGGCGCGTTCTTCGATCCCGCCGGGATGACCGCACGCGAGACGATGCTGCCCGAGGCCGCCGGGCGGGCCGGGTGGACGTTGGACCACGCGAACTCGGTGTACGAAGCGGTGTTCAACCTGGCTTACATCGTCGGGCCCGGTATCGGCGGTCTGTTGATCGCCACCCTCGGCGGGATCAACACCATGTGGGTGACCGCCGGGGCTTTCTGCTGCTCGATCCTGGCCATCTCGATGCTGCGACTGGAAGGCGCGGGCGCCCCGGACCGCTCGGTGCTGACCGAGGGTGTGCTCGCGGGTATCGCCGAGGGGCTGCGATTCGTCTGGAACACACCGGTATTGCGCACGCTGGCGATCGTCGACCTGGTGGCCACCGGCCTGTACATGCCGATGGAATCCGTGTTGTTCCCGAAGTACTTCACCGACCGCAACGAGCCCACCGAACTCGGCTGGGTACTCATGGCGCTGAGCATCGGCGGACTGCTCGGTGCGCTCGGCTACGCCGTGCTGTCGAAATACATGAGCCGGCGGGCCACCATGCTGACCGCGGTGATCACGCTCGGGGTGGCGATGACGGTGATCGCGTTCCTGCCGCCGCTACCCCTGATCCTGGTGCTGTGCGCGATCGTCGGGTTCGTGTACGGACCGATCGCACCGATCTACAACTACGTCATGCAGACCACCGCGCCGCAGCACCTGCGCGGCCGCGTGGTCGGGGTGATGGGCTCACTGGCCTACGCGGCAGGCCCGCTCGGACTGATCCTGGCCGGCCCGCTGGCCGACGCCGCCGGGCTGCATGCGACGTTTTTGGCGCTGTCCCTGCCGATGCTGGCCCTGGGCCTCGTCGCGGTGTTCCTGACCGCGCTGCGCGAGCTGGACCGGCCTAGCCCCTGACCCGTGGCGGGGCAAAGGCTTTCGCCAATCGGGCGACCGCGTCAGGATCGCCCTCGATCTCCAGGCGGCCATCGGCCAACAGGCCCGGCACCTGAGCCGGGTCCATCGCCGCGCCCAACACCTCGGCCTCGCCGGTGAGCGTCACGTCGGCGGGTGCCGCGTCCTCGCACGCGTCCACGCTCTCCGGACCGATCGCGACGGTGGCCTGCCCTTCCGGAGTCACCAGGCACACCGTGACCGGTGGCCCGTCGCGGTCCGCACGGACAAAGGCACGCACTGCGCGGATCAACCATTCGGGACGCACGGCATCCCCGGGTGCGCGGGTCTCGATCAGATGCCTGCCCCACCGCGTGTAGGCGTTGATGACGTCCTCCAGCGCGCGGCCGTCGTCGGTGAGCTCGTAGACCGTCGTGGACGCGGGCTTGGGCAGCGTGTGCTTGCGCACGAGCCCATGGGCCTCCAGATCACGCAACCGGCCGGCCAGCATGTCGGTGGCGATCGGAGCCAGAGTGCCCAGCAGATCCCCATAGCGCTTGGGCCCGTCGAGGAGGTCGCGCACCACCAGCAGGGTCCATCGATCCCCGACCAGGTCGAGGCTTTTCGCCAGTGCGCAGTGCTGGCCGTACGAACGTGACGCCATGCAGCCAGGATACCGCCGATTGGAATTTCCAATTTGGTACTTGTTTTTTCCAAGTATGTGGTTCTAGCGTGATGTCATGACCCTCGACAACCTGCTCGCCGCCGCCTCCGACGAAGCCCTGGCCTTCGCCGATCTGCTCGAAAGCCTCGAGCCCGCCCAGCGGCGGTCCCCCACTCCGTGCGCCGGGTGGACCATCGACGACCTGGCCGACCACGTGGCCGTCGTCTGTTTCCGCGATGCAGAGGCCTACCACCGGGCCCGGGCCCAAATCACCACGCCGCCCGGAGAACTCACCATGGCCAACCCCGATCTACCGGCCGCCATCCGGCTGGCCGTCAGACATCTGCAGGCCGCATTCGACCAGGCACCCAGTCAATGGCCCGTGATACCGGCCCCGTTCGGCGACTTCCCGGTGGCCGCCGCGCTGCGCTCGCTGATCCTGGAGTTCGGCGTGCACCTCGACGACCTGAAGGTGGCCACCGGCGACCGGAACTCGACGTTCTCCCCCGCTACCATCGAAGCCATCCTCGGATTCGGCGAGTTGTTCCTGCTCCGCCAGGCCCAACCGCTGGAGAGCGGGCCCGTCACCCTGCGACTGACCGCGCCGTCGAAATCCATGGCGATCACCTGGACGGGGACGAACTGGACCCCCGGCGCCGGCGCTCAGGAGCACCGCGTCGAAGGCTCAGACGACGCGATCGCCCGGCTCATGCTGCGCCGGGGCGAGGCCGACGACCTGGTGGCCGCAGCTATCCGTCCACTCTAGGAGAAACCGAAATGACAACACTGACAACACCTCTCGTCGACATCGATGCCACCCCGACGTTCGACCACCTGCTCGACATCCGTATCGCCTTCGAGGCGGTACATGTGTTTCCCACACCCCTGGGCACGCGCATGACCTACGTCGTCAAGCACGGCCGGTGCGTCGGACCGCGTATCGCCGCCGACGTCCTGCCCGGCGGCGGAGACTGGGTTCTTCTCGGAACCGACGGGGTGGCGCGCCTGGATGTGCGCGCCACCCTGCGCACCGACGACGGCGCCGTCATCTACCTGACCAACACCGGACGGGTCCGGATGGACAAGGCGGCCGCTGACCGGTTCACCGCCGGGGAACTGATCCGCCACGACGAGATGACAGCGAGGTCCAGTCCACTGTTCGAGACCGGTGACGAGCGCTACCGCTGGCTCAACGCCGTCCACACCGTTGCCATCAACCAGGTATCGCTCAGCGAAGTGCACTACCGGGTGTTCGCCGTCGGCTGACCCCCGCTCGTAGGATCGCGGTGTGCTGTCAGAGCTGATCGCCGAACTGCCCGAAGGTGTCGTCGTCACCGACCCCGACATCCTGGCCTCCTACCGCCAGGACCGGGCTGCCGATCCGGCCGCGGGCACCCCGCTGGCGGTGGTCCGGCCCACTCGCACCGAAGAGGTGCAGACCGTACTGCGCTGGGCCAGCGCCCACCAGGTGGCGGTCGTGCCGCGCGGTGCGGGAACCGGGTTGTCCGGCGGCGCGACGGCACTCGACGGCGGCATCGTGCTGTCCACCGAGAAGATGCGGGACATCACCGTCGATCCCGTTACCCGCACCGCCGTCGTGCAGCCCGGCCTGCTCAACGCCGAGGTGAAGAAAGCCGTTGCCGCCCACGGACTCTGGTACCCACCCGACCCGTCGTCGTATGAGATCTGCAGCATCGGCGGCAATGTCGCCACCAACGCAGGTGGGCTGTGCTGCGTCAAATACGGCGTCACCACCGACTACATCCTGGGCCTGCAGGTGGTGCTGGCTGACGGCACCGCGGTGCGCCTGGGCGGTCCGAGGCTGAAAGATGTTGCGGGCCTGAGCCTGACGAAGCTGTTCGTCGGCAGCGAGGGCACGCTCGGCGTGGTCACCGAGGCGACCCTGCGATTGCTGCCCCCGCAGCATTCGCCATGCACCGTGGTGGCCACGTTCGATTCGGTCGAGGCCGCCTCGAACTCGGTCGTGAAGATCACCGGAAAGATCCGGCCGTCCATGCTGGAGTTCATGGATGCCGTGGCGATCAACGCCGTGGAGGACAAACTCAAGATGGGCCTGAACCGCACCGCCGCGGCCATGATGGTGGCCGCCTCCGACGATCGTGGGGCTGCCGGCGCCGACGACGCCGAGTTCATGGCTCAGGTGTTCACCGAATGCGGTGCCACCGAGGTGTTTTCCACCTCCGATCCGGACGAGGGCGAGGCCTTCGTGGCGGCCCGCCGATTCGCCATCCCGGCCGTGGAGGCCAAGGGATCCCTGCTGCTCGAAGACGTCGGCGTACCGCTGCCCGCCCTGGCCGAACTGGTCAGCGGAGTGGCCAAGATCGCCGCCCAACGGGACCTGCTGATCTCGGTGATCGCCCACGCCGGTGACGGCAACACCCACCCCCTGATCGTGTTCGACCCGGCCGACGCCGACATGGCCGCGCGGGCCCAGCTGGCCTTCGGCGAGATCATGGACCTTGCCGTGGGGCTGGGCGGCACCATCACCGGCGAGCACGGCGTGGGCCGGCTCAAACAGCCGTGGCTGGCCGGGCAGATCGGTCCCGACGCCGTGGAACTGAATCACCGGATCAAGCGGGCGCTGGACCCGCTGAACATCCTGAATCCGGGCGCGGCGATCTAGCGGGGCTCAGCCCATACCGAAGGCGCTGAGCAGACTGGTTGTGCGCCAGGCGATCAACGCGGCGAACAGCACCAGCACCCCCACCGAGACCCCGACCTGGATCGCATTGCGGCGTTCACGCGGGGCGTAGACGAAGGCCGCGGCAACGCCCGCGCCGGTGATCAATCCGCCGATGTGGCCCTGCCAGCTGATCGCTCCGGTTCCGAGTGCGGGGCCGGCGAACGTGAACACCAGGTTGATGATGACGACGGCGGCGATCGAGCGGACGTCGAGATTGAGCTTGCGGGCCACCACGAAGATCGCGCCGAACAGACCGAAGATCGCGCCGGAGGCCCCGGCCGTCGCGCTGTTCAGCGGCGACAACAGGTACACCAGCACGGAACCGCCCAGCCCGCTCAGTGCATACAACGCGCCGAATCGCAGCCGGCCCAACCACTGTTCCAGCGGTGGCCCCACGACATACAGCGCCCACATGTTGAACAACAGGTGCATCGCGCCGTAGTGCAGGAACATCGACGTCACCAGGCGGTAGTACTCGTCGTGCGCGGCGACACCGGGCGGCCACAGCGTGAGTTCCTGCTCCAGGTTCTTCGACGCCATCTGCAGCACGAACATCAGCACGTTCACAGCGATCAGCGCATAGGTCAGGATCGGCGCCCCCGTGCGCATCTTCCCGCCGAACTGTGTGCGCGGCGCCCGCACCGACTTGGCGCCCTCGTTGACACAGTCCACGCACTGATGGCCCACGGACGCCGAGCGCATGCACTCCGGGCAGACGGGACGCTGGCAGCGCGTGCAGCGCACATAGGTCGGGCGGTCCGGATGCCGGTAACACGTCGGCGTCTGGGCAGGTAGCTGCGGCGTGCCAGGGGTGCTCATCACGCCCGAGCCTAATGCCAACCAACTATTGACACTGATCCCGTGAATGTCGTACCAATAAGACATGGCAGCGACTTTGTCTCACAGCCCCGCCCAGTTCGTACCCGCCGACGCCGACACCTGGCCCAACCCGTGGCCGATGTATGCCGCGCTGCGCGACCACGACCCGGTTCACCACGTGGTGCCCGAGGAGTCTCCGGAGCACGACTACTACGTCCTGTCCCGGCACGCCGACATCTGGGCCGCGGCCCGTGACCACGGCACCTTCTCCTCCGCGCAGGGCCTGACCGTCACCTACGGCGAGCTGGACATGATCGGGCTGGCCGACAATCCGCCGTTCGTCATGCAGGACCCACCCGTACACACCGAATTCCGCAAGCTGGTCTCGCGCGGGTTCACCCCGCGGCAGGTGGAGGCCGTCGAACCGAAGGTTCGGGAGTTCGTCGTCGAGCGCCTCGAGGGGTTGCGCTCGAACGGCGGCGGCGACATCGCCGCCGAGCTGTTCAAGCCGTTGCCGTCGATGGTGGTGGCGCACTATCTCGGGGTGCCCGAGGAGGACCGGGACCAGTTCGACGGCTGGACCGACGCCATCGTCGCCGCCAACAGCTCGGCCGGCGGGATCACCGCGGCGATGGGCACCGCCGGAGCGGCCGTGGCCTCGATGATGGCCTACTTCTCCGAGCTCATCGAACGGCGCCGGAGCGAGCCGGGCGATGACACGATCTCGCACCTGGTGGCGGCGGGCCAAGAAGAAGGAGCCGCCGACGTCGTTGACCTGCTGTCGATCCTGGCCTTCACCTTCACCATGGTGACCGGCGGCAACGACACCACCACCGGAATGCTCGGCGGTGCAGTGCAACTCCTGCAGCAGCGGCCGGATCAGCGTCAGCTCCTGATCGACGATCCCGAGCTGATCCCGGAATCGATCGACGAGTTCCTGCGGCTGACCTCCCCGGTGCAGGGCCTGGCCCGCACCACCACCCGCGACGTCACCATCGGCGACACCACCATCCCGGCCGGCCGCAAGACTCTGCTGCTGTACGGCTCGGGCAACCGGGACGAGCGTGAATTCGGCGACAATGCAGCCGAACTCGACGTGCGGCGGGCACCGCGCAACATCCTGACCTTCAGCCACGGTGCGCATTTCTGCCTCGGCGCGGCGGCCGCCCGCATGCAGTCCCGGGTCGCGCTGACCGAACTGCTCTCTCGTTACCCGAATTTCGAGGTCGACCTGGACGGCGTGACGTGGGCCGGGGGCAGCTACGTGCGACGGCCGCTGTCAGTGCCGTTCCGGGCCGGGACCTGATGCCCCGCGACTGGTTGGCGGTCCGGCGGTCCGAAGTGGCCGCCGACCACATCCTCGATGCCGCCGACGCCCTGTTCACCCAGAAGGACGCGGCGACCGTCGGCATGCACGAGATCGCGTCGGCCGCAGGGTGTTCGCGCGCCACGCTCTACCGGTACTTCGAAAACCGCGACGCGCTCTATACCGCCTACGTGCACCGCGAGGCACGACGGCTGTACGAAGAGGTCAGCGAACAGGTGGCCGCCGTCACCGATCCGGCGCACCGGCTGATCGAAGGCGTGATCACCGCACTGAACGCAGTGCGCGCCAGCCCGGCACTGGCCTCGTGGTTCGCCACCGCGCAGCGGCCGATCGGTGGCGAGATGGCCGAGCACTCCGAGGTGATCCGGGCGCTGGTCGAGGGATTCGTGCGCTCGCTGGCCGGAACGGCGACGCAGGCCGACGACCAGGTGGGCCGCCGGGCCCGGTGGTTGGTGCGCGTGATGGTCTCGCTGCTGATCTTCCCCGGCGTCGACGAGGCCGATGAGCGCACCATGCTGGCCGAGTTCGTCGCCCCGCTGGTCATCCCGGGTCAGCTGCCGGTCGAGTAGCCGATTGCCGGGCAGGACGGACCGACCTGCCCCATACTTTCGAGTATGGCCAGCCACCCGACGCCACTGCCGCCGCTACCGGCGGTCACCAGCATTGCCGAGGTCGTCTCGGCGATCGACACGATCACCGACTGGGCCGTGGAAACGTCAAGTCGGCTGGGCTATTTCGCTGCCCTGTACAAGCGGATCACCATCGCGGTCGGAACCGCGGTCCGGGAGGGGGCGTTCGAGGACGGCCCACGCATGGACCGGCTCGACGCGGCGTTCGCGCAGCGCTACTTCGATGCGCTCAACGGCTATTTCCACCCCGACCGGTACCCGAGGCCCACGCGGTCGTGGCGGGCCACCTTTCAGTGGGCCGACAAGCCAGAGCCGATCCTGGTGCAGCACATGCTCGCCGGAGTCACCGCCCACATCGTCCTCGACCTCGGCATCGCCGTGCAGGGCCTCGCCGGTGCGGGCCGTCTACCGATGCTGCACAAGGACTTCAACACCATCAACGCGGTACTGGCAAGCCAGATCGGTGGCGTGGTCAACGACATCAACGACCTCTCGCCGGCGCTGGCCGACATCTATGCCGTGCTGCAACAGCATCAGATCTTCGTCCTCAACGAGGCGATCCGCTCCCTGCGCGACAGCGCTTGGCGGTTCGCCACGGTGCTGGCCCTGGAACCAGGATTCGCGCGGCCGCCGACGATCTGGGGGCGCGACCTGCAGGTGAGTCAGCAGGCGCAGGCCGTCTTCGACCCGCCCAGCCTGGTCGGCGCATTCGATCTGGCGGTCAGGGAGATCGCCGCGCGCGAAAGCCGCGACGTGGCCCACAACGTGGCCGTACTCGACCAGATCGCCGCGACGCCGGCCCCGATCCGGACCGCGCTGTGAGCCGCTGACCCGGCTCAGGCCACCCAGTAGGCCTGCGCCTTGATCGATTTGCGCGGGATGCCGTACTCCTCGCGGAACACCCGCGCCACCGCCCGGGTGGTGCGATTGTTACAGGCGACCCAGCCGAAGTGATCGGACGCGTCGAAGGCCGATGCGCTGAGGGTCTCCAGCAGGTCCTCGTCGAATCGGTCCACCCAGACGATCTCCGCGCCCCCGTTGACCGGTAGCTCACGGTCGTCGTCGTACCCGGCTTCCAGAAAGACCCAGGCCGGGGTGTCCCCGATGGCATCCAGCAGCGAGTTGATGGCCGGAAGCGACGCGGTGTCGCCGACGATCAGGTAACCGGCCGGCGCAGGTTCGGGCAGCGTGAAGTTGCTGCCGAGCACCGTCACGTCCAAGACGTCGCCGGGCTGGGCGTCACGTGCCCAGCGGGTGGCGATGCCGTCGTGCATGGCGAAATCGATGTCCACCGTTCCGGCCCGCGGGTCAGCGTTGACCAACGTGTAGCCGCGCTGATGAGCCTTGCCCTCGTCAGGGAACCAGCCCCGCACCCACATCGTGGGGTGCACCCGCTGTTCGGCGAGCAACTTCTCCGCACGGAAGTGCAGCCTCAGGTAGTTCGGCGTGAGTTGGGTACGACCCGACACCGTCAGCTCGTAATCGCCGCCCCGGCAGAGTTTGACCAGGGCCCCTTCCAGCCCCCGCGACGCCTTCTGCTCACCCATACGCACCTCCCGAGAAACACCTTTGTTAGGTAAGCGTACCCTAACTTAGAAGTCAGGAGCGGACGCGCGTGAACCGGTGCAGCAGCCAGGCGGCCGGGATGGTGAACACCATGGTGAGCACGAACAGGTTGAACATCGACCCCGTATAGACCGGATCGCGCATCACCTCGACCATCACCAATTCCATGATCATCAGGTGGATCAGGAAGATCTCGTACGAGATCTCACCCAGGAAGACCATCGGCCGGGACGCGAGAAACCGGTTGTACCAGCCGCTGTCGCCGAGAGCGGGCGGCGCCACCAGCAATGCCGCGATCACCGCATAGAAGAACGTCTTGAACAACGCCTCGCTCAACTTGGCCGGCGACGTGGTGGGCTCCCCCGCGATCGGCGTCGACGCGATGAAGTAACACACCACGGCCAACGGCACACACACCATCCCGTAACCGCGCACCTTGAGCTGCCCCAGCACCGTCAGCGCCATCCCCGCCACGAACCAGGCCATATAGGTGGGCAGCCAAAGCCGGGCGCCGTCAGGCAGATTCGTCGAATCGTGCACGATCGTCAGCCACACCGGCGAGACCGCGGCCAGCAGCGCCAACCCGAAGAACAACAGCCCCGGCCGCCAGCGCCGCCGGCACAACACCACCAGCAGCAGATAGGCCAGCAACGGCAGCACCACGTAGAACGCCGCCTCCACCGCCAGGCTCCACATCTGGGTCAGCCCCTGATGCAGATAGGAGAACAGATAGTTGTCGGTGTAGATCTGGGTCAGGGTCAGGTTGCGGAACAGGCCCATCCAGGTGTGGCCGGGATTCGGGCCTGCCGTACGGAAGTGGTACAGCAGATAGGCGAGCAGCACCGTGACCACATAGGCCGGCATGATCCGTCGCACCCGGTGCCACGCATAGCGACGGACGGACGGGTCCGCACCGCCGGTGGCCGCGGCTTTCACCCACGGCCGGAACAGCAGAAAGCCGCTCAGTACGAAGAAGATCGGGACACCGATCTCGGCCCGCGAATACACCAGACCGAGATAGCCCTGCCCGTACTTGCCGGTGGTGTAGGCCGCGTGCGTGAGAACCACCAGAATGGCGGCCACCGCGCGGATCCCGGTCAGTGCGGCGACGCGCGTCGAAGCCGGGGCCACCGAGTCGACCGACTCAAGGCCACCCTGATCCGACGGCCCCGTCACGCTCCTGGAGACCGTCACTTGGTCTTCCGGTGTGGCTTCCCCGAGCGGTCGCGGTAATCCGAACGATCTTTCTTGTCGGATCGGCCTTTGTACTCGGATCGGCCCTTGTACTCGCGGCGCGGCCCACGGTCACCCCGGTCCTCACCACGATCCGGCACCAGATTGATCAGCATGCCCGAGATCCGGGTGTTCTCAAGCGCTTTGAGCGTCTTGCTGGACAACTTCTCCGGCAGCTCCACCAGCGAGTAATCCCCGCGGATGGTGATGTGGCCGAACTCGTTGCGGTGCAGGCCGCCCTCATTGGCGATCGCGCCGACGATGTGGCCGGGCCCCACCTTGTGCCGCTTACCCACCGAGATTCGGTACGTCGCCAAGCCCTCACGCGGTGCCCGCTCCTTGCGTGGGCCCCGATCCTCACGGTCCCGGTCACGCTCCCGGCGCTTCTCCGGCGGCGGCTCGGTCATCAGGAACTCTTCACCGTTGCGCGACTGCAGCGCGAGCGCCGCGGCGATGTCTGCCATCGGCACGTCGTTCTCGCGCTCGTAGTCCTCGATCAACCGGCGGAACAACTCGAGGCCGTCTCCGTTGAGCGAATCGGTGATCGAGTCACGGAACTTGGCCACGCGCTGCGCATTGACGTCGTCGACACTGGGCAGCTCGGCCTCGACGACCTTCGACCGGGTGTGCTTCTCGATCGACTTGAGCAGGTGACGTTCGCGCGGAGTGACGAACAGCAGGGCATGCCCGGAGCGGCCGGCCCGGCCGGTGCGGCCGATGCGGTGCACATACGACTCGGTGTCATGCGGGATGTCGTAGTTGACGACGTGCGAGATGCGCTCGACGTCCAGACCACGCGCCGCGACATCGGTGGCGATCAGGATGTCGATCGTCCCATCCTTGAGCGCGGTGATCGTGCGCTCACGCTGAGCCTGGTTGATGTCGCCGTTGATGGCCGCGGCCGCGAAACCGCGGGACTTGAGCCGCTCGGCGACTTCCTCGGTGGCCTGCTTGGTGCGGACGAACACGATCATCGCGTCGCCCTCTTCGACCTCGAGCACCCGGGTCAGCGCGTCCAGCTTGCGCGCACCGGCGACCTGGATGAAGCGCTGCGTGATGTTCTCGGCGGTCGCGGTCTTGGCCTTGACCGTCACCTCGACCGGATCGTGCAGGTACTTGGTGGTGATCTTGCGGATGGCCGGCGGCATCGTGGCCGAGAACAGCGCCACCTGCTTGTACTCCGGGGTGTCGGCGAGGATCCGCTCGACCTCTTCGGCGAAGCCCATGGTGAGCATCTCGTCGGCCTCGTCGAGCACCAGGTAGTCCAGGTTCGACAGATCCAGCGTGCCGCGCTCGAGGTGGTCGATCACACGACCAGGCGTGCCCACCACCACCTGCGCGCCGCGCCGCAGACCGGACAGCTGCACGGTGTAGGACGCGCCGCCGTAGATCGGCAGCACGTTGATCTCCGGCAGATGCGCACCGTAGCGGCCGAATGCCTCGGCGACCTGCAAGGCCAGTTCGCGGGTCGGCGCCAGCACCAGGGCCTGGGTGTTGCGGCTGGAGGTGTCGATCTTGGACAGGATCGGGATGGCGAACGCCGCGGTCTTACCGGTACCGGTCTGGGCGAGCCCGACCACATCGGAGCCCGCGAGCATCGCCGGAATGGTCGCGGCCTGGATCGCCGAAGGCGATTCGTAGCCGACATCAGTGACTGCCTTCAGCACCGCAGGGTGAATCTGCAGGTCGGCAAACGTTGGGGCGGTATCCCCCGAATCCGGGTCTGGCGAGCTCATCGGTTCAGAAGTCTAGTGCCAATAGGGCGGAATCCCGGCCGCGCGCCTGCACAAACCCGCCAGGGGGCCACGGTAGGTTGCCCAACTGTGAAACGGGTCGCAGAGTTCGCCATGGCCCCCGGGGTCGTATTGGCGACCGTGCTCACGCTCACCGGGTGCGGATCGGGTGACTCCACGGTCTCCAAAACCCCCGACTCCGGACCCGGCCCGGCGCCCACCTCGGTGACCGCACCGGCCGCCAAGGCCGCCCCCACCTCCGCACCCACACAGGCCGACCCCTGTGCGGTGAACCTGGCCGCCCCCGAGATCGCCAAGGCCGTCTCGGAGCTGCCCCGAGACCCGCGCAGCAATCAGGCCTGGAGCCCCGAGCCACTGGCGGGCAACTACAACGAGTGCGCGCAACTGTCGGCGGTGATCGTGCGGGCCAACACCAACTCCGAACACCCCAACACCCGGGCGGTGCTGTTTCACCTCGGCAAGTTCATCCCGACCGGCGTGCCCGACACCTACGGCTTCAACGGCATCGACAAGACGGCCAGCACCGGTGACACCGTGGCGCTGCAGTACTCCGGCGGGTTCCACGGGCTGGCCAGCACGGTGAAGTTCCGCTGGAACGGCGGCGGCGTCGAGTTGATGGGCAACACGGGCTGAGCTTTTCCTGCCGCGAGGCAGACGCATGGCGTCGGTGCCCTCACCTACAGTGGCAGCGTGTTCGTCACCGACGACGGCGCGTCGGATCCGACGGTCATCTACAGCGCCTCGGATCTGGCCGCGGCCGCCCGCTGTGAATATGCCCTGCTGCGCTCGTTCGACGCACGACTGGGCCGGGGTCCGGCGGTGTCAGCCGACGACGAATTACTGTCCCGCACAGCAGAACTCGGCGACGAGCATGAGCAGCGCCACCTCGAAGATCTGCGCGCCGGCGCTGAGGTGACGGTGATCGGCCGGCCCGCATACACCGAGGCCGGGCTGACCGCCGCCGCCGCGGCCACCCTGGAGGCGGCCCGCCGCCGCGACCCGGTGATCTACCAGGCCGCGATGTTCGACGGCCGGTTCGCCGGGTTCGCCGACTTCCTGATCTGGGACGGCGAGCGCTACCGCCTGCGCGACACCAAACTGTCCCGCTCGGTGAAGGTCGAGGCCCTGCTTCAGCTGGCGGCCTACGCCGATGTGCTGTCGGGCGCCGGCATCCCGGTCGCCGATGAGGTCGACCTGGTGCTCGGCGACGGCGGGATCTCCAGCTACCGCGTCGACGAACTGCTGGCCGTGTACCGGCCGCGCCGCGCCGCGCTACAGGCGCTGCTCGACGGTCATCTGGCCGGCGGCACCGCGGTGCACTGGTCCGACGACACGGTGCGGGCCTGTTTCGGCTGCAGTGAATGCGATCAGCAGATCCGCGCCACCGACGACCTGTTCCTGGTCGCCGGGATGCGAGCCAGCCAGCGCGCACGGCTCATCGAGGCCGGCGTCACCACCACCCGCCAATTGGCCGGCCACACCGGCGCGGTGCCCGGGCTGGCCCAGCGCGCCCTGACCGCCTTGCGTGGCCAGGCCCGCCTGCAGGTCACACCGCAGCCAGATGGCAAGCCGCCGTATGAAGTCGTCGATCCGCAGCCGCTGATGCTGCTGCCGGATCCAGACAAGGGCGACCTGTTCTTCGACTACGAAGGCGACCCGTTGTGGACGGCCAACGGCCGGGACTGGGGCCTGGAATATCTGTGGGGCGTCCTGGGCGCCGAAGGGAACTTCCAGGCGTTGTGGGCGCACGACCGGGCCAGCGAACGCCAGGTGCTCATCGACTTCCTGGACCTGGTCCGCAAGCGGCGCAAGCGTTTTCCCAAGATGCACATCTACCACTACGCACCCTATGAGCGCAGCACCCTGCTGCGGCTGGCCGGCCGGTACGGAGTGGGCGAGAACGACGTCGACGACCTGCTGCGCAACGGCATCCTCGTCGACCTGCTCCCGTTGGTACGCAAGAGCATTCGCGTCGGTACCGAGAACTACAGCATCAAATCGCTGGAACCGCTGTACATGGGCAACGAACTGCGCGACGGCGAGGTCACCAAGGCCACCGACTCCATCACCGAGTACGCCCGCTACTGCGCACTGCGCGAAGCCGGTCAGCACGACGAGGCGGCCACCGTGCTCAAGGAGATCGAGGACTACAACCGCTACGACTGCCGGTCCACCCACCGGCTGCGGGACTGGCTGATCAACCGGGCGTTCGAAGCCGAGGTGCCACCTCGCGGCCCGCAACCGGTCCGCGACGGAGCACCGATCGAGAAAGCCGACGCCGTCGACCGCAAGCTGCTGCGCTTCGCCGGCGACGGTGTGGACCCTCGCACGGACGAGCAACAGGCGGTGGCCCTGATCGCCGCGGCCCGCGGTTTCCACAAACGCGAGGACAAACCGTTCTGGTGGGGTCATTTCGACCGGCTCAACAACCCGGTCGACGAATGGGCGGACAGCACAGGTGTTTTCGTCGCCGAGCAGGCGCACGTCGTCAACGACTGGCATACCCCGCCGCGGGCTCGCAAACCGCAGCGGCAGGTCCGGTTGACCGGCGCCATCGACGCCGGGGAGCTGGGCACCGAGGTCTACGCGCTCTACACCCCGCCTGCGCCGGCAGGTCTGTGCGACGACCCGGACCGTCGCGGCTTCGGCAGCGCCACCGTCGTCGGCTGCGACAACCCGGAGGCCCCCACCGAGGTGCTGATCACCGAACGCCAACCCAAGGATGGCGACATCTTCACCCAGGTGCCGTTCGCGCTGACCCCCGGTCCGCCGATCAACACCCGGCCGCTGCAGGTGTCCATCGACAGCACGGCGGCCACCGTCTCCGCCGGCCTGCCGACCCTGCCCGGGCCGCTGCCCCGCGGCGGTGAGACCGCCGCCGACATCACGGCCGCGCTGCTGGATCTGGATTGCTCATACATCGCGGTGCACGGGCCGCCCGGCACCGGCAAGACCCACACGTCGGCGCGGATCATCGCCCGGCTCGTCAACGAACACCGTTGGCGCATCGGCATTGTCGCTCAATCACACGCAGTGATCGAACACCTGCTGGAGCAGGTGCTCGACGCCGGGGTGGCCCCCGAGAATGTGGCCAAGAAACGCCGGGGCGACGACCCGCGGTGGACCGCGATCAGCGAGAACGCCTATGCCTCGTTCATCACGGATCATCCCGGATGCGTGGTCGGCGGCACCGCATGGGACTTCGCGAACGAGGCCCGGGTTCCACGGCAATGCCTGGACCTGCTGGTGATCGAAGAGGCCGGCCAGTTTAACCTGGCCAACACCATCGCCGTGGCCCCGGCCGCGCGCAACCTGCTGCTCCTGGGCGATCCGCAGCAGTTGCCCCAGGTCTGCCAGGGCACCCACCCGGCCCCGGTCGACGATTCCGCATTGGGCTGGCTCGTCGAGGGTGCGCACACGCTGCCGGCCGAGCGCGGTTATTTCCTGGACTGCTCGTTCCGGATGCATCCGTCCGTGTGCGGCCCGGTGTCGCGGCTGTCCTACGACGGCCGGCTGCAGTCCCACGAAAAGGTCAGTGCCGCACGCAAACTCGATGGCGTCGAACCCGGAGTCCGGGTACTGGAGGTGGCGCACCTTGGCAACTCGACCGACAGTCCCGAAGAGGCAGGCGCGATCGTCGCGGCCATCACCGGCCTACTCGGCACCACCTGGACCGACGAGCATGGCAGCACGCCGCTGGACCAGGAGCACTTCCTGGTGGTGACGCCCTACAACGCCCAGGTGACCACGGTGCGACGAGCTCTCGACGCGGCGGGCCTGACCGAGGTGCAGGCCGGCACCGTGGACAAGTTCCAGGGCAGACAGGCGCCCGTGGTGTTCGTGTCGATGACGGCGTCCTCGGCCGCCGACGTGCCCCGCGGCATCGGGTTCCTGCTGAACCGCAACCGGCTCAACGTGGCGATCAGCCGGGCCAAATACGTCGCGTACATCGTCCGCTCACCCCAGCTCACCGACTATCTGCCGGCCCAGCCCGACAGCCTCGTCGCGCTCGGCGCCTTCCTGGCCCTGACTGACCCTGTGGTAAACCCAACCGGTGACTGAAATGCTTACCGAAATGCTTGCCGGGATTGTCGGTGCAGGCCATGTCACCACTGATCCCGACGTGCTGGACGGCCGCTGCATCGACCACACCGGGCGTTACCGCGGGCAGGCCTCAGCGCTGGTCCGCCCCGGCACCACCGACGAAGTTGCCGCGGTGCTGCGCGCCTGCCGCCATGCGGGGGCGTGTGTCACGGTGCAGGGCGGCCGGACCTCACTGGTGGCCGGGACGGTGCCCGAGAACGACGACATCCTGCTGTCCACCGAGCGGCTCACCGAGATCGGCGTTGTTGACACCGTCGAGCGCCGGGTCCGCGTCGGCGCCGGCGCACCATTGGCCGCGGTGCAGCGCGCCGCCACGGCGGCCGGACTGGTATTCGGGGTGGACCTGGCCGCACGGGAATCGGCCACGGTGGGCGGCATGGCCTCCACCAACGCCGGCGGGCTGCGCACCGTGCGCTACGGCAACATGGGCGAGCAGGTGCTGGGTCTGGACGTCGCGCTCCCCGACGGGTCGGTGGTGCACCGCCACAGCCGGGTACGCCGCGACAACACCGGCTACGACCTGACCTCCCTGTTCGTCGGTGCAGAGGGCACCCTCGGCGTGATCACCGCACTTGACCTGCGACTGCACCCCGTCCCCACTCACCGGGTCACCGCGATCTGCGGGTTCACCGACCTCGATGCCCTGGCCGGTGCCGGCCGGATCTTCCGCGACCTCGAGGGCATCGCCGCACTGGAGCTGATCGACGCCCGTGCCAGCGCGCTGACCGCCGAGCACCTCGGCGTGGCCGCACCGGTCGACGGCGCCTGGCAGTTGCTGATCGAACTGGCCGGCGACGGCGACCAGACCGAGCGCCTGGCCGATGCCCTGGAGGGCGCCGAAATCTGCGGCGAACCCGCCGTCGGCGTCGACGCAACCGCCCAGCAGCGGCTGTGGCAGGTGCGCGAGTCGGTGGCCGAGGTGCTCGGATTGTTCGGCCCACCACTGAAATTCGATGTCTCGCTGCCACTCTCGGCGATCCAGGGTTACGCCGCGGCGGCCGCAGAATTGATCGCCGCCCATGCGCCCGAGGCGATTCCCGTGCTGTTCGGCCACATCGGTGAGGGCAATCTGCACCTGAACGTGCTGCGCTGCTCGACGGATGCCGAAGCCGGACTGTACGCCGCGATGATGACGCTGATCGCCGACTGCGGCGGCAACGTCAGCTCCGAACACGGCGTCGGCTCACGCAAACGCGACTACGTGGCGATGTCACGCACCGAGGCCGACATCGCGGCCATGCGCACCGTCAAGGCCGCGTTCGATCCGGAGAGCTACCTCAATCCCGCTGTGCTGTTCCGTCACGATCGGCCATGAAGTCGGCGTAGAGGTTCTCCCACGCCGGTTGCGCACGGAACACATCCGTCGCCGCCTCTTCGTCCAGCACGTCCGCGTCGTCATGGCGCACCAGGAACTCGACGTAATCGTCGTCATCGTCGTCGCGCGGATCCAGGTAGGGCTCCGGGTTCGGTTGCGGCGCCAGTTTGGGCTCGGCATCGAACCCGAGCAGGAACAGGGCGGCCACCACACCGAAGAGAGCGACGAACGCCGGCAGAAGCATGGACTGAGACATCGCCGCGGCGAATGGCGCGTGCAGGAACTCGGGCAGTTCGGCGGCCGCACCCTCACCGCGCGGTGCGGCGTTCGCGGCCCCCGGCAGCTCGGCGCCGATCCGCGACGTCATGTAGGCCGCGATCCCGGCACTGCCCAGCACCGAGCCCACCTGGCGGGTGGCGTTGTACACGCCCGACCCCGCCCCGGCCAGATCCGGCGGCAGGTTGCGGGTCGCGGTGGCCGCCAGCGGGGACCAGATGAACGCCATCCCGACGCCCATCACCACCTGCGGTAGCAGCAGCCGCCAGATCGGCGTCGTCGGCGTCATCTCGAACGCCAACCAGGTCAACCCGATCGCCATGGCCGAGAAACCGAACCCGATCACGGGCGTCGGATGCGCCCGGTCGATGATGCGGCCCACCACCGGAGCCAACACACCGCTGGCGATCGCAGTCGGCGCGGTCAACAGCGCCGAGCGGATCGGCGACAGCCCGCACACCGTCTGGGCGTAGAACATCAACGGCAGGATCATCGCCGTCACCGCGAACCCGATCGTCGCAACGCCGATGTTGGCCAGACTGAAGTCGCGGTCTTGGAAGATCCGCAGCGGGATCAGCGGCTCGGCGGTGTTGACGGCCTGCCAGCACACGAATCCCACCATCACCGCGATACCGACCGCGCCAGTGGCCCACACCCACGGCGCCCAGTCCCGGGACTGCCCCTCCTGCAGCGCGAACACGATCAGGAACATGCCGAGGCCGGACAGCACCACACCCAGCACGTCGAACCGGTGCGGCTGGGTCGGCAGCACCGGGACCAGCCACACCGCCAGCGCCAGACCCAGAATTCCGATCGGCACGTTGACGAAGAAGATCCACTGCCAGCCCAGTCCCCCGACCAGCACACCACCGGCCAGCGGCCCGACCAGGGTGGCCACCCCGGCGGTCGCACCCCAGACGCTCATCGCCACCCCGCGCCGGTCGGGCGGGAAGATCCGGGTGATGGTCGACAAGGTCTGCGGGGTGAGCAGCGCCGCTCCGATCCCCTGCACCACACGCGCGGCGATCAGCATCTCGATGCTGCCGGCCAGGCCGCACCACAGCGAGGCCGCGGTGAACACCGCCAGGCCGGCCAGATAGAGGTTCTTCGGCCCGTACACGTCGCCCAGCCGTCCCGCGACGAGCAACGGCACCGCATAGGCGAGCAGGTAGGCACTGGTCACCCAAATCACGCCGTCGTAGTCGGCGCCGAGCCGCTCCATGATCGTCGGATTGGCGACCGCGACGATCGTTGCGTCGACCAGGATCATGAAGAAGCCGAACATCATGGCCCACAGCGCGTGCCACGGATTTTCCGGACGCGCGGGCACATTGCCCTGCGGGCTCGGGGTGCGGGCGTTCAGCGCTGGCGACATGTCCTAGTTGGGTAGTTGGCGGGCCAAGCCGACGCTACCCGGGAGCCCGTCAGGCCGGCTCGACAACCGCCTCGGAGACGATGAGCGTGTCGCTCGGGTATTCGCTCGCCTCTTCGTCGCCGTTACGCCGAGCGACCAGCAGTAGCGCCGCCAGGGCGATCGCCATGCCGGCCGTCATCACCAACGACAACGCCAACGCACCGTTGCCCAGCGCCCCGATCGCTGGTGCCACCGCCGCTCCGAGCCCGAACTGCGCCGCCCCCAGCAGCGCGGCCGCGGTTCCGGCGGCGTCGGGATGACGAGACAGCGCCACTGCCGGAGCGTTGGGCAGCACCAGACCCATCCCGGCCAGGATCGCCAGCACCGGCACCACGAACGCGGACAGCCCGCCCACGTGCGCGACGGTCAGCACGACGAACACCACCCCGGCCAACGCCGACCAGCTCAGCGCCGCCACCGTGATGGCCTGCGGCGAGAACCGGCGCAGCAGCACCACGTTGAACTGAGTGGCACCGATCAGCGCGATCGCGCCCGCGGCGAACACCAGCGCGAACGCCTGCTGGTTCAGGCCGTAGTGGCCCTGCAGGACGAACGGCGCCGCCGAGATATAGGCGAACAGTCCCGACATGCCCAGTGCGGCCACCAGCACCAGGATCACGAATCGCGAGTCGCGCAGCAGCTCGATGTAGGTGCCGATGATGCCGCCCACCGCCAGTGGCCGCCGGTGCGCGACCGCAAGTGTCTCCGGCAGGGCCAGCGCGGCCATCACCAACAGCCCGCCGGCCACCACCACCAGCGCGACGAAGACCCAATGCCACGAGCCGTGCAACAACACCGCCGCGCCCAATGACGGGGCCAGTACCGGCGCCACCCCGAGCACCAGCATCAACCGCGACATCACCGTGGCCGCCACCGTGCCGCTGAACAGGTCACCGACCACGGCGATGGCCACCACCGAGGCGGCTGCCGCGCCCATGCCCTGTAATCCGCGGGCCAGCCCGAGGATCGCGATGTTGGGCGCCAGCACACACAGCACCGAGGCAACCATGTGCAGCACGATGCCCGCCATCAAGGGGCGCCTGCGGCCCAGCGAATCCGACAGCGGGCCGACGATCAGCTGCCCCAGGGCCAGACCGGCCAGCGTGCCGGTGAGCGTCAACTGCGAGACGGAAGAGGAGACCGAGAGTTCGTCGGCGATCCGGGGCAGCGCCGGCAGATACATGTCGATGGTCAGCGGACCCAGTGCCACCAAGGCGCCCAGCACCAGGATCATGCGGATCCGGCCCGGCATCCGGCTGTGCAAGGTCACCGATGCTGCCGTGTCCACGTCGGGCGATGATGCCATGAAGATGTTTAGCCCCGCATATCAGTTTTTTGTTCCCGTGACGGCTGTCACCCTCGGGCACCGGCAACGCGCCGTCGTTCGTTCTCCCGACGTCAGGTCACGCGTTAGCCTGGCAGTCAACGATGGGTTCATACCTGGGAGGCCCCGAAGTGCGTGCGCGGTCCAAGCCACACCTGCCTGCGAAGGTCGAGGAGAACGAAGATCCCAGCACCGCCGCCAAGGTGCTCTCGTCCATCATCGAGCGCAGCTCACGGGTCCAGGCACCGGCGGTCAAGGCTTACGTCGACCGGCTGCGCAGCCAACAGCCCGACGCCACGCCGGCCCAGATCGTGACCCGGCTCGAGAAGCACTACCTGGCCGCGGTGATGGCCAGTGGTGCCGCCGTCGGCTCGGCAGCGGCGTTCCCCGGTATCGGAACCCTGGCCGCCCTGTCGGCCGTGGCCGGCGAGACGGTCGTCTTCCTGGAAGCCACGTCGGTCTTCGTCCTGGCGGTCGCCGAGGTGCACGGCGTCCCGGCCGACCACCGCGAACGACGTCGTGCCCTGGTGCTCTCGGTGCTCGTCGGCGACGACAGCAAGCGCGCGATCGCCGACCTCCTGGGCACCGGCCGCACCAGTGGCGCTTGGCTGGCCGACGGTGCCGCGACGCTGCCGTTGCCCGCCGTCTCGCAGCTCAACTCCCGGCTGGTCAAGTACTTCGTCAAGCGGTATACGCTCAAGCGCGGCGCGATGGCTTTCGGCAAGATGCTGCCGGTCGGCATCGGCGCTGTCATCGGCGGTGTCGGCAACCGGCTGATGGGTAAGAAGATCGTCGCCAACGCCCGCCAGGCGTTCGGTGCGCCCCCGCCGCGGTGGCCTGCAACGTTGCATGTGCTGCCGCCCGCCAAGCCCTGAGGTCCATGCCGACCTCGGGTGACGTCGAAAGGCGATAGCCTTTATGCGGCGGTCGAGCGGGGTAGACCGCCCACAGAAGAACACAAGCGGCAAGCCTGCATGTGACGGCGAGCCGGACACAAGAATCGAGGCGAGTGTCTGCCGTGAGCAGTTCACCTTCACCATTCGGGCAGAACGAGTGGTTGGTCGAGGAGATGTATCGCAAGTTCCGCGAGGATCCCTCTTCGGTGGATCCGAGTTGGCACGAATTTCTGGTCGACTACTCCCCTGAACCGACCACCGACAACACCGTCGCCA
This sequence comes from Mycolicibacterium neworleansense, assembly GCF_001245615.1. Classification (NCBI taxonomy): domain Bacteria; kingdom Bacillati; phylum Actinomycetota; class Actinomycetes; order Mycobacteriales; family Mycobacteriaceae; genus Mycobacterium; species Mycolicibacterium neworleansense. Next base: position 139,495 of record NZ_CWKH01000003.1, read on the forward strand.
ACGGGCAGTCGACGCCGCCAAGGCTGCCCCCGCGAAGGCGGCCCCGGCCAAGGCCGCCGGCCCCACCCCGGGCGAGGGCGACGAGACACAGGTGCTGCGCGGCGCCGCCGCCGCCGTCGTCAAGAACATGAACGCCTCGCTGGAGGTGCCCACCGCGACGAGCGTGCGGGCCATCCCGGCCAAGTTGATGATCGACAACCGCGTCGTGATCAACAACCACCTCAAGCGCACCCGTGGCGGCAAGGTCAGCTTCACGCACCTGCTCGGCTACGCCATCGTGCAGGCGGTCAAGAAGTTCCCGAACATGAACCGGTACTTCGCCGAGGCCAACGGCAAGCCCGCCGCCGTTACCCCGGCCCACACCAACCTGGGCCTGGCCATCGACCTGCCCGGCAAGGACGGCAACCGCTCGCTGGTGGTGGCGGCGATCAAGCGTTGCGAGACCATGCATTTCGGTCAGTTCATCGCGGCCTACGAGGACATCGTGCGCCGCGCCCGCGACGGCAAGCTGACCGCCGAGGACTTCTCCGGCGTGACCATCTCGCTGACCAACCCGGGCACCATCGGCACCGTGCACTCGGTGCCGCGGCTCATGCAGGGCCAGGGCGCGATCATCGGTGCCGGCGCCATGGAGTACCCGGCCGAGTTCCAGGGCGCCAGCGACGAGCGCATCGCGGACCTGGGCATCGGCAAGTTGATCACCCTGACCTCGACCTACGATCACCGCATCATCCAGGGTGCCGAGTCCGGCGACTTCCTGCGCACCATCCATCAGTTGCTGCTCGACGACGAGTTCTTCGACGAGATCTTCCGCGAGCTCGGTATCCCCTACGAGCCGGTGCGCTGGCGCACCGACAACCCGGACTCGATCGCGGACAAGAACGCCCGGGTCATCGAGCTGATCGCGGCCTACCGCAACCGCGGCCACCTGATGGCCGACATCGACCCGCTGCGGCTGGACAACACCCGCTTCCGCAGCCACCCCGACCTGGATGTCAACACTCACGGGCTGACGCTGTGGGACCTGGACCGCGAGTTCAAGGTCGACGGGTTCTCCGGCAAGCAGTACATGAAGCTGCGCGATGTGCTCTCGGTACTGCGTGACGCGTACTGCCGCCACATCGGCGTCGAGTACACCCACATCCTCGAGCCCGAGCAGCAGCGCTGGCTGCAGGAGCGCGTCGAGATCAAGCACGACAAGCCGACGGTCGCCGAGCAGAAGTACATCTTGAGCAAGCTCAACGCGGCCGAGGCGTTCGAGACATTCCTGCAGACCAAATACGTTGGGCAGAAGCGGTTCTCACTGGAAGGCGCGGAAACCGTCATCCCGATGATGGACGCCGCGATCGACCAGTGCGCCGAGCATGCGCTCCAAGAGGTGGTCATCGGCATGCCGCACCGCGGCCGGCTCAACGTGCTGGCCAACATCGTCGGCAAGCCCTACAGCCAGATCTTCACCGAGTTCGAGGGCAACCTCAACCCGAGCCAGGCCCACGGCTCCGGCGACGTGAAGTACCACCTGGGTGCATCCGGCAACTACATCCAGATGTTCGGCGACAACGACATCCAGGTGTCGCTGACCGCCAACCCGTCCCACCTCGAAGCCGTCGACCCGGTGCTCGAGGGCCTGGTCAGGGCCAAGCAGGATCTGCTGGACGCCGGCAAGGATGCCGACGCCTCCGGCGAGTACCCGGTCGTCCCGCTGATGCTGCACGGCGACGCCGCGTTCGCCGGCCAGGGCGTGGTCGCCGAGACACTGAACCTCGCCCTGCTCGACGGTTACACGACCGGCGGCACCATCCACATCGTGGTCAACAACCAGATCGGGTTCACCACGGCGCCAACGGATTCGCGCTCCAGCGAATACTGCACCGACGTCGCCAAGATGATCGGTGCGCCGATCTTCCACGTCAACGGCGACGACCCGGAGGCCTGCGCCTGGGTGGCGCGGCTGGCGGTGGACTTCCGGCAGGCGTTCAAGAAGGACGTCGTCATCGACATGCTGTGCTACCGCCGCCGCGGGCACAACGAGGGCGACGACCCGTCGATGACCCAGCCCTACATGTACGACGTCATCGACACCAAGCGTGGCTCCCGCAAGGCCTACACCGAAGCCCTGATCGGCCGTGGCGACATCTCGATGAAAGAAGCCGAGGACGCCCTGCGCGACTACCAGGGTCAGCTGGAGCGGGTGTTCAACGAGGTTCGCGAACTGGAGAAGCACGCGGCCGAGCCGAGCGAATCGGTCGAGGCCGACCAGCAGATCCCGCAGCGCCTGTCGACCGCGGTGGACAAGTCCCTGCTGGCCCGCATCGGTGACGCCCACCTGGCGGTGCCCGACGGTTTCACCGTGCACCCACGGGTCAAGCCGGTGCTGGAGAAGCGCCGGGAGATGGCCTACGAGGGCAAGATCGACTGGGCGTTCGCCGAGCTGCTGGCGCTGGGCACGCTGATCTCGGAGGGCAAGCTGATCCGGTTGTCCGGCCAGGACACCCAGCGCGGCACCTTCACCCAGCGCCACGCGGTGATCGTTGACCGCAAGACCGGCGAGGAGTTCACCCCGCTGCAGCTGCTGGCCACCAACACCGACGGCACCCCGACCGGCGGCAAGTTCCTGGTGTACAACTCGGCGCTGTCCGAGTTCGCCGCGGTGGGCTTCGAATACGGCTACTCGGTGGGTAACCCCGACGCACTTGTGTTGTGGGAGGCCCAGTTCGGCGACTTCGTCAACGGTGCCCAGTCGATCATCGACGAGTTCATCTCCTCCGGCGAGGCCAAGTGGGGCCAGCTCTCCGACGTCGTGCTGCTGCTGCCGCACGGTCACGAGGGCCAGGGACCCGACCACACCTCGGGCCGCATCGAGCGCTTCCTGCAGCTGTGGGCCGAGGGCTCGATGACCATCGCGGTGCCGTCGACCCCGGCGAACTACTTCCACCTGTTGCGCCGCCACGGCCTCGACGGCATCCAGCGTCCGCTGATCGTCTTCACCCCGAAGTCGATGCTGCGCAACAAGGCCGCGGTCAGCGACATCCGCGACTTCACCGAGAACAAGTTCCGCTCGGTGCTGGAGGAGCCGGTCTACACCGACGGTGAGGGTGACCGCGGCAAGGTCACCCGAGTCCTGTTGTGCAGCGGGAAGATCTACTACGACCTGGCGGCCCGCAAGGCCAAGGACAACCGTGAGGACGTCGCGATCGTGCGGCTCGAACAGCTTGCCCCGCTGCCGCGGCGCCGGCTGGCCGAGACGCTGGACCGCTACCCGAACGTCACCGAGAAGTTCTGGGTGCAGGAAGAGCCGGCCAACCAGGGTGCCTGGCCGTCGCTGGGCCTGACCCTGCCCGAGGTGCTGCCGGATTACTTCACCCCGATCAAGCGCATCTCGCGGCGCGCGATGTCGGCTCCGTCCTCGGGGTCGTCGAAGGTGCACGCCGTCGAGCAGCAGGAGATCATCGACCTGGCCTTCGGGTAAACCGCTTCACCACATCAACGGAATGGTCGCTGCCGCACGTCGGTGGCGACCATTCCGTGGTTCTGGGCATGGGTTTCGATCACCACGCGCACAACACTGGGCGGACCGTGGGGCGGTCACTAGACAACTAGGGTGACTATCGCAGCCACCGCGCCTGCCTCCCCCACGGCGGCGCCCGCCTCGAACACGGTCCGCACCGCCGTACTGGCCAGCGTGCTGGGCACGACGATCGAGTGGTACGACTTCTTCCTGTATGCCACGGCCGCGAGCCTGGTGTTCAACCACACCTTCTTCCCCGACCAGAGTTCGTTCGTCGGGACCATGCTGGCGTTCGCCACCTTCGCGGTCGGGTTCGTGGTCCGGCCCATCGGCGGATTCGTCTTCGGCCACATCGGCGATCGGATCGGGCGCAAGAAGACGCTGGCGCTGACGATGCTGTTGATGGGTGCGGCGACCGCATTGATGGGTGTGCTGCCCACCGCCGCGCAGATCGGCGTGCTGGCCCCGGTCCTGCTCCTCGTATTGCGCGTGGTTCAGGGATTCGCGCTCGGTGGTGAGTGGGCCGGCGCGGTGCTGCTGGCCGTCGAGCACAGCCCCCGTCACCGCCGCGGGTTGTTCGGGAGCATCCCGCAGGTCGGGCTCGCACTGGGCCTGGCGCTGGGGACCGGGGTGTTCGTGCTGTTGCAGCTGTGGCTGTCGGCCGAGGCGTTCCAGAGCTACGGGTGGCGGATCGCGTTCCTGTTCAGCATCGTGCTGGTGATCTTCGGTGTCGTGGTGCGGTTCCGGGTGGCCGAGACCCCGGCGTTCGAGAAACTGCGCGAGGACGACGACCGCTCGGCGGTTCCGGTGAAGGAGATCTTCACTCCCCCGGCGCTGCGCTCTACCGTGCTGGGTCTGCTGTCACGCTGGGGCGAGGGCGCCGCGTTCAACACCTGGGGCGTTTTCACCATCTCGTACGCCACCGCCACCCTGCACCTGGGCAAGGTGCCGGTCCTGATCGTGGTGACCGCGGCGGCACTGCTCATGGCGGTGCTGCTGCCCGTGTCGGGTCTGCTGGCCGACCGGTTCAGCCCGAAAGCGGTCTACGCGTCGGGTATCGCCGCCTACGCCGTCGTGGTGTTCCCGGCGTTCGCCTTGTTCAACACGGGCAGCATCGCGGCGTACGCGGTCGGAATGCTGTTGGCGTTCGGCGTAATCCACGCCTGGTTCTACGGCGCGCAGGGCACGCTCTACGCGTCCCTGTTCCCGACCCGCACCCGCTACACCGGGCTGTCCACGGTGTATCAGCTCTCCGGCGTCTACGCCTCGGGCCTGACCCCGCTGATCCTCACGGCGTTGATCGCCGCCGGTGGCGGCGCACCGTGGTTGGCGTGCGGATATCTGGTGGCCCGGACCAGGCGCACGTCGGCAGCCGCGGGCGTCCCGGCGATCACGGTGCGCGCGGCGTCGGCGACCCAGCCGTCGATCGACACCGCGAAGTCCATGCTGAGCACGTCGCCGTCGCGCAGCCGGTAGTCGTGCGGAAGGCCGTGCAGCACAGCGTCGTTGACCGACAGACAGATGACGTTGCGGAACGGTCCCTTGCCGAACGACGGGTCGTAGTCCCAGTAGCAGGACTCGGCGCCGCGGCGCTTGACCATGTCACGTGCGTGGTGTTCGAGGTCGAGCAGGTTGACCCCGACGTCGACGAGCCCGCTCAGCTCGCGGAGCACCTCGGCCACGAACCGCCCGGTGATCCGCATCTTCTCGATCTCGGCGTCGGTTTTCAGCTCGATCATGTCCACACCCTCCTCGGTATTTAAATACCAACACTAGCGGTATATAAATACCGGCGCTACCGTGGTGTCGTGGTCCGCACCCCACTGACGCCCGCACAGATCGCCGCCGGCAGACGGCTCGGCGAAACCCTGCGCTCGGCCCGGGGCGGCCGATCGCTCGACGAGGTGGCCGAACAGGCCGGTATCTCCCCCGAGACGCTGCGCAAGATCGAGACCGGACGCCTGCCCTCCCCTGCCTTCGGCACGGTGGTCGGACTGAGCACCGCACTGGGCATCCCGCTGCAGAGCCTGGCCGATGAATGGCAGGACGCCGCAGCAGCAGAGGCCGCCATACGCGAGACCGCCGGTACCGCGTAATCTCGTAACTCGACACGTGTCGTACTACGCGAGGGAGTGTTCCATGGAGGGCTTCGCCGGAAAGGTCGCCGTCGTCACCGGCGCCGGATCGGGTATCGGGCAGGCGCTGGCCATCGAGCTCGGACGTTCGGGCGCCAAGCTGGCGATCAGCGACGTCGACACCGAGGGCCTGGCGATCACCGAAGAACGCCTCAAGGCGATCGGCGCCGAGGTCAAGACCGACCGGCTCGACGTGACCGAGCGCGAGGCCTTCCTGCTCTACGCCGACGCGGTCAAGGAGCACTTCGGCAAGGTCAACCAGATCTACAACAACGCGGGCATCGCCTTCACCGGCGACGTCGAGGTCAGCTCGTTCAAGGACATCGAGCGGGTGATGGACGTCGACTACTGGGGCGTCGTCAACGGCACCAAGGCGTTCCTGCCGCACCTCATCGCCTCCGGCGACGGGCACGTCGTCAACGTCTCGAGCCTGTTCGGCATCTTCTCGGTGCCCGGCCAGGCCGCCTACAACTCGGCCAAGTTCGCGGTCCGCGGTTTCACCGAGGCCCTGCGCCAGGAGATGGCCCTGGCCAAGCACCCGGTCAAGGTGACGTGTGTGCACCCTGGCGGGATCAAGACCGCCATCGCCCGCAACGCCACCGCCGCCGAGGGACTGGATCAGAAGGCGCTCGCCGAGACCTTCGACCGGAAGCTGGCCAACACCACCCCGCAGCGCGCCGCCAAGATCATCCTCGAGGCCGTGCGCAAGGACCGGGCACGGGTACTCGTCGGAGCCGACGCCAAGGTCCTCGACGTCATCGTGCGGATCACCGGCTCGGCGTACCAGAAGCTGTTCGCGGGCGCGATGGGGCGGATGCTGCCCCGCTGACACCGGGGTTGCCGAGGGCTAGTGGCCCAGCGGGTTGGCCTGGAGGAACGCTTCGGCCACCGCACCGGGATCCTTGCCCTCGGCGACCTGTCTGCGCATATCGGCCAGCGATCCGGTGTCCAGGACACCGGCGATCTCGTTGAGCGCCAGGATCTGACGTTCGTCGAGGGTGTTGCGGCGATACAGCGGCACCACATTCTCGCCCCGGATCAGTGCCGTCTTGTCGGCCAGCACGGTCAGCTCCGACGGGATCCCCGGATCGGCCGTCGTCGCCCACGCCGCATTGATCTTCCCGGCGCGCAAGGCCGCGAACAGGCTCTTGTCGTCGGGGAACCTACTGGCCTCCGGCAGTGTGCAAGAACCCACCGCGGTGGGCACCTTGGCGCCGGCCACCGCGCCCGGGCGGGCCTTCGCACAGTTGCGGCGCAGCGCGCTCAGGTCGGCCCCGCCCCACGCCGACGCCGTGGCCTCGGTGACCACCACTGCGGGCTTGTCCTGTGCCGACATCGTGTAGTCACCGGCCGCGACGCCCTCGGGCAGCGCCGACACCAGATCCCGGTAGACCTGTTCGTCGGCGCGCGCCGTCGCGGTCGGATTCAACTCTGTCAGAAACCGGCCGGTGAACCCCGGCTGCACCGTCACCGATCCGGAATCGAGCACACCTGAGACACCGTCGGTCTCGGTGACCGCCGCGGGGGTGCCGTAGTAGCGCAACGCCGCCGCATACAGATGACCGAGCAGCTCCGATTCGGGCGCCGGCCCCGCCCCGACCACGAGAGCGGCCGGGGCCGAGTGGCCGCCGCAACCGGCTGACACCAGGGCCAACAGCACCAGTAGTGACAACGCCAGGGTGCGGCGCATCCGTGAACTCAGGATTCTGCGGGGTCAACCGCCGCGGCGACCGCGGCCGCGACCGCGGGGCCGACCCGCGGATCCAGCGCGCTGGGCACGATGTGGTCGACCGCCAGATCGTCGCCGACGACCGAGAAGATCGCCTCGGCAGCCGCCACCTTCATCTTCTCGGTGATGCGGCGGGCCCCGGCGTCGAGCGCCCCGCGGAACACCCCGGGGAAGGCCAGCACGTTGTTGATCTGGTTCGGGAAGTCGCTGCGCCCGGTCGCCACGACCGCCGCGTACTTGCGGGCCGCGTCCGGGTGGATCTCCGGATCCGGGTTGGACAGCGCGAAGACGATGCAGTCGGGAGCCATCGTGGCAATGAGCTCCTCGGGCACGATGCCGGCCGACACCCCGAGGAAGACGTCGGCACCCTCGAGCGCCTCGGCCACCCCACCGGTGAGTTTGCGCGGGTTCGTGCGGCCGGCGAGCTCCGCCTTGAAGGCGTTGAGGTTGTCGCGGCCCGAGTGCACGATGCCCTGCGAGTCGAGCACCACGACGTCGGTGATGCCCTTGTTCAGCAGGATGTTGGCGCAGGCCACACCCGCGGCGCCGGCACCGGAGATCACCACGCGCAGCGCGTGGATGTCGCGGTCGAGGACCTTGGTGGCGCCCAGCAGCGCGGCCAGCACCACGATCGCCGTGCCGTGCTGGTCGTCGTGCATGACCGGGCAGTCCAGGGCCTCGATGACCCGGCGCTCGATCTCGAAGCACCGCGGCGCCGAGATGTCCTCCAGGTTCACCGCGCCGAACGTCGGACGCAGCCGGACCAGGGTTTCGACGATCTCGTCGGGATCCTTGGTGTCGAGCACGATCGGGATCGAGTTCAGGCCGCCGAAGGTCTTGAACAGCGCGCTCTTGCCCTCCATGACCGGCAGTGAGGCCGCGGGGCCGATATCGCCGAGGCCCAGCACCGCGGTGCCGTCGCTGACCACAGCGACCAGGCGGTTGGCCCACGTGTATTTGGCGGCAAGGGTGTGATCAGTGGCGATCGCCCGGCTCACCTGGGCGACACCAGGGGTATAGGCGATCGACAGCGCACGCTGGGTATCCAGCGGCGCCTTCAACTCGACCGAGAGCTTTCCGCCTTCGTGAGCATCGAAGATCTCGGCGTCGTCGATGACAACTTGCGGGGTGCGCTCCGCTGACGAGCGCTCGGACGAGGAGGCGACTGTACTTTCCGACACGGCGCAAGGGTACTTCAATGCCAATTCTCACAGGGTCGGGTTCCCCGCTGGTGAGCGTTACTTAACAGTAACTGCGCGTAGCATCGTTGTGCTGGTCAGGTAGCTGCACACCGCGCAGGAAGGTCGGAGTCCATGCCCTCATTCCGCGCCTTGCCACCGGCGCTGCGAGCCACCGCGAAGGCCCGGCCTCCCGAACCCGACGCCAGGACGATCCACGTCCCGGTGGCCCGGGCCATGGTCGACTGCGGCGTCTACAGCGGTGGTGACCGGTTGCCCGGCAAATACACCCACGCCGCGGCCCTGAACAAGGTCCGCGAACTGCAGGCCGCGGGGCAGAAGGCGTTCGTCTGGATCGGGCTGCACGAACCCGACGAGTTCCAGATGCAGTCGGTGGCAGACGTTTTCGGCTTGCACGAGCTGGCCGTCGAGGATGCGGTGCACGCCCACCAGCGCCCCAAGCTCGAGCGCTACGACAAAACCTTGTTTCTGGTGCTCAAAACCATCAACTATGTCGAGCACGAGTCGGTGGCGCTGGCCCGCGAGATCGTCGAAACCGGCGAGATCATGATCTTCGTCGGGCCGGATTTCGTGGTCACCGTCCGCCACGGCGAGCACGGCGGACTGGCCGGCGTGCGCAAGCGGCTCGAATCCTCCCCTGCCGTCCTCAAACTCGGCCCGTTCGCGGTCATGCACGCCATCGCCGACCACGTCGTGGACAGCTACCTCGACGTGACCGACCTGATGGAGACCGACATCGACTCCATGGAGGAGGACATCTTCTCCCCCCGCACCCACACCAACATCGAGTGCATCTACCTGCTCAAGCGCGAAGTCGTCGAAATGCGTCGAGCGGTGGCGCCGTTGACCCTGGCCCTGGCCCGGTTGCTGACCGACCACAACGACCTGATCTCGGTCGAGGTGCGCAGGTACATGCGCGACGTGCACGACCACAATGTGCAGGCCTCCGACCGTGTCACGAGCTACGACGAGATGCTCAGCTCGCTGGTGCAGGCCGCACTCGGCAAGGTCGCGATGCAGCAGAACGTGGACATGCGCAAGATCTCGGCGTGGGTGGCGATCGCCGCGGTCCCCACCGCGATGGCCGGCATCTACGGGATGAACTTCGAGCACATGCCCGAATTGCAGTGGACCTGGGGCTATCCCGCCGTACTGCTGACGATGGCCACCATCTGCTTCGTGCTGTACCGCACGTTCCGCCACAACGACTGGCTCTAGCTGGGGCTGGCGGCCCTTCTGGTCGGATCCAGCACGTCGACCCCGTCGGTCTGCCACGCCTCACGCATCGCGTCGGCGCCCTTGAGCCGCACCCAGGCCGCCTCGGTGGCCGTGATCGGGGTGGCCGACAGCACCGTCACCCCCGACAGCGGATCGGGCAGGACGACCTCGCCGATATCGCTGGGGCCCAGCAGGAATGCGCTGAACGGCGCGGAGTCGAACAACTGCGTCTCCAGGTCGATGAGCGCGTCGCCCTCCAGCACCAGCCCCTCCACGGCAGGCGCTGCGGCCAGGACCGCCAACGAGCGGGCCAGTCCACTCGGGGTCGGACCCCGCAGCGACAACACGACCTCGGCCCGGGGGCCGTGGATCGGATCGGAGACCAACTCGGTCGGATCGAACATCGGGTGACGCGAACAGCCCAGCGTCACATAGTGATACAGATCCTGCCCGCCGGCACTCAGGTCCGGTCCGAACCGCAGCACATCGATGCGCTCGGTGCCGAGGAAGGTGACGCTGGCACTGACGGGTTCGGCGGTGATGCCTGCCGCGCCGAAGTACTCGCCCACATGGGCGCGGACGGCAGCCAGGACGTCGATCACTCTTCTGTCGGTTCTCCGGCCGGCTCGGCCGATTCGGCGGGCTCTGCCTCGGGCTCGGGCTCGGGCTCGGGCTCGGGCTCGGGCTCGGGCTCGCTGCGGGTCAGGTTCACCCCGGTTTCGGCATCGAAGATCACCAACTTGGATGTGTCGAAAGCCAGCTGGATCTGCTGACCGCCGGCCACCGTCGATTCGGCCGCGACCCGCGCCACGAACTCAGTGGCATCCGACCCGGAATCGGCGGCCAACTCGGCCAGCTGCGCCGCCTCGGCCCCCGCACCCTCGATCGTGAAGTGCACGTACTTGTCGGCGCCGAGCGACTCGACGATGTCGGCACGCACCGGGAAGGTCAGCGCCCGGATCCGGGCGTAGCCGTCGAGCAGCGAGGCATCCTCCAGATGCTCGGGACGGATTCCGACGATGATGTTGTCCGGCTTGGGCTGACGCGCCAGCAGATCATGCACCTGCTGGGTCAGGGTGACGTCACCGAACGGCAGCCGCACCCCGACGTCGGTGAAGGTGGCCGGGAAGAAGTTCATCGCCGGCGATCCGATGAAGCCGGCCACGAACAGGTTCGCCGGGTTGTTGTACAGCTCGTCCGGCGTGCCGATCTGCTGGATCTCGCCGGCCAGCAACACCACGACCCGATCCCCCAGCGTCATCGCCTCGGTCTGATCGTGCGTGACGTACACGGTGGTGGTGCCCAGCCGGCTCTGCAGCCGCGCGATCTCGGCGCGCATCTGCACCCGCAGCTTCGCGTCCAGGTTGCTCAGCGGCTCATCCATCAGGAATGCCTTGGGACGCCGCACGATTGCCCGGCCCATCGCCACCCGCTGACGCTGCCCACCGGACAACTGGGCGGGCTTGCGATCCAGCAATTCGGTCAGGTCCAGGATCTTGGCGGTTTCCTCGACCTTGGCCGCGATCTCGTCCTTCTTGAGCTTGGCCAGGGTCAGCGGGAATGCGATGTTCTGGCGCACCGTCATGTGCGGATAGAGCGCATAGGACTGGAACACCATCGCGATGTCGCGGTCCTTGGGCGCCTTCTCGTTGACCCGCTCCCCACCGATGCGCAGCTCACCCGATGAGATGTCCTCAAGTCCGGCAATCATGTTCAGGGTGGTGGACTTACCGCAGCCCGACGGCCCGACCAGGATGATGAACTCGCCGTCGGCGATCGTCATCGAGAACTCTTTGACGGCTTCCCTGGTGCCGCCTGCGCCGTCTGGGTAACTCTTGGTGACCCGGTCCAACACAATTTCGGCCATCCAATTACCCCTTTACCGCACCGGATGTCAGACCAGCGACGATGCGCCGCTGGAAGATCAGAACAAAGATAATGATCGGGATGGTGATCACCATCGCGCCCGCCGCGATCGACCCCGTCGGCTCCTCGAATTGCGAACTGCCGGTGAAATTCGCGATTGCCACGGGCGCGGTGATGGCCCGCTGCGTCGCGGTCAGCGACAACGCCAGCAGCAGATCGTTCCACGCGAAGATGAAGACCAGGATGGCCGCGGTGACGATGCCCGGGGCCGCCAGCGGTGCGATCACCTTGCGGAAAGCCTGGGCCGGAGTGGCGCCGTCCATCTTGGCGGCCTTCTCCAGATCCCATGGGATCTCCCGGAAGAACGCCGAGAGCGTGTAGATCGCCAGCGGCAGGGCGAACGTGATGTAGGGAATGATCAGCCCGGGCCAGGTGTCGAACAACCCGATGGTGCGCCACAGGTTGAAGATCGGGGTCACCAGCGAGATCTGCGGGAACATCGCGATCAACAGGGCCACGCCCACCAACAGCTTCTTGCCGGGGAACTCCAGCCGGGCCACCGCGTACGCGGCCATGCCGCCGATCACCACGGCGATCACCGTGGTGATCAACCCGATACCGATCGAGTTGATCAGCGCCGAGGTGAAGATGTTGCCGGTGAAGATGCCCTTGTAGTTGTCGAACGTGATCTGATCCGGAATCAGCTTGCCGTCCTTGACGCTTGACGTCGGCTTCAACGACAGCGACAAGATCCACAACACCGGTATCAAGGCGTAGAGCACCACGAGGATGTTCACGATCGTCCATCCGGTCGCGCGCCGCGCACCCACCCGCTCGGTCATCAGTGTTCTCCGCTCTTCGCGCAAGCGCTCATCAGCGTCCCTCCACGTCTGCACCGGGCGCCGACGCACCGAAGATCTTGATGAAGATGAACGCGATGACCGCCACCGACAGGAAGATCAACACGCTGATGGCCGAACCCAATCCGAGGTTGAAGGCCTTGAACAAGTTGTCGTACCCCAGAATCGACACCGACCCGGTGTTGTTGGCGCCTCCGGTCAACACATAGATGTTGTCGAAGATCCGGAACGCGTCGAGGGTGCGGAACAGCAGCGCGACCAAGATGGCCGGTTTGATCAGCGGCAGAATCACTTTCACCAGCCGAGTCCAGGCCCCGGCGCCGTCGACCTGGGCCGCGTTGAGCAGATCCTGCGGCACCAGCGCCAGGCCGGCCAGCAACAGCAGCGCCATGAACGGAGTGGTCTTCCACACCTCGGCGAGCACGATGATGGCCAGCGAAGGCAGCTGTTCGGTGAGCGGGGCGCTGCCGTCGGGCAGCAGATTGGCCAGGTAGCCGGTGCCCGGCGTCCAGGCGTAATACCAGCTGTAGGAGGCCGCCACGGTCACGATCCCATAGGGGATCAGCACCGCGGTGCGCACCACGCCCTTGCCGAAGATGGTGCGGTGCATGACCAGTGCCAGCGTCATGCCGAGCACGAACTCGATCGCCACCGAGACGACGGTGATCGCCAGCGTCACCACGAAAGCCGTCCACCAGTACCGGTCGGTGAGGATGGTCTGGTAGTTGGCGAACCCGACGAACGCCGTGTCGTCGGGGGCGGCCAGGTTGTAGCGCTGCAGGCTCAGCCATACCGCGTAGCCGATCGGATACGCGGTCACCGCAATCATCAGGATCACCGCGGGGGCGATCAACCCGAACGCCAACTTGCGTTCGGAGGCGCGGTTGGCCGTCGTGGAGGTCGTCGCCGAAGTCATGGGATCAGCCCCTTGCCGTCGATGGCCTTCTGCACCTGTTCGGTCAGCTCATCGGCGGTGCGCTCCGGGTCGATGTCGGTGATCGGGGCCAAGGTTGCCGAAATGCGGGTGGACACAGCCTGATACACCGGCGTCGCGGGGCGCACCGCGGCATTGGTCAGCTGCTCGCGGATGATCGCGTACTGCGGGTACTTGGTCTGGAACGCCGGATCGTCGTAGAGCGACTCGCGCACCGCGGGCAGCCCGCCCTCCACGGAGGTGTAGCGCTGGTTCTCGACGTTGCGCAGGCAGCGGATGGCTTCGAAGGCCTCGGCCTTGTGCTGGCTGGTCTTGGCGACCGCGAGGTTCAGCCCGCCCAGCGTCACCTTGGCCGGCTCCCCCTCGATCACGCCCGGGTAGTTGGCGAAACCGAACACGGCTTTGCTGGCCTCGTATGCCGACTCGAACTGCTCGTCGGTCGGCGAGAACGTGCCGAGATCGTTGATGGCTCCGGCGAGGTCGGCACGTTCGTCGAGCGGCAGGAAGTCGACGCCGCCCTTGACCGCGTTCTCCAGCAGCGAGGGCAGCACGAACGGCCAGTTGACCTCGAGCGCGGCCTTGCCCTGCTCCAGCGCGAGCCGGGCGGTTGCCTCGTCGGTCTGGGTAACCGACGGATCGGCACCGGGCGCGGTGGCAACCGACTTGATGATCTGCAGCGCCTTGACCGTCGCCGCACGATGCTCCGGGGTATCGGTCAGGGTGACCGTCTTCCCGTCGTCGGAGAGCACCTGGCCACCCGCACTGGCCAGCAGGGTGTTGAACCACACCACCAGGCCCTCGTACTGCTTGGCCTGCACCGCAATCCAACTGGGCTTGCCCGCCGCGTGCAAGCGGTTGGCCTCCGAGACCATGCCATCCCAGGTAGCCGGCGGCTCATCCATCAAATCGGCTCGGTACCAAAGCAATTGGGTGTTGGTGGTGATCGGCGATGCGTACAGCTGGCCCTGCCAGCGGGCCGTCTCCAACGGTCCGGGCAGGGTGTTCTCCTGCGCGTCGGACTCCGCTTCGCCCGCCGGATCCTCCGACAGCGGGACGGCCCAGCCGGCCTCGGCGAACTCGGCGGTCCACACCACGTCGAGGGCCATGATGTCGAGCGTCTTGTCGTTGCCGGTCAGCCGCCGGGCCAGCTGCAACCGTTGGTCGTCAGCACCTTTCGGCAAACTCACCTGCTTGATGGTGAAGCGGTCGCCGAGTTCGGCGTTGCAGCGTTTGGCCACGGCGGTGAAGGTAGCCATCTCGTTGGCCGGGGTGTAGTAGTTGATGACGATCCCGTCGTCGCCCCCACCACACGCCGAGACCATCGAGGCCGTCGTCAACGCGGCCACTGCCGCAGCACATAGCCGCCGAGCGCGCACCGCTGTGCCTTCCGTTCGCATTCCATCGCCGCCGGAGCGGCTCCCGCGCGCAAACCGTAGAGCCATGCCCGCATATGTGCAACAGTTTGGGCGTGCCGCGTCACAATCGTGACCTGCGCACCTTTGCCACCACGGCCGGTTACCGCGGCGCGGGGAGCTCAGATCGTCAAGCGCGCCAGCAGATCCCGCCCCTGCTCGGCGCTCTGCGGATCACACAGGACGTCGTAGCGGCCCGCGACCAGCTGCATCGTCGAACTGAAATCTCTTGTGCCGCGAGCCATCGCATACGGGATGGCCGAGGTGATCAGGCCGAAGAAGACACCGGCGATCAGGCCGGTGAGCAGCGCACTCCACGGGTTGGGGCTGAAAAAGCCGAGGATCAGGCCGATGAACAGACCCAACCAGGCTCCCGACAGCACACCGCCGCCGAGCACCTTGGGCCAGCTCAGCCGGCCCGTGACGCGCTCGACCTGCATGAGGTCCACCCCGACGATCGTCACCTGCTGCACGGGGAACTGTTGATCGGACAGGTAGTCGACGGCACGCTGGGCCTCCGCGTACGTCGGGTAGGAACCGATCGGCCAGCCTTTGGGCGGCGTCGGCAACGCCCCGCGCGCGGCGGGTGCGGCACCCGGTGTCTGGCCGGACTGAAATGGGCTCGTCATGGAACTTCACTCTCCTCCGCACCGCCGGGTCGGCGGCTGTTCTCGTTACAGCAACGCCCTCACACCGGATTTGGTGCCGGCGTCACGCGCCCCGGGGCGGCACTGTCCGTGCGCTAGGTTGATCAGCATGACAAACGCGGACGGCAACGCGGGCGAAACGCCGCCATCCGACCCCGGCTCCCAGCCGTCTGAACCGTCGTCCAGCGGCTACGAAGCCCCTTCCATCGAGCATTCCCAGGATCGGCCGGATATCGGCGGCGCGCAACCGTCGTACGAGTACGGACCGCCGAGCTACGGGGCCAATCCGCCGTATCCGCCCGCGATCGACTATCCCGCCGACATTCCGCACGACTACCCGCCGCCGCCCGCGTTCCCGGGCGCGTCCAGCTACCCACCGCCCTATCCCCCGCCGATGCCCGGATATCCGCCGCCTCCGGGGTATGGCGTGCCGGGCGGGTACCCCGGATACCCCGGCGGCTACGGGATACCGCCGTCGGCCACCACCAACACCCCGGCCATCGGCAGCCTCGTCGCCTCGATCGTGTCGCTGTTCCTGTTCGCCATGTGCGGGATCGGACTGCTGGCCGCGGTGGTCGGCATCGGCCTCGGCGTGACCGCGCTCAACCAGATCAAGAAGACCGGACAGGCGGGCCACGGCCTGGCGATCGCCGGCATTGCCGTCGGCGCGGTCGGGGCCATCCTCAACACAGGGATGTTGTTGTTCTTCCTGATCGGCGCGTTCGCCGCATAGCAGGGCCGCACCGAATCACGGTGCGGCACTACACAGCCCGGGTCAGCTCGGCGGCCGGAACGGTTCGGCCCGGCGCTGCATTCCCGCCGCCCGGCCCTTGCCCGCGACCACCAGCGCCATCTTGCGGCTGGCCTCGTCGATCATCTCGTCGCCCAGCATCACCGCTCCCCTGGCGCCACCGGCGTGCGAGGTGTGCCATTCATAGGCATCCAGGATCAGCTCGGCATGGTCGTAATCGGCCTGACGCGGACTGAAGATCTCGTTGCCCGCCTCGATCTGGTCCGGATGCAGCACCCACTTGCCGTCGTAACCCAGCGCGGCTGACCGGCCGGCCACCCGGCGGAACCCGTCGACGTCGCGCACCTTCACGTACGGCCCGTCGATCGCGTTGATCCCGCGGCTGCGCGCGGCGATCAGGATCCGCATCAGCACGTGGTGGTGGGCGTCGCCGATGTCATAGCCGTCGGGCTGCCCGCCGACCTCCAGGGTGCGCATGTTGAGGCTGGCCGCCATGTCCCCGGGCCCGAGCACCAGGGCCTGCACGCGCGGGGCCCCCGCGATCGCGTCGATATTCGTCAACCCCTGGGCGTTCTCGATCTGCGCCTCGATACCGATCCCGCCGGATTCGAGGCCGTGGGTGGCCTCCAGCTGACTGAGCAGCAGATCGAGAGCCTGGACATGGGCCGCCTCGGTCACTTTCGGCAGCACGATCAGGTCGAGGTGGCGACCCGCTGCCGAGACCACCTCGATCACATCGGCATAGGTCCACGGTGTGGTCCAGTCGTTGACCCTGACCCCGCGTAGCTGCCCGGCCCAGCCGTCGCCGGCCAGCGCCGCCGCCACCTGTGTGCGGGCCGAGTCCTTGGCCTCGGGCGCGACCGCGTCCTCCAGGTCGAGGAACACCTCGTCAGCGGGCAGACTTTTGGCCTTCTCGATCATCTTCAGGCTGCTTCCCGGAACCGAGAGGCACGTTCTACGGGGTCGATACGTGTTCTCCACGACCACAGTCTCTACCCTTTAATCCATGGCGGCGGTGAACAGGGTCTACGCGGCCCGGCTGGCGGGGATGGTGGTGCTGGGCCCCGACGGGGAGTCCATCGGCCGTGTCCGCGATGTGGTGATCAGTATCAGCATCGTCCGCCAGCAACCGCGAGTTCTCGGCCTCGTCGTCGAATTGCTCACCCGCCGAAGGATTTTCGTTCCGATCCTGCGTGTCACCGCGATCGAGCCGGGCTCGGTGACACTGGCCACCGGCAGTGTGTCGCTGCGCCGGTTCGCCCAACGCCCCGGCGAGGTGCTGGTGTTGGGTCAGGTGCTGGAGACCAGGGTGCGGGTCGACGATCCCGATCTGGAGCAATTGGCCGGAATCGACGTCGTGGTAGTCGATCTGGGCATCGAGCAGACCCGGACCCGAGACTGGATGGTGACCCGGGTGGCCGTACGCCCGCAACGACGTCTGGGGCGGCGCAGCAACATCCACGTGGTCGCGTGGCAGAACGTGCACGGGCTCACCCCGTCCGGACTGGCCATGCCCGACCAGGGCGTGGCCTCACTGCTCGAGCAGTTCGAGGGGCAGCGCCCGGTCGAGGTGGCCGAGGCCCTGCGCGAGCTGCCGGTCAAGCGGCGCTACGAGTTGTACCGGGCCTTCGACGACGAGCGGCTCGCCGACGTGCTGCAGGAGCTACCCGAGGACGAGCAGGCCGCGGTGCTGCGCCAGCTGAAAACCGAGCGCGCGGCCGACGTGCTGGAGGCGATGGACCCCGACGACGCCGCCGACGTGCTGGGGTCGATGACCCCGGCCGACGCCGAGGCACTGCTGCTGGAGATGGACCCCGAGGACTCCGAGGACGTGCGACGGCTGCTCGCGCACTCACCCGATACCGCGGGCGGTCTGATGACCAGCGAGCCGGTGGTCCTGGCCCCTGATACCACCGTCGCCGAAGCCCTGGCGCAGGTGCGCGATCCGGATCTCACGCCGGCCCTTGCCTCGATGGCCTTCGTCGCGCGTCCTCCCACCGCCACCCCGACCGGTCATTACCTGGGCTGCGTGCACCTGCAGCGATTACTGCGCGAACCCCCGGCGGCCCTGGTCAGCGGCATCGTCGACACCGACCTGCCCAGCCTCGGCCCGGGCGACTCGCTGGCCGCGGTGACCCGCTACTTCGCTGCGTACAACCTGGTGTGCGGTCCGGTGGTCGACGAGGAGAACCACCTGCTGGGCGCGGTGTCGGTCGACGACGTGCTGGACCACATGCTTCCCGACGACTGGCGCGAGCGCGATGAGCCCGAGCTGCCGGTGGCGGGCTCATGAGCGAATCCACGGCGCGCCAACGGCTGGACACCCCCCGCGGCACGCGCGGCTTCGGGCTGCACGTCGACGTCGAGGCGGTCGGCCAGTTCGGGGAATCCATCGCCCGGTTCCTGGGCACCGGCCGGTACCTGGCGATCCAGACGATGATCGTGCTGGTCTGGATCGCGCTGAACATCGGCGTCTTCACCTTCGAGTGGGATCCGTACCCGTTCATCCTGCTCAACCTGGCTTTCTCGACCCAGGCCGCCTATGCCGCCCCGCTGATCCTGCTGGCCCAGAACCGGCAGGAGAACCGCGACCGGGTCGCGCTCGAGGAGGACCGGCGCCGGGCTGAGCAGACCAAGGCCGACACCGAGTACCTGGCCCGCGAGCTGGCATCGCTGCGGCTTGCGGTCGGCGAGGTTGTCACCCGCGATTACCTGCGCCGCGAGCTGGAGGAACTGCGCGACCTGATCGCCGGACTCGGCCCGCAGGCCGACGTGGACGGCGCCGCCCCGAGCAAAGGCGACGGTGGCGAGCGCAGGTCCAAACGCAGCGGGTGAACCCAGTCGACCATTGTCGTAACAACCGAAACCAGGACTATGTATGGTGACTTGGTTCACAACGTGGTATTTGGCCAAAGCTGACTTAAGGACGGGTAAGTGCGCGTAGGGGGAGGAGCGGCTATCGCAACCGCTCGGCGCCGTATGGGCCAGCTCGTCCGCTCACCTGCGCTCGGTGTGGCCGTCCTGGCCCCCATCGTGCTGGTCGCCGGCGCCGGGTCCGCTGCCCCCACCGAGGTGTCCAACACCGCGGTCACCCCGCTGGCCGCGGTCGAACCCCAGATCGACCGTTCCGGTCCCGCCGTCGTCGCGGCGGCCCGGCCCCCGACGAACTTCCGCATCAAGTCGATGACCACGCTTTCGGCTCCCCCGCCCGCCTTCGTCGTCAATACCCCTGGTGCCCTCGGCATTCCGGGAACGTCGCTGAAGGCGTACCGCAACGCCGAGCGCATGATGGCCGCGGCCTACCCCGGCTGCGGCATCAGCTGGAACCTGCTGGCCGGTATCGGGCGGATCGAATCCGGGCACGCCAACGGCGGCGCCACCGATGCCCGCGGCACCGCGGTGCGCCCGATCTACGGCCCCGCCCTCGACGGCACATTGCCGGGCAACGAGGTCATCGTGCAGAGCGCTCAGTCCGGACGGGTCACCTACGCCCGGGCGATGGGACCCATGCAGTTCCTGCCCGGAACCTGGGCGCGATACGCCTCCGACGGTGACGGTGACGGCCGGGCGGATGTGCAGAACGTGTTCGACTCGGCGCTGGCCGCCGCCCGCTACCTGTGCAGCGGCGGGCTCAACCTGCGAGAGCAGGCCCAGGTCATGACGGCCATCCTGCGGTACAACAACTCGGTGGCCTACGCCCGCAACGTGTTGGGCTGGGCCGCGGCATACGCAACCGGCGTGGTGCCGGTGAACCTGCCCGAGATCACCGGGTCCATTCCCCCGATCGGCGACTCCCACCTGGACAATCCGGAGGGCCTCGGTCCGGGCCTGCCCGCCGATGCCACCGGCCTGCCCGCGGGCGATCCGCTGGCGCTGATTCCGCTGCTCAACCGCAACGAGACCGGCACGCAGAACGTCCCCGGTTTCGCCCCGGGCCAGGTGCTCGGACCGTTGCCCGGCCCGGCGCAGGCCATCCCTTCGGAGACCCCGGCTGCCCCGCCGCCGCGGTGGATCCCGCCGTGGGAGCAGCCGCCGCGCCAGCCTTCGTGCGTGGTGTTCTGCCTGGGCGAACAGGCGCCTCCGCCACCTGCCCCAGGACTCGGCCCGGCACCGCAGCAGGCTCCGCCGCCCGCGCCCGGCCCGATCGCTCCGTTGGCGGCTCCGGTCCTCGGCCCGGCACCCGGACCCGCCCCTGGGCCCGCCCCGGGTCCGGCCTGAATCCGCGTCGCTGCGGCACCGCCGTAGACTCGGCGGTGATGTCCGAATCTGCCACTGAGCTGCAATCCGCGGTTCGCGCCGCGCTGGCCAAGGTGATCGACCCCGAATTGCGGAGGCCGATCACCGAAGTCGGCATGGTCAAGAACATCTCGATCGAGGCCGACCACGGCGTGCACGTCGAGATCTACCTGACCACCGCGGCCTGCCCGAAGAAGAACGAGATCGCCGAGCTGGTGACGGCTGCCGTCACCGACGTTCCCGGCACCGGCGCCGTCAAGGTGAGCCTGGACGTGATGAACGACGAGCAGCGCGCCGAGTTGCGCAAGCTGCTGCGTGGCGATTCCCGCGAACCGGTGATCCCGTTCGCCCAGCCCAACTCCCTGACCCGGGTCTACGCCGTGGCCTCCGGGAAGGGCGGCGTGGGCAAGTCCAGTGTGACGGTCAACCTGGCCGCCGCGATGGCCGCCCGCGGCCTGTCGGTCGGCCTGTTGGACGCCGACATCTACGGCCATTCGGTGCCGCGCATGATGGGCACCGTCGACCGGCCCACGCAGGTCGACTCGATGATCCTGCCGCCGATCGCCCATGACGTGAAGGTCATCTCGATCGCGATGTTCACCCAGGGCAACACGCCCGTGGTGTGGCGCGGGCCGATGCTGCACCGGGCCCTTCAACAGTTCCTGGCCGACGTGTACTGGGGCGATCTGGACGTCCTGCTGCTCGATCTGCCGCCCGGCACCGGCGATATCGCCATCTCGGTGGCCCAGTTGATCCCGGGTGCCGAGATCCTGGTGGTGACCACACCGCAGATGGCCGCGGCCGAGGTGGCCGAGCGGGCCGGCGCGATCGCCCTGCAAACCCGGCAGCGCATCGCGGGCGTGGTGGAGAACATGTCGGGCCTGCTGATGCCCGACGGCACGGTCATGCAGCTGTTCGGTGAGGGCGGCGGCCGTCAGGTGGCCGACTCGCTGACCCGCTCGGTCGGCGCCGAGGTGCCGCTGCTGGGCCAGGTGCCGCTGGACCCCGCCCTGGTGGCGGCCGGCGACTCCGGTGTTCCGCTGGTGCTTTCGGCCCCGGACTCACCGGCCGGCGCCGAGCTGCGCAAGATCGCCGAGGGATTGTCGGCGCGCAAGCGGGGCCTGGCCGGGATGTCGCTGGGCCTGGATACCGCGCGGCGCTAGGTCGCGTCGGGATCGAACGTCGGGCCGGCGGCCTTGTCCGCCGGCTTGGCAGGCGTATCGGCCGCGGGCTGGCCGTTGAGAGCGTCGGCCTGCCGGTCGCCCGGTACCGACGGCTGATCCGACTTGCGGTCGTCGAACGCACCGGTCAGGAATGAATCGTCGCCATCGAGAAGATGCTTGGTGATCGCGGCCCGCGGGGTCATGCCGCGCAGCTTCTGCAGCTCGGCCAGCGGTTGCCGAAGATCGTCGAACTCGGGTCCGAGATCCTGACGCAACTGGGTGGTGGCGCCACTGACGTAGTCACGTGCCTGACGCAAGGCACCGGATGTCCAGCGGATGGCACCGGGCAGGCGCTCGGGCCCCAGGATCACCAGACCAGCGATCACCAGGACCAGCATCTCTCCCCACCCGATGTTCGCGAACATCGTTACTGCGCTTTTTGGTCGTCGCCGATCGGCGTGACCATGAACGTCATGGGCCGGCCGTCGCGGAGGACCTCGATCGGCGCTTCCTGCCCGATCTTGAGCTGGCGCACCGCAACCACCATCTCATCGGCGTCGGCGACCTTGCGGTCCCCGACCTTGACCACCACGTCGTTCTCCAGGATGCCGGCCTTCTCGGCCGGGCCACCGGCGTTGACATTGCGGACCTGAGCGCCCGAGGCCACGCTGTTGCTCACCGTGACGGCGCTCAGCAGCAGCGTCGGATGCGCGACCTTGCCGTCCTTGATCAGGTTCTCGACCACCTGCTTGACCTCGTTGACCGGGATCGCGAAGCCGAGGCCACTGGCGCTGTCCGACAAGGACTTTCCGGCCGTGTTGATCCCGATCACCTCGGAGGACATGTTGATCAGCGGGCCACCGGAGTTGCCGTGGTTGATCGAGGCATCGGTCTGAAGCCCGTCGATCACGGTGTCGGTGTCGGAACCTTCACCCGAGAGCGGTACCGGCCGGTGCAGTGCGCTGATGATGCCGTGCGTGACGGTGCTGCGCAGACCCAGCGGCGCACCGGCGGCAATCACTTCCTCGCCGACGCGCACCTTCTCGGAGTCACCCATCCGCGCCACGACCAGGTTGTCGACGTTGTCGACCTTGAGCACCGCCAGGTCGGTCTTGGGGTCGCGCCCGACCAGGTTGGCGGGCACTTCCTTGCCGTCGTTGAACACGACGGTGATCTGGTAGTCCGCCGGCTTGCTCGCGGCATCGGAGATCACGTGGTTGTTGGTGACGATGTAGCCCTTGCCGTCGACGACGACGCCGGAGCCCTGCGAGCCCTCGGTCTTGCTCTTGGCCTCGATGGTCACCACCGAATCCTCGACTGCCGAGGCGACCGTGGCGAACCGGCCCGCGTCGGGGGACGGGAGGTCGCCGGTCTCCAGCGTCACCTTCGAGGTGGTGAAGGCCTGCACGGTGCCGGCGGTCTTCTGCCCGACCCAGCCGCCGATGAAGGCGATCAACCCGGCGACGATCAACAGGATGAAGATCGACGGCCAGGACACCCGGCCGCCGAACAGCACCTCGCGGGCGCCCAGCTTGCCGATCGGGGCGGCCACGATCGTCGGTGCGGTGGGTGCCTGCGCGGGCGTCCCCAGCGCCGGGATGGCACCCGGGTCACGCCAGGGATCGTCGAAATCGTCGTCACCGACGTTCTTCTCGGCTTCCATGGCCCCGGCGTCGGTGGGATGGCGCTGCAGCGAGTCGCCCGCGCCGCCGGGACGGCCGAAGGCCTCGGCCAGCACCGGGTCGGGCGGCTGGTCCTTGGGCGCGTACTCGCCCTGGTCCTGGTACTTCTCCGCACCCTGGAACGAGCCGTCCACGCCGGCGGGGCGGCCGAACGTGCGCTGCGACAACTGGTCGACGGGTGGCCGCTCGACAGGGCGCGGTTCCAGACGGCCGCTCTCGTCGGACTGGTCCTGGTTGGTCACCGGTGTTTCACTCTCTGTCAGAGCGCCCGCCCCAGCCGCGTAGGCCGACGCCGGTCACTGATCGCCTTGTGGTCCAGCCTACCGGCGCTTACGCCGACTCCGCGTCGGGTCATCAGCAAACTGGGGCTGTTCACCGACCTCGGCCGAAGGCTGCGGACTGTGGTGCGGTATCTGCGACAACAGACCCAGCAGGGAGTTCGGAATGGCTATCGGACAGGAGTCCCGCAATGCCGCGCGGGCCTGGCTCTGGGCATCGACCTCGGCCGCGCAATCGGGGCACAGGGACAAATGATGTGCGGCCCGCAAATGCGCGCTCATCCGCAGCTCACCGTCGACGAAGGCCGCGATGGCCTCGATCGAGAGGTGTTCGGTGGAACCGAACTGGCGCGGTGCACCCACGGGTGCATCGCTCTGCGACGCGAACTGCGCAGGCAACCAGGAGAATGCCCGACGGAACACGTGTCCCGGGTCGACCATCACCCAGCTCCTCTCGCCGCGCCCAAATGTCCTGCCCCGAATGTAGCGCGACCGGGCGCGCTGAACACCAACCACGGCTAGGCGGATTTGGCGGTTTCCGGCGAGTTCTTGGCCAGATACTCGCGCAGTGCCTGCCGACCACGGTGAATACGGCTGCGGACGGTGCCGAGCTTCACACCCAGCGTGGCGCCGATCTCCTCGTAGGACAGACCCTCGATGTCACACAGGACCACCGCGGCGCGGAATTCGGGCGCCAGGGAATCCAGGGCGGCCTGAAGATCGGCCCCCAACCGCGAGTCGTGGTAGATCTGCTCGGGGTTCGGGTCGTCGGCCGGCACCCGGTCGTAGTCCTCGGGCAGCGCTTCCATCCGGATGCGGCCACGACGGCGGACCATGTCGAGGAACAGGTTGGTGGTGATGCGGTGCAACCAGCCCTCGAAGGTTCCGGGCTGGTAGTTCTGCACCGAGCGGAACACCCGGATGAAGGTTTCCTGCGTCAGGTCCTCGGCATCGTGCTGGTTACCCGAGAGCCGGTAGGCCAGGCGGTACACCCGGTCGGCGTGCTGACGCACCAGCTCGTCCCATGACGGCATGGCGGCCTGATCGCCGGTGGCATCGAAGACGGCAGTACCGGTCAATTCGTCGGACGGCTCGACCCATTCGCCGGAGTTGTACTGCTCCAGATGTGCCATTGACACCGGGGCGTGCTGGGCGGGGTTCAAGGTGACAGCGTTCGCGCTCGTCGGATCCTCCTGATCACAGATTTCACTCAGCTCAACACGACTGATGACTTCGTTATTCCGCTTACCGTCTTCGGTGTGCTGGGCAGTGCGCCAGCGGGCGCCGTGTTCCATGCGGATACCGTTCCTGATCCCGGTGTGGCGGATATATGAGCAATCTGAACTTTCCCTGAGAATGCCGACGCTACGTCCGGTTACCTGCGAGAACCAGCGAATATCCGACGGTGATAACCGCCACCCACGGGCGTGTCGCCTCGGCGCCCACAGGGTCTGGCCTACGCTGCGGGCATGGTCAGCTCCAACCCCGGTCGCGCCGAAGCGATCGTCACGCATGCCGAACGGTCGATCTCCGAGGACGAGATCGTCGCGGCCGCGCGTGAGCGGGCCGAAGAACTCGGCGCGGGTGCGGTCACCCCGGCCGTCGGAGCGTTGCTGAGCGTGCTCGCCCGGCTCACCGGGGGCCGCGCGGTGGTCGAGGTCGGCACCGGGGCCGGCGTCAGCGGCTTGTGGCTGTTGTCCGGCATGAGCGACGACGGCGTACTCACCACGATCGACGTCGAACCCGAGCATCAGCGCATCGCCAAGCAGGGGTTCAACGAGGCCGGCGTCGGTCCCGGGCGGACCCGCCTGATCAGCGGACGCGCCCAGGAGGTGCTGACCCGCCTGGCCGACGAGTCCTACGACCTGGTGTTCATCGATGCCGAGCCGATCGACCAACCGCAGTTCGTGGCCGAGGGCGTGCGCCTGCTGCGCCCCGGCGGTGCGATCGTGCTGCACCGGGCCGCGCTGGGCGGCCGGGCCGGCGACGCCGCGGCCAATGATGCCGAGGTCAGCGCCGTAC
Organism: Mycolicibacterium neworleansense; assembly: GCF_001245615.1. Taxonomy (NCBI): domain Bacteria; kingdom Bacillati; phylum Actinomycetota; class Actinomycetes; order Mycobacteriales; family Mycobacteriaceae; genus Mycobacterium; species Mycolicibacterium neworleansense. Next base: position 165,135 of record NZ_CWKH01000003.1, read on the forward strand.
GCGAAGCGGCCCGGCTGATCGCCGAGGACGAGCGACTCACTCCGGTTCTGATTCCGCTGGGTGACGGCCTGCTGGCCGCCGCTCGCGACTGACTCTTCCTTTTCCGGCCTCACCCTGGTTCCGGCCTCACCCTGGTCTGGGTGGGGCCGGATTTTTTTCTTTACGGATTCCTGACGGGGCACCCCCTTGACCGTGCACTGAACGCATGTTTAGCGTATTGAACATGCGTTCAGTCGATGATCGAACAGCGATGGCCCGGATTCGCGACGCCGCGATCGAGCAGTACGGCCAACACGGCTTCACGGTGGGGCTGCGCACGATCGCCGAGGCCGCCGGCGTCAGCGCCGCCCTGGTGATCCATCACTTCGGCTCCAAGGAAGGGCTGCGCAAGGCATGCGACGCCTATGTGGCCGAGGTGGTGCGCGAGGCCAAGACCGAGTCGATGCACAGCGCCGACCCGGCGACCTGGATGGCCCAGATGGCCGAGATCGAGTCGTACGCACCGCTGATGGCCTATCTGGTCCGCAGCATGCAGTCCGGCAGCGAGCTGGCGAAGACGTTCTGGCGCACCATGGTCGACAACGCCAAGGAGTACCTCGAAGAGGGCGTGCGCACCGGCGTGCTCAAGCCCAGCCATGACGCGGACGCGCGGGCCAGGTTCCTCGCGATCTCGAGCGGCGGCTCGTTCCTGCTCTACCTGCAGATGCACGACGACCCGACCGATCTGCGACGGGTGCTGCGTGACTACGGCGAGGACATGATGCTGCCCGCCCTTGAGGTCTACACCCAGGGCCTGATGACCGACTCCACGATGTACGACGCGTTCCTGCACCAACGTGAACAAGGCATCCCGTTCAGCCCGGCACCCACGGCCGACTCCAAGGAGACAGCGTGAAGAACTCCGTCGAAATCCGCGGACTCTCAAAGTCTTTCGGGCGCACCAAAGCCCTGGATGGATTGAACCTGACCGTCTCCCCCGGTGACGTCACGGGCTTCCTCGGACCCAACGGCGCAGGCAAGTCCACCGCCATCCGGATACTGCTGGGCCTGCTTCGCTCCGACGGGGGCACCGTGCGGTTGCTGGGCGGCGACCCCTGGCACGACGCGGTCGCGCTGCACCGCCGGATCGCCTACGTCCCCGGCGATGTCACGTTGTGGCCCAACCTGACCGGCATGCAGGCCATCGACTTCCTGTGCCGGCTGCGCGGCAACGGCGTCGACACCCGGCGCCGTGATGAACTGATCGAGCGGTTCGAGCTGGACCCGCACAAGAAGGCCCGCACGTACTCCAAGGGCAACCGGCAGAAGGTCGCCATCGTCGCGGCGTTCAGCTGCCATTCCGAGCTGTACATTCTCGACGAACCGACCTCCGGCCTGGATCCGTTGATGGAACAGGCATTTCAGCAATGCGTTGCCGAGGTGGCGCGCCAGGGCGCCGCGATCCTGCTGTCCAGCCACATCCTGGCCGAGGTGGAAAAGCTGTGTGACAACGTGACGATCATCCGGTCCGGACGCACAGTGCGTTCGGGAACCCTGGCCGAGTTGCGCCACCTCATGCGCACCAAGGTCGTCGCACGCACCCGCTCCGACGGTCGGGCGCTGCAGAACACCCCCTACGTTCACGACTTCACCAGCCGCAACGGCACCGTGAGCTTCTCGGTCGACCGCAACGACCTTGAGTTCGCCCTCGAGCACCTGACCGATCTGGGCATCCAGGATCTCACCGTCGCGCCGGCCTCCCTGGAGGACATGTTCCTGCGGGAGTACCAGGGGGTGGGCCGATGACAACGGCCACCGCATCCACGTCGCCGTTCACCGGTACCGCAACGCTGTTGCGGCTGGCGCTGCGCCGCGACCGGGTACGCCTGGGCGTCTGGCTCGCCGTGCTGACGTTGATGATGGTGTACGCCCCGAACGCAATTCAGTTGGCCTATCCGGGTGAAGAACAGCGACTGGCCCGGGTCAACCTCCTCAAGACCCCGGCCGGGATGATGCTCGGCGGCCCGATGTTCGGCGTCAACGAGACCGACCTCGGCGTGATGATGGCCAACGAGCTGACCCTCACACTGACCATCGCGACGTCGATCCTGGCCATTCTCACCGTGATTCGTCATACCCGGGCCGAAGAGGAGAGCGGCAGCGCCGAGCTGGTGCTGTCCTCGGTGGTGGGCCGCTACGCCCGCACCGCGGCGGCCCTGATCCTGGTCGGCGGTCTCAACGCGGTCCTCGCACTCACCATGACCGTGGCGATGGCCTCCACCGGTTTCGCGGTGATCGACACCGCCGCCATGTGTCTGGGTATCACGGGGGTGGCCATGGTGTTCGGTGCGGTTGCCGCGGTGACCGCGCAGTTGTGGCGGCAGGCCCGCACCGCCTCGGGCGCGGCCATGGCGACATTGGCGGTGGCGGCTCTGGTGCGGGGTGTCGGCGACGTGGTCGACTACTCGGGCAGCGCCCTGAGCTGGTTCTCCCCGATCGCCTGGGCGCAGCAGATGCGGCCGTTCGTCGACCTGCGCTGGTGGCCGTTCGCCATGTTGGTCGTTCTGGCCATCGCGTTGATGGCCGTGGCTGCGGTCCTGGAGCGCCGCCGTCAGTACGACGCAGGCACCATCGCATCGGCGGGCGAGAAGCCCGACGCACCCACCATCACCGGCCCGCTGCGCCTGCACCTCACGCTGCAACGGGGCCAGACGATCGGCTGGGCGGTCGGATTGTTCGCGGCCGGGCTGGTTTTCGGCTCGATGACCAAGGCACTGCTGGACGCGGCGGCGACCAACGAGGTGATCGGCCGGGTGCTGACCGCGACGGGCAACGACGGCGTCTACACCACCATGACCCAGTTCCTGGCGGCGGCGGCCACCGGCTACGTCGCATCGGTGGTGCTGCGGGTGTACACCGACGAGCAGAACGGTCTGGGCGAGCCGGTGCTGGCCGGCGCGGTGTCGCGTCCGCGCTGGCTGCTGGGCGCGGTTGGCAGTGCGCTGGCCGGCGCGACGATCCTGATGTTGTGCGCCGGGCTGGGCAATGGGCTGGGCGCCGGACTGACACTGGGAGACCCGGGCACGATCATTCGGCTCACCCTGGCGGCCCTGGCCTATCTGCCCGCCCTCGCCGTAGTGGCGTCGATCGCAGCACTGGCCGTGGCGCTGCGTGCACCGTGGATCGCTTGGCTGACAGTGACATTCGTGATCACCGCGTTGTACCTCGGGGCGCTGCTGCGGCTGCCGCGCTGGCTCATCGAGCTGTCGCCCGTGGGACAGACCACCGTGCCGAGCGATTTCCCTGCCCTGGCTCTGGCCGTAATGCTCGTCACCGCAACGGCTCTGGCGGCTGTTGCGGGCTGGATCTATCGCAACCGCGACGCGGTGTGACCCCCAACAGGAGGCAGCTGATGAAACTCGCACTTCAGACGATCGGATCGGGCGTATTGGGCCTGGCGTTCTTCGCCGTGGCACTGTTCTGGCCGGCCGGCACGTTCCACTATTGGCAGGCATGGGTTTTCATCGCCGTATTCATGGCCACCACCCTGATACCGAGCATCTATCTCGCGGTCAGGGACCCTGCTGCCCTGCAACGACGGCTGCACGGTGGCCCGACCGCGGAAACGCGGTTCGTACAGAAAATCGTCATCTGGGCGGTCACCGGCTCGGCGTTCGCCGCGTTCGTCCTGAGCGCCCTCGACCACCGGTTCGGCTGGTCGAGCGTGCCGACCGCGGTGGTCGTCCTGGGCAACGTCGTGGTCGCGGTGGGGCTCGTACTGGCGCAGGCGGTGGTCTTCCAGAACAGCTTCGCCGGCGCCAGCATCCGGGTGGAGGACGAACAGCAGCTGGTATCGACGGGGCTCTACGGCCTGGTGCGTCACCCGATGTACTTCGGCGCCGTGTTGATGATGTTCGGCACTCCCCTGGCGCTCGGCTCCTACTGGGCCCTGCTCGTGTCGATCGCGTCGATACCGATCTTCGGGTTGCGGATCGCCGACGAGGAGAAGATGCTGCGGGCCGAACTCGACGGCTACGACGAGTACATCGAGAAGGTCCGCTTCCGGCTGTTGCCGTACGTGTGGTGAGAGGCGCGCCATGAAGGTCGGTATGCAGGCGGCCGTGTCGTCCGTCGTCGGCTTGGCGGTTTTCGCGGTCCTGGTGTTCGCACCGGCCGGCACATTCGACTACTGGCGGGGCTGGGTGTTCATCGCCGTGTTCGCCGTCGCCACGTTTGTGCCGAGCCTCTACCTCGCGCTGCACGATCCGGCGGCACTGCGGCGGCGGATGCAGGCCGGGCCGACCGCCGAGACGCGGCCGGTGCAGAAATTCGCCAGCGCGATGGCCTTCCTGTTGCTCGCGGTGATGATCGTGACCAGTGCGCTGGACTACCGGTTCGGGTGGTCGGCCGTACCCGCGGTCGTCTCGGTCCTGGGAGATGCGTTGGTGGCGATCGGGCTCGGCATCGCGATGCTCGTGGTCATCCAGAACAGCTACGCAGCCGCCAACGTCAAGGTGGAGGCCGGCCAGGCGGTGGTGTCGACGGGTTTGTACGGGCTGGTCCGGCATCCGATGTACTCCGGCAACGTGATCATGATGATCGGCCTGCCGTTGGCCCTCGGCTCGTACTGGGCACTGCTGTTGCTCATCCCGGGGTTGGCTCTGCTGGCGCTGCGTATCAGCGACGAGGAGAAGATGCTGCGCACCGAACTCGACGGGTACGACGAGTACACCGAAAAGGTCGGCTACCGGCTGTTGCCCTACCTCTGGTGAGCCACGACGCGGGCAGCGGCTTCGACGGCCGCCGCGCGGCGGGAGGCAATGACGTCCGGGTCATCGGTGACCGCTTCGCGGCTCGGCAAATGCGCCCAGGCCAGTCCGATGCCGAACAGCAGCACGATCAGCTCTGTCGAATCCCAGCCCGGGTCGACATGGCCGCCGGCCTGGGCGGCTGCTATCGCGGCGACCGCCTGGGCATGTGGTGACGGACCGTCGGTCGCAGGTTCGTCGAGGGTGAACCCCTCCAGCTGAGCCCAGGTGATCATGCGGAGATGCTCTGGCCGGCGGCAGGCCAGATCGAAGATGTCGCCGACGAACTCGGGCACGTCCTCGGGCCGCAGCGAGACCGACCGGAAGAACTCGGCCCCGTCGGCGGCGAACACCTCGCGGAACAGGGTCTCCTTGTCGCCGAAGTGGGCGTAGAGGCGTTCCTTGCTGGCGTGTGCGGCTTTGGCGATGCGGTCGATCCGGGCCCCGGCCAATCCGTACCGGGCGAATTCGGCCCGCGCCGCGGCGAGGATCTCGTCGCGCAGCTCCGTCGTGCTTCTCACAGCTGGATCATAACCAGACGAACCAGTTCGTTCGGTATCATCGTCCTCATGTCCGTCACCAAGATCGACGAGATCATGAACCAACCCAGCCACGTCCAGACCCTGCGCCGCGCGGTGGAAGCCGTCGCCGACGGCGTCGACCCCCTGGTCAATCTCTACCGGCCCTACGTGGACGGCCTGGAGAACCTGCCCCGCGACGGCCGGTTCCTATTGGTGGGCAACCACACCCAGTTCGGTACCGAGACCCTGTTGATCCCCTACGTGGTGCGCCGCGAGATCGGGATGCGGGTCAGGCCGCTGACCGACCGCCGATTCGGTGACATGCCGCGACCCGTCTCCGATGTGATGGCGGCCTGCGGAGCCGTCGTCGGATCCCCCGAGGGCGCCGGAGAACTCATGGCACACGACGAGCCTGTCATGGTGTTTCCCGGCGGCGGCCGCGAGATCGGCAAGTTCAAGGGCGAGCAGTACAAGCTGCGCTGGGAGGGTCGTGCCGGGTTCGCCCGCGTCGCCATCGAGCACGGTTACCCGATCGTTCCGGTCGCGCTGGTCGGCGGCGACGACGTGTACGTGGGCGTGACGACCCGCGACCACTGGCTCGGCCGGCTCAGCCAGTCGATCGGCGAGAAGCTGACCGGGCAGCGCGACATGGCCGTGCCGCTGGTCCGCGGCATCGGTCCCACTTTGATCCCGCGCCCCCAACGCATGTACCTGCGCTTCGCCGAGCCGATCGGCACCGCGAAGCCGGCGCGCACCACGGACGCCAGATGGGTGGCCACGGTGAAGGAACGCACTCAGGAATCGCTGGAACAGAGCCTGGGCGGGCTGCTGACCCTGCGTGCCGAGGATCCCTACCGCGAACTGAATCCACTGGCCTGGCGCAACGCGACCCGGAGCGGATAACGCGAACTGCCGGGCACCAGGCCGAGTTAGCCGCATACTGCAGTAATGGAACTGTTGACCGGCTTCGGCCTGGCCACTGCGGCGGGGCTCAATGCCTATATCCCGTTGCTGGCCTTGGGCCTGCTGTCACGCTTCACCCATCTGGTGGCATTGCCGCCCGGGTGGTCCTGGCTGGAGAACGGCTGGGTGATGGCGATCGTCGCGGTGCTGCTGATCGTCGAAGTGGTCGCCGACAAGATCCCCGCTCTGGACTCCGTCAACGACACCATCCAGACGTTCGTCCGGCCGACCGCGGGCGGCATCGTGTTCGGGTCGGGCACCGCGTCGCAGACCGCCGCCGTCGCCGACCCGGGCGCGTTCGCGCAGTCCGGTCAATGGATTCCGGTGGCGATCGGCGCGGTCACCGCGCTGGTCGTGTCGTTGACCAAGTCCACGGTCAGACCCGCGGCCAACGTCGCCACCGCGGGGGTCGCGGCGCCCGTGCTCTCCACCGTCGAGGACGTCACGAGCATCGGGCTGGTGTTCGTCGCGATCCTGCTACCGGTGCTGGTGCTCGTTGCGCTGCTCGCCCTGATCTGGGGTGCCTTCCGGCTGTGGCGGTGGCGTAGGCGACGCAGTGAGGCCAAGGTCGGCGTCAACGCCCGCACCAATGCCGCGCCCCGACCTGCCGCGGTAGACCCCTGGGAGTGAACCCGCGCTGACGACGAGCCGCGTCAGATCCAGACACCCTTGCCGACGGCGACCACGCCGCCCGCGCTGATCGCGAACCGCTCCCGGTCCTTGTCGAGATCCACGCCGACCATCTCGCCGGGACCGACCACCACGTTCTTGTCCAGGATCGCGTGGCGCACCACCGCGCCGCGGCCGATCCGCACCCCGGGCATCAGCACGCTGCCCTCCACGATGGCGCCGTCGTCGATCACCACGTTGGAGGACAACACCGAATTACGCACCGAGGCAGCCGAAATGATGCTCCCGGCGCCCACCACCGACTCCTGCGCCGAACCGCCGTTGACGAACTTGGCCGGGGCCAGATTCTCCGACTCGCCGCGGATGGGCCAGCGCTTGTTGTAGAGGTTGAACACCGGGTGCACCGACACCAGGTCCATGTGTGCGTCGTAGAACGCGTCGAGGGTTCCGACATCGCGCCAGTAGCCGTGGTCGCGCTCGGTGGCGCCGGGCACCTCGTTGTTGTTGAAGTCGTACACCGCAGCCATCCCGTCGGACACCAGCCGCGGAATGATGTCGCCGCCCATGTCGTGATCGGAGTGGTCGTCGTCGGCGTCGGCACGGATCGCGTCGATGAGCACCTTGGTGGTGAAGATGTAGTTGCCCATCGACACGAAGGTCTGCTCAGGATCGTCGGGTGTGCCGGGCGGGTCCGCGGGCTTCTCCACGAATTCCCTGATGCGCCCGGAATCGTCGGCGTCGATGCAGCCGAACGCGCTGGCCTCCGCACGCGGCACCCGGATCCCGGCGACGGTCGCCCCGGCTCCGCTGTCGATGTGGAACCGCAGCATCTGCTCGGGATCCATGCGGTACACGTGGTCGGCGCCGAAGATGATGATGTAGTCCGGGTCTTCGTCGTAGATCAGGTTGAGCGACTGGTAGATCGCATCCGCCGATCCGGTGTACCAGCGGGGCCCGAGCCGCTGCTGCGCAGGCACCGGGGTGATGTACTCACCGGCCAGGCCCGACAATCGCCAGTTCTGGCTGATGTGACGGTCCAGTGAATGCGACTTGTATTGCGTCAGAACGCAGATCCGGAGGTAGCGGGCGTTCACGAGGTTCGACAGCACGAAGTCGATCAGCCGGTAGGCACCGCCGAAGGGAACTGCCGGCTTGGCACGGTCGGCCGTCAACGGGTACAGCCGTTTGCCCTCTCCCCCGGCCAGAACGATGCCCAGCACATGTGGCAACTCCCTCATGGCTCCAAACCTATCCGCCAACCAGCAACGCGGCCAGCCAATGGCAACAGAAGTGTCCGGCGTGTAGCTGGACCCACCGCGACCTACTACCGTCTCGGATATGCGGGTGGCCATGATGACTCGGGAATATCCACCCGAGGTGTACGGCGGTGCCGGGGTGCACGTGACCGAACTCGTCGCGCAGTTGCGTCAGCTGTGCGACGTCGACGTCCATTGCATGGGCGCCCCGCGGGACGGCGCCTTCGTGGCACAGCCCGATCCGGCGCTGCGCGGCGCCAACGCGGCACTGTCGACGCTGTCCGCGGACCTCAACATGGTCAACTCCGCGGCGGCGGCCACGGTGGTGCACTCGCACACCTGGTATGCCGGGATGGCCGGGCACCTGACCGGGCTGCTCTACGGCATCCCCCACGTGCTGACCGCGCATTCACTGGAGCCGCTGCGCCCGTGGAAGGCCGAGCAGCTCGGCGGCGGCTACCGGGTGTCGTCCTGGGTCGAGCGCACCGCGATCGAGGCGGCCGACGCGGTGATCGCGGTGAGTTCCGGGATGCGTGACGACGTGCTGCGCACGTATCCGGCGCTGGATCCCAACCGGGTCCACGTGGTGCGCAACGGGATCGACACCGATGTGTGGTATCCGACTCCGCCGGCCGACGCCGACTCGGTGCTCGCCGAACTCGGTGTCGATCTGAGCCGCCCGATCGTGGCGTTCGTCGGGCGCATCACCCGGCAGAAAGGCGTGGCCCATCTGGTGGCCGCGGCCCACCGGTTCAGCCCCGAGGTGCAGCTGGTGTTGTGTGCCGGCGCCCCCGATACCCCCGAGATCGCCGCCGAGGTGTCCGCCGCCGTGGCCGAGCTGGCCCGGGCCCGGACCGGCGTGTTCTGGGTGCGTGAGATGCTGCCGATCAACAAGATCCGCGAAATACTCTCCGCTGCAACAGTTTTCGTGTGCCCGTCGGTCTATGAGCCGTTGGGCATCGTCAACCTGGAAGCGATGGCATGTTCGACGCCGGTGGTCGCCTCCGACGTCGGCGGTATCCCTGAGGTGGTTGCCGACCACCAGACCGGGCTGCTCGTGCACTACGACGCCGGCGACCCGCGGTTCTTCGAGATGCGCCTGGCCGACGCGGTCAACTCACTGGTGGCCGAACCGGAAACCGCCCGCAAGTACGGCGAGGCCGGACGTCAGCGTTGCATCGCAGAGTTCTCCTGGGCCCACATCGCTGAACAGACCCTGGAGATATACCGCAAGGTGTCCGCCTGAGCGGACACCTTGCGAGTCGATCAGCTGGTGACGGACTTGAGTTCGTCGCCCAGCGCAGCGGCCTCGTCGGGAGTCAGTTCGACAACGAGGCGCCCACCGCCTTCCAGCGGTACTCGCATAACGATTCCTCGCCCCTCTTTGGTTGCTTCCAGTGGACCGTCACCAGTCCGGGGCTTCATCGCCGCCATCGAGTGCTCCCTCCAACAGTGCCGACCCGCGTCAGCGGGCCAGGTTGGGGCCGAAGCCGCCCACTCGTTGGCGGCACCCGGCGTTGAACTGCTACTGAACTACCCCTATTGTTCCTTATCCGCAGCGGTGGGTGTGCAAAGACCCGGCCGATACCGACCGGAAGCATGTTTTACCGGTCAACTTTCTATGCCACCGGAACCCAGCAGGACGCGACGTGATCGTCGACCATGCCGGTGGCCTGCATCAACGCATAGGCCGTGGTGGGGCCCACGAACTTGAAGCCCCGCCGCTTGAGCTCCTTGGCCATGGCGGTCGATTCCGGGGTCACCGCGGGCACTTGGGCCAGGTCAGCGGGCCGCGGCCGGGGTTCAGGGGCGAAGGACCACAACAGCTCGCCCAGGTCGACGTCGAGCTCGCTGACGGCCCTGGCGTTGGCGATGGTCGCCAGGATCTTGGCCCGGTTGCGCACGATGCCTGCGTCGGCCATCAACCGTTCGACGTCGTCGTCGGTGTATTCCGCCACCGCGCCCGCGTCGAACCCGTCGAACGCGGCCCGGAAATTCTCCCGCTTACGCAGGATGATCAGCCAGCTCAGCCCGCTCTGGAAGGCCTCCAGGCTGATGCGCTCGAACAGCGCCCCCGAATCCCGCAGCGGACGGCCCCACTCGGTGTCGTGATAGTCGCGGTACAGCGTGGAATCCCCCGCCGCGTCGACCGCCCAGCCGCACCGGACGCGGCCGTCGTCGCTCATGACTCCTCCGTGGCGCGGACTTCCCCAGCGGTGGCCGACACCTCGTCCTCGTCGTCGTCCTCATCGAAGTCGTCGAGGTCCTCGGGCACGCCGTAGGCCGCACGGACCGCGGCCAGCTCTCCCCGCACGGCGTCGAGCTCACGGCCCAGCCGGTCGAGCACCCAATCCACCTCGCTGGTCTTGTATCCGCGCAGGACCTGGGCGAACTTGATGGCATCCACATCGGCACCGGTGACGCCCGAAGCGGGCAGCACCGTGGCGGTCGTGCCGCGCGGAAGGGGCGGCAATGTCTCGCCCCGGCCGAAGATGACGCTGCCCAACCCGAACAGCACCGTGGCCACCAGAACCAGGACCACCAGGTACAGCAGTATCAGTGTCACGCCTTCGATACTGCCTCACGCATGCGACACCTAGCGCGGGCGCAGGGTCACCATGGGCGGGCGGTCGGCCAGGGACACCGGCGACACCCGCGGGGTGAAGTCGTCACCGTCGGCGAAGAACTGGGTCAGGCCCACGCCCGAATCGGCGATCCCGCAGCGCGACAGCAGGGTCGCGATGACCTGCCGGCTCATCGAGGCCAGCTCGGTCAGCGGCCGGTTGCGGTGCGCGCGCACCCCCAGGTTCACCTGGGCGATGGCATCCAGGCCGAGCCGGTCGTAGGTGTCGACCAGCAGACCGATCTCCACGCCGTAGCCGGGTGCGAACGGCACCGAGGTCAGCAGCTCACGGGTGCCCGCGTATTCGCCGCCCAGCGGCTGCAGCACGCAGTTGAGTTCGGGCCGCAGCGAGGCCAGCAGCGGGCGCGCCACCAGTTCGGTGACCCGGCCACCGCCGTTGGCGTCCTCGGCGCCGCTGACCTTGAGCGGCCGCCGGTAGAACCCCTTGACCAGGTGCACACCGTCGGCGGTGAGCAGCGGGCCCAGCAGCTTCGGGACGAACATCGGGTCGGGGTCGATCAGGTCCGAGTCGACGAACGCGATGATGTCGCCCGTCGTGGCAGCCAGCGACCGCCACAGCACCTCACCTTTGCCCGGCTGCGGTGCGACCTCGGGCAGCGCGACCTCGCGGCTGACCACCCGGGCCCCGGCGGCCACCGCCCGGATCTCGGTGTCGTCGGTGGATCCCGAGTCGAGCACGATCAGCTCATCGACCAGCCCGCCCAGCAGCGGGGTGATGGTCTCGACGACGGAGGCGACGGTTTCTTCCTCGTTGAGGGCGGGCAGCACCACCGAGACCGTGCGGCCGGCCTTGGCGGCCTCCAGCTCGGCAATGGTCCAGCTCGGCCGGTTCCAGCTGTGGTCGGTCAGCCAGCGGTGTCCCACCACTCCGGCGGCGACGTCCAGTTCAGGTATTGCGGTCATGCCAGCCCCCTCACTGTTCGTGCGGGTGCCCGCACTCCCTGGATCGACGCGACCATCTCCAGTACGCGCCGAGTGGGTCCGACCTCGTGTACCCGAAACATGGCGGCTCCATCCGCAGCGGCCAGTGCCGTCGCGGCCAGCGTGCCCTCCAGGCGTTCGGTCAGATCCACACCCAGAGTCTCCCCGACAAAATCCTTGTTGCTGAGCGCCATCAGGACCGGCCATCCGGTCTTAACAAGATCTTTTACGTGGCGCAACAAACTAAGACCGTGATGAGTGTTTTTACCGAAATCATGGGTTGGGTCGATCAGGATCCGATCCCGCGGCACGCCCGTTGCCACGGCCCGTTCGGCCGCGGCGGTCACCTCGGCGATGACGTCGTCGACGACGCCGTGCTCGGTGATCCCGTAGTTCACCCGGAACGGCCGGGTGCGCGGCACCGCGCCGCCGGTGTGTGAGCACACCAGGCCGGCGCCGAATTCGGCGGCCACCTCGGGCAGCCCCGGATCCGCCCCCGCCCAGGTGTCGTTGATCAGGTCGGCCCCGGCAGCGCAGGCCTGTTTGGCGACCGCAGCACGCCAGGTGTCGACGCTGATCAGCTGGTCCGGATAGGTGGTGCGCAGCCATTCGATGAACGGCACCACCCGCGCGATCTCCTCGTCGGCGTCGACCATGCTGCCCGGACCGGCTTTGACCCCGCCGACGTCGATCACGTCGGCGCCCTCCTCGATCACCCGGGCCGCCGCGGCCTTGGCGGCGTCGTCGGTGAAGGTGGCCCCGCGGTCGTAGAAGGAGTCGGGCGTGCGGTTGACGATCGCCATGATCAGCGCACGGTCACCCGCGACCGGGCGACCACAGAACGTCGACAACACGCCTCCATAGTGCCTGGTGCCGCGTGCGCGGCAATATTCGCGGCAGCTTCCGCTGGGCGCTCCTACTACTTGGGCCGCTTCCCGGCCGTCACTTCGTCGGCGTATTCGGGATAGAACGGCACGTAGCCTTCCTCGCGGCCGGCCAGCACGTATAGCGGATCCTCGATGTCGGATCCATAGCCCTGCTTGCGCAGGTCGACCTTCTGGCTCTTGAACGTCGAGGTGTGGGCCAACTCGGAAACGACGCGGACGAACAACGGCACGGCATAGGCCGGCAGGTGGCCGTAGAACGCGTCGGCCAGTTCCTTGCCGTCGAATTCCTTGCCGTCCTTGAGTTGCACCGCGGCCATCCCGGCGCGGCCACCGGCGCCGGGCACCTCGACGCCGAACACGGTGCACTCCTCGATCAGCGGATGGCTCGCAACGGCCGCCTCCACCTCGGTGGTGGCCACGTTCTCGCCCTTCCACCGGAAGGTGTCACCGAGGCGGTCGGCGAACGCGGCGTGGCCCAGCCCCTGCGAACGCATGAGGTCACCGGTGTTGAACCAGACGTCGCCGTCCTTGAAGGCGTTGCGCACGAGCTTCTTCTCGCTTGCGGCCTTGTCGGTGTAGCCGTCGAACGGCTGCAGCGCGTTGATCTTGGAGAGCATCAGGCCGGGCTGGCCGCGCTTGACCTTGCGCAGCCGGCCATCGGCGCCGCGCGCGGGTTCGCCGCTGTCCGCGTCGTACTCGACGAACGCGACCGGGCTTGGGCAGATACCGGTGGACTTCGAGACGTTGAAGACGTTGACGAAGGCGGTGTTGCCCTCGCTGGCGGCGTAGAACTCGCACACCCGGGGGATGCCGAACCGCTCGGTGAACTCGTCCCAGATGGCGGGCCGCAGCCCGTTGCCGACGATGACCCGTACCTTGTGCGCGCGGTCGGTCGGCTTGGGCGGTTGGTTGAGCAGATAGCCGCAGATCTCGCCGATGTAGACGAACGCGGTGGCGTCGTAGGCGATGACCTCGTCCCAGAACCGGGATGCCGAGAACGACTTGCCCAGCGCCAGGGCGGCTCCCGAGTTGAGCGCCGATCCGACCGAGACGGTGAGGGCGTTGTTGTGATAGAGCGGCAGGCAGCAGTACAGCGTGTCATCGCTGTGCAGCCGCAGCCCCAGCCCACCGAAGCCGGCCAGCGCGCGCAGCCAGCGGTAGTGCGTCATGACGCTGGCCTTGGGCATGCCGGTGGTGCCAGAGGTGAAGATGTAGAAGGCCTTGTCCTTGGCGAGCACGGCCGACGTGCTGGCCGGGTTGGTGGTTGGTGCGGTCGACGCCAACCGGCGCAGCTCTTCGACCGTCATGAGGCCGTTGGCCTCGGCGCCGCATTCGGTGATGTGCTCGATCAGATCGGTCTCGGCCACCACGGCCGCGGCCTTGAGCAGGCCGATGCTGTGGGCCAGGACCTTGCCGCGCTGGTGGTAGTTGAGCATGCCCGCGACGGCGCCGCACTTGACGATCGCGAGCATCAACAGCACCGCGTCCGGCGAGTTGCGCAACATCACCCCGACCACGTCGCCGTGGCCGACGCCCTTGGCGGCCAGGACTGCCGCGTAGCGGTTGACGGTCTCGTTGGCCTCACGGTAGGTGATGCGCTCGTCGCCGAACTTGAGGAAAACTCGGTCGGCGTACTGGGCGGCCCGCTCCTGGAACACCTTGCCGATCGAGGTCTTGGCCGTCGGGCGGGCCATCATTCCGGTGATCACGCCGCGAGCGATGACCGGCGCATCCATCAGCAGACCGGGTACCTGGCTGGCGAGGTCGAGTAAGCCGACGCTGCTCCTGGTGCCCGATTTCTGGTCGGTCATGCGGTCTCCCCCTGCGCGTTGTGTGGGTGTCGAGATGGCTGTCGTGTGGGCAACACCATAACCGCGCTGGTAACCGCCGTTACCGCCGGTTCTAGGTAAGCGGCGCGCAGGCGTCGAGCGCCGCGGCGACTTCGTCGACGACCACCAGCCGGTCCAGGGCCTGACTACTCACGTAACCGGAGTCGACGAGTCCGCGCAACCAGGTCAACAAACCGTCGTAATGACCGAACGGATCGAGCAGCACAACAGGCTTTTCGTGCATGCCCAGGTAGCCCGCAGTCCAGGCCTCGAAGAACTCTTCCAGCGTGCCGATGCCGCCAGGCAGCGCGATGAACGCGTCGGAGCGGTCCTCCATCTCCTTCTTGCGTTCCCGCATGGTGTCGGTGACCACCAGTTCGGCGGCGTCGACGTCGGCGAGCTCGCGGTGCACGAGCGCCTTGGGGATCACGCCGACCGTGCGGCCGTTGGACGAGCGCGCAGCGCGGGCTACCGCACCCATCGCCGAGACGTTGCCGCCGCCGGAGACCAACGTCCATCCGCGTTTGGCGATCGCCACCCCGACCTCACTGGCCAGTGCCAGCAGCTCAGGATGGGTGGGACCCGAAGCGCAATAGACACACACCGCAAACTCGCGGTCGAATTCACCGGACACGTACACAACGTAAACGGTGCCGGTGAACCACCGATGTCCGGTGGGCGATGGACGTGACCCCGCGACGCGAGGACACTGTACGGAACGCGGAGGGACGGTCCAGGTGACAGATGGTGTCGATCAACCGGCACGGCTGAGTCGCGAGTACATCCTGGATACCGCGATCGAGCTGATCGATCGCGATGGTCTGGCGAAATTGACGATGCGGCGGTTGGGCGCGGCCTGTGGGGTCGAGGCGATGGCGCTCTACCGCTATGTGCACAGCCGCGGTGACCTGCTGACCGGCGTCGTCAATCACATCGTGGACCGGCTGTACACCGATCAGCTCGCCGCGCGCCGGCAGGAGGACGGCTGGCAGGACTTCCTGCTCCGGCTCGGTCACGGCGTGCGTCAGATCGCCCTCGAACATCCCGAGGTGTTCCCCCTTGTCGCGACAGAGGCGCCAGAGGCCCCATGGGTCCGGCCTCCGCTGCGCAGCCTGCGCTGGATGGAGACGTTTCTGGAAACGCTGATCTCCTACGGGTTCAGCGACACCGCCGCGGTGGCCGCGTACCGGACGTACACCACGTTCCTGGTCGGCCAGTTGCTGCTCGAGGTGTCCGCGCGTGGGGTGGCGCTGAGCCCCGATGAGGCGGTTCTCGACGACGAGCCACGACCCGATACGTCGCTGGCCGACTACCCGAACCTGCGCCGGCTGCAGCCCATGCTGGCCGAGGACCACAGCGGCGACGAGTTCGAGGAAGCACTGGAAGCACTGCTCGACCGCATTGAGCACTGGCTGAACAATCCCTGATCGGGAACATGATCACTCGCGTTTACAACGTAAACATCGGCGGTTATGCTCGGTTTCATCGTGGAATCGAACCAGCAGAATCAGGAGCTGCGCTGGACAGCTCGCACCGCTCCCGAAGGCCTCATCGTTCAGGTCTCCGGACAGGTCGATGCCCACAACGAGTCCGTCTGGCAACGCATGCTCAGCGAATCCGCTGCCGCCACACCCGACGCGTCGATGCTCGTCGTCGATGCCGGGTCCCTGGACTTCATGAGTTGCGGGGCACTCGTCGCCCTCGCCAAGCAGACCGTCGACAGCCGCCAGCGCGGGGTCACGCTGCGGCTTGTCATCCGCCAGCCGAGCATCATGCGCGTCATCACCCAATGCGGTATGGACGATGCCGTGTCGGCACACCCCGACCTCAATTCGGCGTTGGACGGCCACCACCCCCCATAGGATTCGATGGATGGCTGTCGACTGGGTGATCGCACCGCGTGACCGCGTACTCGATGGCCTCGAGGCCGGCCTGCACGAACGCTGCGGCGCAGCGCTACTCGGCCCCGCGGGTGTCGGCAAGACGTCTGTCGCCCGGACGGCGGCCGAGCATCTCGCGACGGATTTCCGGCGGGTCGTGTGGATCACCGGCACCGAATCGGCTGCGGCGGTTCCGTTCGCGGCGGTCGCGTACCTGATCGACATCCCCTCCGCGGGCAAGACCGCCGACGTGTTGCGGGCCGCCCGCGACACGCTCGGGTCAGACCTGTTGCTGGTCGTCGACGACGCACATCTACTGGACCGTCTGTCGGCGGCCCTGGTGTACCAACTCGTGGTGAGCGGCGCGGCCAAACTCATCGTCACCGCAGCCGCGGCGCAGGCACCCGATGACGTCGCGGCGTTGTGGGATGACGGCTTGGTGAGCCGGGTTGAAATGTCACCGCCGGGCCATGATGACGCCCGGCTGGCCGACCAGGTGACAACCTTTCTCGCCGACCTGCCCGACGACGCAGTCGCCGTACTGTGTCAACTGGCGGTCCACGATCCGCTGCCCGTCGCCGATCTGACGGCGCTGACCAGCACCGATGCCGTTCGGGAGGCACAGCGGTGCGGGGTGGTGCGCGTCGACGACGCGATGGCGCGCTGTGTGCACCCGCTGTTTCTGAGCGCGACGCGCGCCACGATCGGTGGTCCCGGGCTACGGCGGTTGCGCAGCTCGCTGGTCGAGCGGTTGTCCGCGGCGCCGCGGCCCGGCGTGGTGGACCGGCTGAGGGTGGCGGTGCTGGCGCTCGACAGCGACGTCCGTCTGCCGGCGGATGAGCTTGTCGGCGCGGCTTCCGAGGCCCTGCGCCTGGGCGACCTGGAACTGAGTGAGCGACTGGCCCGGGCCGCGACAGCATCGGGTGACAATTTCGACGGTCTGCTGACACTCGCGTATGCGTTGGCCTGGCAGGGCCGCGGGCGTGAGGCCGATGCCGTGCTGGGACAGATCGATCCGGCCGGCCTGTCCGAGGACCAACTGATGGCGTGGGCACTGCCGCAGGCAGCCAATCAGTTCTGGATGTTGTCGGAACCCGAACGCGCCACCGCGTTCCTGCGCGCCACCCGCCGCCGGGTGTCGACTTCGACGGCGCAGACCACACTCGATGCCCTGGCGGCGACCTTCGCGATGAATGCCGGTGCGCCACAACGCGCTTTGGGCCTGGCCCTGGAGGTGCTGGCCTCCCCCGCCGCCGACGACACCGCGGTCGGCTGGGCGGCCTCGACGGCAGCGCTGAGTTGCGCGCGGACCGGGCTCTTGGATCAGGTCGACCCGATGGCGCAACGCGCGCTGACGGCCGGGCATCCCGGACTGCTGCGGTTCACCAGCGGGTTCGGCCAGACCACGGCGCTGCTGATGACCGGTCAGCTGGACCAGGCTCAGGAAATGGCCAAGAGCATCACCGACTTCACCCAGCTACTGCAGCCCGGCCGCGCCATCGGCGAGGTGCTGATGGCTGACGTTCTGCTCGCCCGGGGCCAATGCGATGAGGCGATTGCCTTGTTGCGCAAGGCAACCGCCGCGCTGGCACCGACCGGCTACTCCTGGGGTCCGCTGGCCTGGATGTTGTTGGCGCAGGCGCTCGGCCAACGCGGAATGCCGGTCGAGGCCGGAAAGGCACTGTCCCGCGCGGACTCCCGGCACGGGCTCAAGTCGATGTTGTTCGCGCCAGAGTTGGCGCTGGCCCGAGCCTGGACCTCCTTTGCCCGCAAGGATTCGGTGGGCGCGCTGACCGCTGCCCGCGAGGCCGCCAAAGCCGCCGAGCGCGGCGGCCAGTCCGCGGTGATGCTGCGGGCATTGCACGACTGCGTGCGGCTGGGCGATACCCGCGCCATCGATGCGCTGGCCAGGGTGGATCTGGATTGCATGTTCGGACAGCTGACGTTGGAGCACGCCCGTGCGCTGGCAGCCCGGGATGGCGCTGCATTGCGCGATGTCTCGGCTCGATACCGCGAAGTCGGGATGGTTGCCGCGGCCGACGATGCGGAGCGTCAGACCCACGCGTAACCAATTTCCCGCGCGGCACCCACCCGAGCCGACGGTAAAATGCCCAGTTAGACCGCACGACCTCCAGGGGGCTCGATGAACCAGCTCGTCGCCAACACAGGTGCCATCACCGGCCTGCAAGGCATCGTCGACGGAGTCAGCGGTGACATCAACAGCTTCAAGAATTCGTTCAGCGGCCCGACGGACCTCGCGTCCAGCCACGGCGCCATCGGCTTTCCGATGCAGAACGCGTTCGACGGCGCGTCGTCCGCCCGTGAGGGCGCCCTGGGCGCCACCCAGGTCGCCGCGGGCAGGATGGCCGAATTGCTCGGCAAGGCTTCGCAGGCATACGCACGTGGTGACACGGATGCCGCCGAGCGGCTCAAGGCCCAGGCGGACGCGCTCGGTGGCGGAAGTTCGCCGGCGGCCGCCGGTGGCGGCGCAGGGGCCTCCGAAGCCGCGAGCTCGGGTGCAGGTGGCGCGGGCCAGATGATGGGCCAGTTCAGCCAGATGGCCGGGCAGATGGCGCAGTCGATCACCCAGCCGCTCCAAGGCCTGACCCAGGCCATGACACAGGTTCCGCAGCAGGTCATGCAGGGTGTGCAGGGCATCGTCGAAAGCGCTACCCAGGCAGCCGGGAGCGGCGGCGAAGCCGCCTCACTGGCGGCCGACGCCGGCGGCTCGGGGGCCGAGCAGGCCGTCAAGGCGGCCGACCACCAGGGACCGGCCGATCAGCACGACGACAGGGACGACAAGAAGGACGAGGCTCGCCCCGGCCAAGGCGAGGATGGGGCGGCTGCGGATCGGCACACCGAGCAACTCGGCAATCGCGCCTCGGCCGGTGCGGCAGCCGAGGACGGCTTCGGCGTCGGCCCGGTGCCCACCCAGGTCCACAACATCAATCCGCGCCGGCTGTAGCGCTCAGCTCGCCGCTGTCCAGCCGCAGCCACCGGTCGATGCCGATGGCGTCGAGGAACCGCTCGTCATGGCTGACCACCACGAACGCCCCCCGGTAGGCGTTCAGCGCCGATTCGAGCTGCCCCACACTGACCAGATCGAGGTTGTTCGTCGGTTCATCCAGGAGCAGCAGTTGGGGCGCGGGTTCGGCATAGAGCACGCATGCCAGCGTCGCGCGCAGCCGTTCTCCACCCGACAGCGCGGCCACCGGCAGGTGGATTCGGTCGCCGCGAAACAGGAACTGCGCCAACAGGTGCATGCGCCGGGTGTGCGACAGGCTCGGCGCGGCGGCGGCCAGACTCTCCGCCACGGTGCGGTCCTCGGACAGCAGATCCAGGCGCTGGGACAGGGAGGCGATGCGCCCGTCGGCCCGCTGCACCGTTCCGGCGTCGGGTTCCAGTGCGCCGTCGACGATCCGCAGCAGGGTCGACTTGCCCGCGCCGTTGGGGCCGGTCAGCGCGATCCGCTCCGGGCCGCGGATGGAGAAACTGATCCCGTTGTCGGCGAACAACTTCCGGCCGCCACGGCTGATCTGCAGGCCGTCTCCGGTGAACACGGTGCGCCCGGCAGGCACCACGGTGTCGGGCAGATCCAGCGCAATCACCTTGTCATCGCGCAAGGCTCGTTCGGCTTCGTCGAGCCGGGTCCGAGCATCATCGACCCGCCGGGCGTGCACATCGTCGGCGCGCGCCGCCGATTCCTGGGCATCGCGTTTGAGCTTGCCCGCCACGATCTTCGGCAGCCCGGCATCTTTGACGTTGCGCGCCGCGTTCGATGAGCGGCGGGCGGCCCGTTCCCGCGCTTCCTGCATCTGGCGCTTCTCGCGTTTGAGCTGTTGTTCGGCGTTGCGGATGTTGCCCTCGGCCACCGCCTGCGCGGCGTCCACCGTCTCCTGATACGCGGTGAAATTGCCGCCGTAGAAGATCATTTCGCCGCGGTACAGCTCGGCGATCTGGTCCATCCGATCCAGCAGTACCCGATCGTGGCTGACCACCAGCAGGCATCCGGTGTAGCTGTCGAGTGCGTCGTACAGGCGGTGCCGGGCGTCGCTGTCCAGGTTGTTCGTGGGCTCGTCGAGCAGCAGGGCGGCGGGCCGCTTGAGCAGTTGGGCCGCCAGTCCCAGCGACACCACTTCCCCGCCGGACAGCGTGCCCAGCCGGCGATCCAATGCCACGCCGGCCAGCCCGAGCCGGTCCAGCTGGGCGCGGGAGCGCTCCTCGATATCCCAGTCGTCGCCGATGGTGGTGAACACCGCTTCGCCGGCGTCACCGTCGGCCAGTGCCGCCAGCGCGTCGAGCACCGGGGCCACCCCGAGCACCGCGGCCACGGTCAGATCGGCGGTGAACGGCAGGCTTTGGGGCAGATAGCCGAGGCCGCCGTCGACCGTCACCGAGCCCGAGGAGGGCTGGTATTCGCCGGCGATCAGTTTGAGCAGTGTGCTCTTTCCAGCACCGTTGGGGGCGACCAGCCCGGTGCGGCCGGGTCCGACGGTAAACGACAGGTCCGAGAACAGCTCGACGTCATCGGGCCAGGAGAACGACAGATGGGAACAGACAATAGACATGCTGGTACTCCAAAGTGATGCGGGCAGCAGGGCACCGCGCGGAGGGACAGGAATGAATCGACTCTCGGGATCACCCGGAGATGTCGTCTCCCAGCATGTTTTCGGCCCACCTCGGTTGACAGCAGATGCGTTACCCATAGTACGCACCGGCGCAACCGATTTACGGTTCAGAACGTTCCGCGCAGCCGATCGAGTTGTCGCCGTTCACGTTTCGTGGGCCGTCCGGCTCCACGATCACGGACCGGAACCGCGGCCAGAATCTCCTTGGGCGGCGGTGGCGGGCTGCGGTCGATCATGCATTCCGAAGCCACTGATGCACCCACACGTTTGGCGATCGGCCGGATGACCTCCACGATCCGTTCGCGTCCGTCGAGCCGGACCCGCACCTCGTCGCCGGGGCTCACGTGCTGCGCCGGTTTGGCGGGCACGTTGTTGACCCGGACATGGCCGCCGCGACAGGCGGCAGCGGCCGCCGACCGGGTCTTGGTGATGCGCACGGCCCAGATCCAGCTGTCGACGCGGACGGTGCTCATGTCAGATAACGCCGCAGCATGTCGGTGACGGCGGTGATCTGGGCGACCTCGACCCGTTCGTCGACCTTGTGGGCGAGGTTGGGGTCGCCCGGCCCGTAGTTGACCGCGGGGATTCCCAGTGCGGCGAAGCGGGACACGTCGGTCCAGCCGTATTTGGCGCGGACCTGTCCTCCGGCCGCGGCCACCAGCGCGGCGGCGGCGGGTTTGGCCAGACCGGGCAGGGCGCCGGCAGCGGCGTCGGTCAGGTCGATGGCGACGTCGAGCCCGTCGAACACTTCGTGCACGTGGGCGACGGCCGCCTCGATGCTGCGGTCGGGGGCGAAGCGGAAGTTGACCGTCACCGATGCGGCGTCGGGGATGACGTTGCCGGCGATGCCGCCGTCGATCCGTACCGCCGAGAGTCCTTCGCGGTAGACGCAGCCGTCGATGTCGACGTTGCGGGGCTGATAGGCGGTGAGCCGGTCGAGCACCGCGCCCAGTTTGTGAATGGCGTTGTCGCCCAGCCACGATCGGGCGGAATGGGCGCGGGTGCCGGTGGCGCTGACGACGACGCGGATGGTGCCCTGGCAGCCGGCCTCGATGAAACCTCCGGACGGTTCGCCGAGAATCGCGACATCGGCTTGCAGCCAGTCGGGCAGCTCGCGTTCGATGCGCCCGAGCCCGTTGGCGCTGGACTCGATCTCCTCGCAGTCATACATCACCAGGGTGATGTCGTGGCTGGGCTCGGCGATCGTGGCGGCCAGGTGCAGGAAGACCGCGTCACCGGATTTCATGTCCGACGTGCCGCAGCCCCACAGCTCGCCGTTGGCGATGTGACTGGGCAGGTTGTCGGCGATGGGGACGGTGTCGATGTGCCCCGCCAGCATCACCCGCGACGGACGGCCCAGGTTCGTGCGGGCGAGCACTGCGTCGCCGTTGCGGATCACCTCGAACCACGGTGCCTGCGCACGCAGGGCAGCTTCGATTTCGTCGGCGATGCGCTGTTCATGACGCGACTCGCTGGGGATGTCCACCAAGGCAGCGGTCAGCGCGATCGGATCGGCAGTCAAATCCAGGCCCACGATGCTCAACGGTAGTCCAGTAACCTAGGCCAACGTGACTGCAGCATCTGGCGTCGGCCTGGCCACCATCACCACCGACGGAACCGTCCTGGACACCTGGTTTCCCGCCCCTGAGCTGAGCGCCTCCGGCGAAGCCGGCACGGTGAAGCTGACGGGCGAGGATGTGCCCGCCGAGTTCGCGGACCTGACCGGCCCCGATGCCGACCGTGGTGTCGAGGTGGTCGCGGTGCGCACCACGATCGCCTCGCTGGACGACAAGCCGGCCGATGCGCATGATGCCTACCTGCGGTTGCACCTGCTCTCGCACCGGCTCGTGGCCCCGCACGGCGCCAACATGGACGGCATCTTCGGTGCGCTGGCCAACGTGGTGTGGACGAACTTCGGGCCGTGCGCGGTCGAGGGCTTCGAGACAGTGCGCGCCAAGCTGCGCCGCCGCGGCGCCGTCGCGGTCTACGGCGTCGACAAGTTCCCGCGGATGGTCGACTACGTGTTGCCGTCGGGTGTACGTATCGCCGACGCCGACCGGGTCCGCCTGGGCGCGCACCTGGCCTCGGGCACGACGGTGATGCACGAGGGCTTCGTGAACTTCAACGCCGGCACGCTGGGCACCTCGATGGTGGAGGGCCGCATCTCCGCGGGTGTCGTCGTCGACGACGGCTCTGACATCGGTGGCGGCGCGTCGATCATGGGCACGCTGTCCGGCGGCGGCAAAGAGGTCATCTCGGTGGGCAAGCGCTGCCTGCTGGGCGCCAACGCGGGCCTTGGTATCTCGCTGGGCGATGACTGTGTGATCGAGGCCGGGCTGTATGTCACCGGCGGTACCAAGGTGACCACCGCCGATGGTCAGACGACCAAGGCCGTCGAGCTGTCCGGGGCCAACAACCTGCTGTTCCGCCGCAACTCACTTTCTGGCGCGGTCGAGGTGGTCAAGCGCGACGGCACCGGCATCACGCTCAACGAGGCGCTGCACGCCAACTAGTTTTCTTCCGCCGAACGTCGGCTTGTGTGTCACACTTCGCGGAAATTTGACACACAAGCCAACTTTCGAGGACTGAACGCTCAGAAGCAGGGGAACGGGCCGTGCGGGCCGCCGATCTTATGACCAGGCGGAACGTTTCCGGGGCACCATTTCTTGACCTGTCCGGGCGGGCCCCAGTTGACCCCAGGATTCCAGTCAACCCAGCCAGGGTCCGGAATCCAGGGAATGTCGGGACCCCAACGCGGGTCAGCCTGGGCCGAACCCGCGCCAAGTGCAAGGGAGCCGATACCGAGCGCACCGGCAATGAGTGCTGTTCCGGCGGCTTTCTTGAGATTCATGCTGGCCTCCAAACCGAGGCACGGCACTGACGTGCAGTTCATGCCCCGTCTTTACCCAAGGTACCCCTACTCAGCGGCAAGCACGCAGAACTCGTTGCCCTCGGGGTCGGCCAGCACCACCCAGGTCTCGTCGCCCTGGCCGACATCGACGTGGCGGGCGCCGAGGCCGATCAGCCGGTCCACCTCGGCCTGCTGATCATCGGGGGTGAAGTCCGGGTGCAGGCGGTTCTTGACCACCTTGTCCTCCGGCACGGGGGTGAAAAGCCAGGTGGGGCCGGCGCCGTCTGGCGGGGTGAGGATCACGTCGCCGTCGGAGTCGGTGTGGGCGGGCCAGCCGAGCACCTTCGACCACCAGGCCCCCAACGCTTCGGGGTCGTGCGCGTCGATGCAGATCTCGGAGAACCTCAGCCCCATTGCGCCAGTTCCTTTTTCATCACCTTGCCCATCGCATTGCGGGGCAGGTTGTCGACCAGCCGGACTTCGCGGGGCCGTTTGTGTGCCGAAAGTTGTTGGGCGACAAACTCGATCAACGCCTCGGGTTCGGCGGTGCCGACGACGAAGGCGACGATGCGCTGCCCCAGATCGTCGTCGGGCATCCCGACCACAGCGACCTCGTCGACCCCGTCATGGCCCAGCAGCACGGTCTCGATCTCGCCGGCACCGATGCGGTAGCCGCCGGACTTGATCAGGTCCACCGACTCGCGCCCGACGATGCGGTGCATGCCGTCGGCGTCGATGACGGCGACGTCGCCGGTGCGGTACCAACCCTCGGAGTCGAAAGCGTCGGCGGTCGCGTCGGGCCGGTTGAGGTAGCCGCTGAACACCATGGGGCCCTTGATCTGCAGCCGTCCGATGGTCTCGCCGTCGTGCGGCACCGGTGCGCCGTCGTCGTCGACCAGCCGGGTTTGCACTCCGGCCAGCGGCAGCCCGACCCAGCCGGGCCGGCGCTCACCGTCGACTCGGGTGCTGAGCGTGATCAGCGATTCGGTGCTGCCGTAGCGCTCCACCGGGGCGTGCCCGGTCAGTCGCACCAGCTCGTCGAACACCGGCACCGGCAGCGGCGCACTGCCGGAGACCAGCAGCCGCGCCGTGGAAAGGGCCAGCGCCGAGTCGAGGTCCTTGACCACGCGCGACCACACCGTTGGCACCCCGAAGTACAGCGTGCCCTGCGCCTGCGCGTACGCGGCCGGGGTCGGTTTCCCGGTGTGTATGAAGCGGTTTCCGATTCGCAGTGACCCGAGCAGCCCCAGCACCAGACCGTGCACGTGGAACAGCGGCAGACCGTGCACCAGGGTGTCGGCGGCGGTCCACTGCCACGCAGCGGCCAGCGCGTCGATGTCGTCGGCGATGGCCCGGCGGCTCATCGGCACGCCCTTGGGGGCGCCGGTGGTGCCCGAGGTGTACATGATGATCGCGGTCGAGTCAGGTGCCGGCTCGGGATAGCGGTGCCAGGACCGCGCGTGCAGCCGTACCGGGATGTGCGGCAACCCCTCGGTCTCTTCTGGCCGCTCCCCCAGCCAGGCCTGGGCGCCGGAGTCGGTCAGGATGTGCCGGCGTTCGGCGGCACCGACGTCGGCGGGTACCGGGACCACCGGGACGCCGGCGATCAGGCATCCGATGATGGCGAGGACGGTCGTCGGGGTGGGTGTCGCCAGGACTGCGACACGCTGCGCGACCGCCACCCGCTCGGCCACCGAGGTGGCGGCGCCGACGAGATCACTGCGGCTCAGCACGGCACCATCGATGGACACGGCGTCGGCCAGCTCGGCGCCTGCGGCGACAGCTGCGGGGTTCAAAGAGGCCAGCAACACCCTTGTGAGGCTACCGTCGGGTGGTATGGGCCCAGCAGCTGGACGCGACCGCGACGACTCGGGCCGGCCGCGCAGTACCCGTCCGCGCGACGCACTCGGCCGGCCGCTGCCCTACGGCAGTGACGGCGTCGCCCGGATCCCCGATGACCTGGAGCTCTCGCCGGCCGAGACTCTTGCCTATGCGCAGGAGTTGCTCGACCGCGGTCAGGCGTTCAGCGCGCACGAAGTGCTCGAAGCGGCATGGAAGAACGGCCCGGAACAGGAGCGTGCCCTCTGGCAGGGGTTGGCCCAGCTGGCCGTCGGCATCACACATGTGCAGCGCGGCAATCTGATTGGCGCGGCCACCTTGCTGCGACGCGCCTCGGCACGGCTCTCCGGTGTGGCTCAACCGGCGCCCTACGGCGTCGACGTGGCCGGACTGGTCACCTACGCCGAGACCCTCGCCGATGACGTCGACGAGAACGACGTCATCACCGAGCGGCTACATATCCAGCTCACCGCCGCCATCCGGCAGACGGCGACGCGCGAGGTGTACCGCAACGACTGGTTGACGCTGCGCGAGGACGACATCGTCCGTCCCGACGGCAGCACCGGCGTCTACGCCGTGGTGGACAAACCGACCTATGCCCTGGTGATCCCGTATGACCCCGAGCAGGATCGGTTTCACCTCGTCGAGCAGTTCCGCTATCCACTCGGGCTGCGGCGCTGGGAGTTTCCGCAGGGCACCGCACCCGAACAGCAGCACCTGGATCCGACCGCGCTCGCTCACCGCGAGCTTCGGGAGGAGACGGGCCTGCGCGCGGAGAGCATGCAACGGCTCGGCCAGCTCGACGTGGCTGCCGGCATGAGCAGCCAGCGGGGCTGGGTGTTCCTGGCGACCGGCCTCACCGAGGGTGAGCACGAACGTGAGCATGAGGAACAAGACATGCACAGCGCGTGGTTCTCCCGCTCCGAGCTGGACCGGATGATCCGCGACGGTGAGATCACCGACGCCCAGAGTCTCGCCGCGTTGACATTTCTGCTGTTGCGGGAGAGCCGGATTCAGCGTTGACATCAACTTAGGTTCAGGTTCTAGCGTCGAGCGCGTGAACCAACCAGAGGTGATAGTCGACCAAGTTGTCCTACGAGACGGCTTCGTGCCGTTGATCGATATCAGCAGCGCCCGAAACGGCGACCCGCGCCAGCGTCAGGCAGTGGCCGAGGCGATCGGCCGGTGCTGTGAGAGCAGCGGCTTCCTGCTGCTCGTCGGCCATGGCGTGCCCGAAGCGGTGATCGAGGACGTCAACCGCGCGCTGCGCGAGTTCTTCTCGCTGCCACGGGCAATCAAGGAACAAACCGGGGCGGATCCCGCTGATCCCCTGGCACGTGGGTTCAGCAGTGCCGGCAGCCTCGCGGCCACCAACGACGGAGCCGATCGCGCCGCCGAGCACGAATCACCGGATCACGTAGAGAAATTCGTGTACTTTCCGCTGGGCAATCCAGAGGGGTTCGACGGGCCGGGATGGACCGACGAACGCGTCTTCGTCGCCGAGCAATGGCCCGAGGTGCCGGGATTCCGCACGGCCTATCAACGCTATTACACCGAGATGGCGTCGCTTGCGACCGAGTTGTCGCGCCTGTTCGCTTTGGCCCTGGGCTTGCGCGAAGACTGGTTCGACACCTCGATCGACCGGCACAACTCCAACCTGATGGCCAATCACTACCCGGCCGATGATCAGCCGGCCGGCCACATCCGGTTGAGCCAGCACAGCGACTGGGGCAACCTCACGATCCTGCTGCAGGACGAATACCAGAGCGGACTGCAGGTTCGGGGCGATCGCGGCGAGTGGCTGGATGTACCGGTGGTGCCAGGCGCATTCGTCATCAACATCGGTGACCTGCTGGCCCGGTGGACCAATGACCGGTGGGTCAGCACGCTGCATCGGGTGGTGAGCACCGGAGCACCCACGGCCGAGCGGTTCACGCTGCCGTTCTTCCACCAGCCCAACTTCAACGCCGTGATCGAGTGCATTCCCACGTGCGCCTCAGCGGACAACCCACCGCGGTATGAGCCAGTGGTGTCGGGACCGTATCTGCTCAACAAGTTCAAGGTCGCGTATGACCTGAGTCCGCACTGAGGTTGTGGCTCAGTGCCGTTCGGCCAGAGCACGCAGGAAGAACGCCAGGTTGGCCGGGCGCTCGGCCAACCGTCGCACGAAGTAGCCGTACCACTCGTTGCCGAAGGGGACGTACACCCGGACATGGTTGCCTTCATCGGCCAGCCGGCGTTGTTCGGCGTCGCGGATGTTGTAGAGCATCTGGTATTCGAAACTGTCCACGTCCCGGCTGAATTCAGCGGTCAGTGCCGGCACGGCGTCGATGAGCACCGGGTCGTGTGAGGCCACCATCGGGTAACCCGATCCGGCCATCAGCACCCGCAAGCACCGCAGGTAGGAGTTGGTGACCTCCTCGGCGTCGCGGTAGGCCACCGAAGCCGGTTCGTCGTAGGCGCCCTTGCACAGTCTGATCCGGGCTCCGGCGGCGGCGAACTCGCGGCAGTCGGCTTCGGTTCGGCGCAGATAGGCCTGCAGAACCGTTCCGAGCCAGTCGAATTCGGTGCGCAGATCACGCACGATCGACAGAGTCGAGTCGGTGGTGGTGTGGTCTTCGGCATCGACGGTCACCCAGGCTCCCACCTCGCGGGCCTTGGCACAGATGGTGTGCGCGTTCTCGTAGGCGATCTTGTCGCCGTCACGGGGCAGGGCCTGGCCGAGGGCCGAGAGCTTGAGCGACACTTCCAGCGGCCGCACACCGCTGTCGGTGTCGTCGCGGCGGGCCAAGCCGTCGAGCAGGGTGAGGTAGGCCTGCACCGTGCGTTCGGCGTCGTCGTTGCTCGTGGTGTCCTCACCGAGGTAATCGACGGTGACGAAGCGCCCCGAATCCCGCAGTGCACCAACGGTGTCGAGCGCATCGGGCACCGTCTCCCCCGCGACGAACCGGTCGACCACCTTGCGGGTGATCGGGAGGCGTTCGGCGGTGTGGCGGAGCCGCGGCGAGTGTGATGCGGCCAGGATGGCCGGGCGGGCAACCCGCTGGAACACGCCCATGTCAGGCCTCCATGTGCGGATAGGCGTGGTTGGTCGGCGGTACGAACGTCTCCTTGATGGAGCGGGCCGAGGTCCAGCGCAGCAGGTTCAGTGCGGAGCCGGCCTTGTCGTTGGTGCCCGAGGCCCGGGAGCCGCCGAACGGCTGCTGGCCGACGACCGCGCCGGTGGGCTTGTCATTGACGTAGAAGTTGCCTGCCGCATTGCGCAGCCGGTCGGCGGCGGTCCGCACCGCGGAACGGTCGTCGGCGATGACCGCCCCGGTCAGGGCGTAGCGGGCGCCGGTGTCGACGACGTCCAGGATCCGCTCGTAGTCCTCGTCCGGGTAGACGTGCACGGCCAGGATCGGACCGAAGTACTCGGTGGAGAACGCCTCGTCGGTCGGGTCGTCGGACAGCAGGACGGTGGGCCGCACGAAATAGCCCTCGCTGTCGTCGTATTCGCCGCCCGCGGCGATGGTGACGCCTGCGGCACTCTTGGCCCGCTCGATCGCCGCGACGTTCTTGGCGAAGGCGCGTTCATCGATCACGGCTCCGCCGTAGTTGGTCAGGTCGGTGACATCGCCGTATGTGAGGTCCGAGGTGGCCGAGAGGAAGTCGTCGCCCATCTGGTGCCATACCGAGCGCGGGATGAAGGCCCGGGAGGCCGCTGAGCACTTCTGGCCCTGGTAGTCGAAGGCGCCGCGAATGAGGGCGGTGCGCAGCACATCCGGGCGGGCCGAGGTGTGGGCGACAACGAAGTCCTTGCCACCGGTTTCGCCGACCAGCCGTGGATATGTGTGGTAGCGGTCGATGTTCGTGCCGACCGCACGCCACAGGTGCTGGAACGTGGCGGTCGACCCGGTGAAGTGGATGCCGGCCAGTCGCGGATCGGCCAGTGCCACATCCGAAACCGCGATTCCGTCGCCGGCCACCAGGTTGATCACCCCGGGCGGCAGGCCGGCGGCCTCCAGCAGTTGCATGGTCAGGTAGGCCGCGAAGGTCTGGGTGGGTGAGGGTTTCCACACCACGGTGTTGCCCATCAGGGCGGGCGCGGTGGGCAGGTTGCCGGCGATCGCGGTGAAGTTGAACGGTGTGATGGCATAGACGAAGCCCTCGAGCGGCCGGTGGTCGGTACGGTTCCACACCCCGGGGCTGCTGATCGGCTGCTGGGCCAGGATCTGGCGGGCGAACTCGACGTTGAACCGCCAGAAGTCGATCAGCTCGCAGGGCGCGTCGATCTCGGCCTGATAGGCGGTCTTGGACTGGCCGAGCATGGTGGCCGCGGCGATCTTCTCCCGCCACGGTCCGGACAGCAGGTCGGCCGCGCGCAGGAACACCGCGGCGCGCTCGTCGAACGGCATCGCCGCCCAGTCACTCTTGGCGGCCAGTGCGGCGTCGATCGCCGCGCGGGCGTCTGCGTGTTCGGCGTTGGTGAGTGTGCCAAGCCGCGCGTTGTGGCAGTGCGGCTGCACCACGTCGATGCGAGCGCCGCTGCCCATGGTGTGTCTGCCACCGATGACGTGCGGCAGGTCGATCGGGGCGCCGGTCAGTTCGCCGAGCGCGGTGGTGAGCCGGGCGCGTTCCGCCGAGCCCGGGGCGTAGTCATGGACCGGCTCGTTGGCCGGCGACGGCACGTCGGTGATGGCATCCATACGTCAAGAATCCCCGACGTGACCCACGCAACATTTGTCCATATACACAAGCCTCACCGGCAGTATCAGTAGAATCGGACAACATGCGCACCACCGGCGTCAGCCTGGGACAACTGCTGCTGGCGCTGGACGCCACGCTGGTCCGGCTGGTGCAGGCACCGCGCGGCCTGGATCTGCCGGTGGCCTCGGCCGCGCTGATCGATTCCGACGACGTGCGGCTGGGCCTGGCGCCGTCGGCGGGCGCTGCCGATGTGTTCTTCCTGCTGGGCGTCTCCGAAACCGAGGCGCTGCGCTGGGTCGAACACCAGAATGTGCGCCGGGCCCCCGCGGCCATCTTCATCAAAGAACCGTCGAGTGCCGTCGTCGAGCGTGCGGTGGCCGGCGGCACCGCAGTCGTCGCCGTCGACCCGCGGGCCCGCTGGGAGCGGCTCTACCGGTTGGTCAACCACGTCTTCGAGCACCACGGCGACGGCGCGCTGCACGATTCGGACACCGACCTGTTCGGCCTGGCGCAGTCCGTGGCCGAGCGCACGCACGGCATGGTCAGCATCGAGGACGCCCAATCCCACGTGTTGGCCTATTCGGCCTCCAGCGACGAGGCCGACGAGTTGCGGCGGCTGTCGATTCTCGGCCGGGCCGGGCCACCGGAGCATCTGGCCTGGATCGCGCAATGGGGCATCTTCGATGCGCTGCGGTCCCGGCCGGAGGCGGTGTGGGTGGCCGAACGCCCGGAACTCGGGCTGCGGCCCAGGCTGGCGATCGGCATCTTCGCCCCCGCCGTCGACGAGCGTCGGGCCGCAGCCTTCGTCGGCACGATCTGGGTGCAGCAGGGCAGTCGCCCGTTCGCCGACGACGCCGAGGATGTGCTGCGCGGAGCCGCGGTACTGGCCGCGCGCATCATGGCGCGGCTGGCGGCGGCCCCGTCGACGCATGCCGTGCGGGTCCAGGAACTGCTTGGGCTGGGCGAGGCGGATGCGCCGGTCGAGGTGGAACTCATCGCCAGGGAACTGGGTGTGGCGGCCGACGGCCGGGCCGCGGTGATCGGTTTCGACGGCGGCGCCCCCGGTACTCGCCTGGCCGATGTCCTGGCATTGAGCGCCAGCGCTTTTCGCCACGACGCGCAGATGGCATCGGCGGGGTTCCGCGTCTACGTGTTGTTCCCCAGCACCGGCAAGGCCGTGACGTCGTGGGTGCGGGGCACCGTGGCCGCCCTGCGGGCCGAGTTGGGTCTGCAGTTGCATGCGGTGGTCGCCGGCCCGGTGGCCGGGTTGTCCGGTGCCGCCGCTGCCCGCGCCGATGTGGACCGGGTGCTCGACACCGCCGAACGTCATCCGGGAACGCTGGCGGCGGTCACCTCCCTTGCCGAGGCGCGCACCACGGTGCTGCTCGACGAAATCGTCACCGCGATCGCGGCCGACGAGCGGTTGATCGATCCGCGGGTGCGCACACTGCGCGCCGACGAGCCGGTGCTCGCCGAAACCCTGGGCGTGTACCTGGACTGCTTCGGTGACGTGGCTGCGGCCGCGCTGCACCTACATGTCCACCCCAACACCGTGCGCTACCGGATCCGCCGGGTCGAGCGGCTGTTGGGCGCCTCACTCAACGATGCCGATGTGCGGCTGCTGCTGTCGTTGAGCCTGCGTGCCACCATGTGAGCCTGTCCATCGTTCGGTTGACAGACGAATCAGCCGTGAAGTCGTCGCGGGCAGGCGCCCAGAGGGGCACCGTAGGGGTATGACTACCGAAGCGGTTCAGCAGGAATCCGAGCATCCGTATCTCAGCGGGAACTTCGCACCGGTGCATGACGAGGTCACGGTCACCGACCTCAAGGTCACCGGGACGATCCCGGACTATCTCGACGGGCGCTATCTGCGCACCGGACCCAATCCGCTGCGGGCTCCCGATCCGCAGCGCCATCACTGGTTCCTCGGCGACGGCATGGCGCACGGGATCCGGCTGCGTGACGGCGCGGCGACCTGGTACCGCAACCGCTGGGTGCGCTCGAGCTCGGTGTCGCGGCTGCTCGGTGAGAAGTGGGCCGGCGGCGCGCACACTGCAGGATTCGATTTCCCGGCCAACACCAACATCATCGGCCATGCCGGCAAGACGTTGGTGATCACCGAGGCTGGGGCGCGGCCCTACGAGCTCACCGAGGAACTCGACACGGTGGGCCCGTCTGACTTCTGCGGCACGCTGTTCGGGGGATTCACCGCACACCCCAAGCACGATCCGAAAACCGGTGAGCTGCATGCGGTCACGTATAACCCGCTGCGCGGCAACCTGGTGAGCTATTCCGTCACCGGGGTGGACGGTAGGGTGCGGCGCACCGTCGACATCGCCTTGCCCGCGCACACGATGATGCACGATTTCACGCTGACCGAGAAGTATGTGGTGATCTATGACCTGCCGGTGGTGCTGGACCTGACGACCATGGTCAAGAGTGCACCGGCGCGGGCCGCGGCGCGGTTGCTCACCGGGTTCGCCGCCCGGCACGCGGCACCGGACTTCGTGTTGCGCGCGGCGATGCGCGGATCGGAACGGGCCGCATTGCCGACGACATCGATGCCCTATCGGTGGGCGCCGGAGCACGGTGCCCGCGTCGGTGTACTGCCGCGCGAGGGCTCGGCGGCCGACATCCGGTGGTTCGACGTGGCACCGTGCTACGTGTTCCACGCCCTCAACGGTTACGACCAGACCGGGCCGGACGGCGAGCAGGTGGTGCTCGATGTGGTGCGGCACCCGGCGGTGTTCACCACCGGCGACCGGCTGTTCACCGATTCGATCACGTTGGCGCGCTGGACCATTGATCTTGGCTCCGACCGTGTGCACGAGCAGCAACTCGACGACTCGGTCCAGGAGTTTCCCCGCATCGATGACCGGCTCACCGGCCGCCGGCACCGGTACGGCTACACCGTCAGCCTGCCGTCGGACCCCGATGCGGCACCGGCCGCGATCCTGCGTCATGACCTGCGTGACGGCGATGTGGAGCGGATCGATTTCGGGCCCGGACGTGAGCCCGGGGAGTTCGTCTTCGTCCCGTCCGGACCGGACGCCGACGAGAACGACGGCGTGGTGATGGGATTCGTCTACGACCGTGCCGAGAATCGCAGTGATCTCGTGCTGCTCGACGGGCAGAGCCTGGCACCCGTTGCCACCGTGCACATTCCGGTCCGGGTTCCGCACGGCTTCCACGGCAATTGGGTGGCATCCGAAAGCCCGTCCGCCCGTTAGCATCGGCAGATGACCGAAACCGGTCCGGCCACGCCCCCGGATTCGAGGCCCACCGTCGGTGCACCGTCGGACTGGCACTGGATGTGGGAGACCTACGTCTGCGGGCTGTGCATCGCGGCGATCGTCGCTGTCGTGCTGTTGCGGCACACGCTCGGCGGCAACGTACCGCTGGCCTGCGGTGCACTCATCACGATGGTCGTGATCGTTCTGATGTTCGGCCGCAATGTGATTCACGATGCGGATCCCATCGTCGGCCCGGTGCGGGCGCGCACCGCGATGTTCGTGGCGGTGATGATCGGCCTGTGGCTCGTCGCGCTGTTGGCGGCGGCGCCTGCGGTTGCGGCAATCCCGGCGCTGTATCCGCTGATCTTCGCCACGTTGCCGCTGGCGGCGGCGTTGACGCTGACGTTCCTGGTCACCCTGGCACCGTTGGGTCTGGCCGTGGCCAGCCATGGGCTGGGGTGGCCTAGCCTGCCGGCCGTGGCGGCGGTGACGCTGGTGGGCGCGGTGGCGGCACCGATCATCGGCACCACGATCATGACCACGATGCGCCAGCGGCAGCAGTTGGCCGAGACGGTCGCCGAGCTGGCGGCCAGCCGGGCCCAGGCCGCCGAGTTGTCCCGCAAGGCCGGGGTGGCGGCCGAGCGCGAGCGGCTGGCCCGGGAAATCCACGACACCCTGGCTCAGGGGTTCACCAGCATCGTGGCGCTCGCACAGGCGGTGCAGGCCGAGAACGAGACCGATCCGGCCGCCGCCGCCCGCCACGTCGAGCTGATCCGCAGCACCGCGCGGGACAACCTGGCGGAGGCCCGGACGATGGTGACCCGGCTGACCCCCGCCGCGCTGGAAGAAGGTTCGCTGCCCGCCGCGCTGCGCCGCCAGGCCGAGGGCTTGGCCGCCGAGACCGGCATCGTCGTCGACGTGCGGATCGACGACGACCTGCCGCAACTGGGCATGGCCACCGACGTCGTGCTGCTGCGCAGCGCGCAGGAGGCGATGGCGAACGTGCGCAGGCATGCCCACGCCAGTGAGCTGAGGGTGCGGTTGGAGCCGGCCGCCAACGGGGTACGACTTTCCCTGTCCGACAACGGTATCGGCTTGCGGCCCGATCACGCCGACGGATTCGGACTGCGCGGCATGCGGGCCCGGCTGGATCAGGTCGGCGGAACGTTGACGCTGTCCACAGCCGAAGGCGGCGGCGTGCGGGTCGACGTGGCGGTGCCGGCATGACCACCGTGCTGCTGGTCGATGACCATCCGGTGGTCCGGGAGGGGCTGCGCGGCATGATCGAGGCCGAGGAGGACCTGACCGTGGTCGGTGAGGCCGGCTCCGGAACTGAGGCGATCGGACTGGCCCGGACGCTGCGCCCCGATGTCATCCTGATGGATCTGCGGATGCCCGGGATCGACGGCGTCGCTGCCACCGCCCGGATTCTGGCCGACAATCCGTCGACGCACATCGTCGTGGTCACCACCTACGAGAGCGACACCGACATCCTTCGTGCCGTCGAGGCCGGGGCGACGGGCTATCTGCTCAAGGACGCGTCCCGCGCCGAGTTGGCCCGGGCGGTGCGCGACGCCGCGCTGGGCAAGACGGTGCTCGCCCCGGGGCTCGCCGACCGCTTGGTGAACGCGGTCCGGGCACCGTCGGTGACGCTGTCGGCGCGCGAGGCGGAGGTCCTGGCGTTGGTGGCGAAGGGCGCCACCAACGCCGATGTCGGCCTGGCCCTGCACATCAGCGAGGCCACGGTGAAGACGCACCTGCTACGCGCGTTCCAGAAGCTCGGGGTGTCCGACCGCACGGCGGCGGTCACCACAGCGATGTCGCTGGGTTTACTGGGCTGACAGACGCTGGACGGCGGCGGCGATGCGCTCGTCCGTCGCCGTCAGCGCGATCCGCACGTACTGGGCTCCGGCCGGGCCGTAGAACTCGCCCGGTGCGGCGAGGATCCCGCGTCCGGCCAGCCATTTGACGGTGTCGCGGCAAGGCTCGCCGCGGGTGGCCCACAGGTACAGGCCCGCCTCGGAGTGCTCGACGGTGAACCCGGCTACCTGCAGGGCGGGCAGCAGCACCGCGCGGCGCTTCGCGTACCGCTCGCGTTGGACGGCCTCGTGCTCGTCGTCGTCGAGAGCGGCCACCATCGCGGCCTGCACCGGCGTCGGCACGATCATTCCGGCGTGCTTGCGCACCGCGAGCAGTTCTGCCACCACGGCGGGGTCTCCGGCGACGAATCCGGCGCGGTAGCCGGCCAGCGAGGAGGTCTTGGACAGCGAGTGCACGGCCAGCAGCCCGGTGTGGTCACCGTCGCTGACCGATGGGTGCAGCACGCTGAGCGGCTCGGCGTCCCAGCTCAGGCCGAGGTAGCACTCGTCCGAGGCGATCAGCACGTCACGTTCGCGGGCCCAGGACACCACCTTGCGCAGGTGGTCGACGCCGAGGACACGGCCGGTCGGGTTGCTCGGCGAGTTCAGGTAGATCAGCGCGGGACGCTGCGGACCCAGCTGGGTCAGCGAATCGGCGCGCAGCACCTGGGCCCCGGCCAGCAGGGCGCCCACCTCATAGGTGGGGTAGGCCAGCTCGGGGACGACGACGGTATCGCCGGCGCCGATCGCCAGCAGCGTGGGCAGCCAGGCGATCAGCTCCTTGGTGCCGATGACCGGCAGCACTGCATCCGGCGCCAGCCCGGTGATGCCGTACCGGCGTCGTAGTGCCGCCTCGG
The DNA here is from genome assembly GCF_001245615.1 of Mycolicibacterium neworleansense. Classification (NCBI taxonomy): domain Bacteria; kingdom Bacillati; phylum Actinomycetota; class Actinomycetes; order Mycobacteriales; family Mycobacteriaceae; genus Mycobacterium; species Mycolicibacterium neworleansense. Next base: position 201,409 of record NZ_CWKH01000003.1, read on the forward strand.
CGGAGGCACGCAGTGCCGGCGTACCGGCGGTCGTCGGATAGCCCGGGGCGGAGCTGGCGGCGGCCAGCGCATCCCGGATCACCGGCGCCACCGGGTCTACCGGAGTGCCTACCGAAAGGTCGACGATTCCGTCGGGGTGCGAGCGGGCCAGAGCCGTGACGTCGGCCAGGGTGTCCCAGGGGAACTCTGGCAGTACCGCCGAACGACGCTGTCGCACCACGTCAGTCTCGAAGCCGGTTTCGACCGTGCTCAGTCCTCGGCCTTGGCCGGCAGGTCCTTGATGACCTGCGGGTCATTGTCGGTCTGGCCGACCTTGGAGGCGCCGCCGGGCGAGCCCAGTTCGGAGAAGAAATCAGCGTTGGCCTGCGCGTAGCTGCTCCACTGGTCCGGGACGTCATCTTCGTAGTAGATGGCCTCGACCGGGCAGACGGGTTCGCATGCGCCGCAGTCCACACACTCATCGGGGTGGATGTACAGCATGCGTGCACCCTCGTAGATGCAATCGACCGGGCACTCCTCGATACATGCCTTGTCTTTGACGTCGACGCAGGGTTCGGCAATGACGTACGTCACTGATGTCTCTCCTGTCCAGTGGGCTGCTGGGCTCGGTGTTCGGGACTCTGATGAGTCGACGTCACAGTATGCGTTGCCCATACTTGGACGTTCGTCTCAGTGTGCCCTAACTTCACGCACCACACATTTAAGGGTGGCGCGTAGTAACAGATACTAAACGTCGCAGATACCCCTCGCCTAGTCGCCACGACCTACAACTTCACTGCGGCAATGTCATACAACTAGTTGCATAGGACCGCCGGTCCCACTTACCCTGCCGACATGGGGCTGGCCTATCCGAACCTTCTGTCACCGTTGGACCTCGGGTTCACCACACTGCGCAATCGCGTGGTGATGGGGTCGATGCACACGGGCCTGGAGGATCGTGCCGGGGACACCGCCAAGCTGGCCGAGTATTTCGCCGAGCGGGCGCGCGGTGGCGTTGGGCTGATCATCACCGGCGGCTACGCGCCGAACAAGACCGGCTGGCTGCTGCCGTTCGCCTCACAACTGGTGTCGTCCTCGGAGGCGCGGCGCCATCGCCGGATCACCGGCGCCGTGCACGAGGCCGACGGCAAGATCCTGCTGCAGATCTTGCACGCCGGACGCTATGCCTACCATCCACTTTCGGTGAGCGCGTCGGCGATCAAGGCCCCCATCAACCCGTTCCGGCCACGAGCCTTGCGCGATGTCGAGGGCACCATCGGCGATTTCGTGCGCTGCGCCCTGCTGGCCCGCGAGGCGGGCTATGACGGTGTCGAGATCATGGGCAGCGAAGGCTATCTGCTCAACCAGTTCCTCGCGCCGCGCACCAACAAGCGCACCGACGCGTGGGGCGGCACCCCGGAGAAACGCCGCCGCTTCCCGGTCGAGATCGTGCGCCGGGTGCGTGAGGCGGTGGGCTCCGATTTCATCATCTGCTACCGGATGTCGATGGCCGACTACGTCGAGGACGGCCAGACGTGGGACGAAATCGTCGCGCTGGCAACCGAAGTCGAGGCAGCCGGAGCAACGATCGTCAACTCGGGGTTCGGCTGGCACGAGGCACGGGTGCCCACGATCGTCACATCGGTGCCCAACAGCGCGTTCGTCGACATCAGCAGTGCGCTGGCCGAGCACATCTCGATCCCGGTGGTGGCCTCCAACCGGATCAACATGCCGCAGACCGCCGAACAGACCCTGGCCGATACCCACGTCCAGTTGATCTCGATGGCCCGGCCCTTCCTCAGCGATCCCGACTGGGTCCTCAAGGCCGCCGAGGAGCGGGCCGACGAGATCAACACCTGCATCGCCTGCAATCAGGCCTGTCTCGACCATGCCTTCGTCCACAAGAAGGTCTCGTGCCTGCTCAATCCGCGGGCCGGGCGGGAAACCACGCTGGTACTCAGCCCGACGCGCCGCGCCCGGTCGGTGGCCGTCGTCGGCGCCGGACCCGCGGGACTGTCCGCCGCCGTCAGTGCCGCCCAGCGCGGCCACCAGGTGACACTGTTCGAGGCGGGATCGGCCATCGGCGGCCAATTCGACTTGGCCAGAAGGATTCCCGGCAAGGAAGAGTTCAACCAGACCATCCGCTACTACACCACGATGCTGGCCAAGCTCGAGGTCGATGTGCGGCTGGGCGTCCGGGCCGGGGTCGAGGATCTGGCCGGCTTCGATCATGTTGTGCTGGCCAGCGGGGTCACCCCGCGGCTTCCCGCCATTCCCGGCATCGACCATCCGAAGGTGCTCACCTACGCACAGGCCATCACCGGCGCGCCGGTGGGCAAGTCGGTCGCGGTGATCGGTGCCGGCGGAATCGGTTTCGACGTCAGTGAATTCCTCACCACCGATGAATCCCCGACACTCAACCTCAAGGAATGGAAGGCCGAGTGGGGTGCGGCCGATCCCCAGGAGGCACGCGGTGCACTGACCACTCCCCTGCCCGCCCCGGCCGTCCGCGAGGTGTATCTGCTGCAGCGCACCAAGGGCGCACAGGGCCGCAACCTGGGGAAGACCAGCGGCTGGGTCCACCGTGCGTCACTGAAAGCCAAAGGGGTGCATCAGCTTTCCGGCGTGAATTACGAGCTGATCGACGACGAGGGCCTGCACATCAGCTTCGGCGCCGAGCGTCGCGACCGGCGGGTGCTCCCCGTCGACAATGTGGTGATCTGCGCGGGGCAGGAATCGGTGCGCGATCTCGAGGATGGCTTGCGCACCGCCGGCATCGAGCCGCACATCATCGGAGGCGCCGCGGTCGCGGCCGAACTCGACGCGAAGCGGGCCATCAAGCAGGGCACCGAATTGGCCGCGCGTCTGTAGGTCCGCTAGGCGCGGGTGTCGATGACCTGCTGGGCGACGTCGATGAGCTTGGTGTTGCTTTCCTGCGACAGGCGTCTGAGCAACTCGAAGGCTTGGATGTCGTCGATCTGGTAGCGCTCCATGATGATGCCCTTGGCCTGGCCGATGCGATCGCGGGTCGACAGTGCCGATGTCAGCTGCTCGGTATGCCTTCCGGCCAGCAGCGCGGCGGCGGCGTGCGCGGCGAGCACCGTCCCGATGGTCTCGGCCTCGGAGTCCCACGCCCTGGGCTGGAATCCGAACAGGTTGAGCGCGCCGGCCGTGCGGTCAGCGGTGTAGAGCTTGAGGGACAGGCCGCTCAGAACGCCGATCTCGATAGCGACTTTCGAGTAGCTCGGCCAGCGTGTCTCCTCACGGAAGTCGTCCGTGCGTACCACCACGTCGTCGAGTGCGGCCTGCATACACGGCCCCTCTTGAAACGTCATCTGCAGCTCATCGAGGATATGTGGCAGATCACTGGTCCCCGCCAACGATTCGAACTTGCCGCCAGCTGCGACCAGCAGCACCCCGGCCGTGTCCACACCCGCGATCAGCTCAGTGGCCGTGGCAGTGACGTCGGCCAAAATCTCGTCGACCGTGCGTGGAGTGGCAACCGTGCGGGCGAGGTCCGCCATGCGCACAGCCAAGTCGTGCCTCGATAACTCGGCCATGCGGTCAAGGATTCCCACGCGGGCGTCAATACACACGTGTTTATCGCGTCAGCCTGGGGGCAACCTCGTTGACTAGGTGAGAGCCATGGTCGACCATCGCCCTCGCCGAGGTCTCGTCGGTTCAGACATCGTGCCGGCGGGGCCGCCTGATCGGGCATTGTCACGCTGGAGCAGCGACGGAGCTTGAGCGCCACTCCAGCGTGACAAGGGCAGTCCAGGTAAGCGTCAGGCCTGCTTGAGCGCCTCGATCTCGAGGGTGATGGTGACCTTGTCGCCGACGACGGTGCCGCCGGTCTCCAGCGGCATGTCGATGTCGATGCCGAAGTCCTTGCGGTTCAACACAACCGAGGCCTCGAAGCCTGCGACTGCGCCCTGCCCCATACCGGGGTTCACGCCGTTGAACTCAAGCTTGAGCGCCACCGGCTTGGTCACGCCCTTGAGGGTGAAGTCGCCGTCGACGATGTAGTCGTCGCCATCGGGACGCACGCCGGTGGAAACGAAGGTGGCGGTCGGGTAGTTCTCGGCGTCGAAGAAGTCCGCGGAGCGCACATGCGCGTCGCGCTGCTCGTTGCGGGTGTCGATGGAATTGACGTCGATGGTGGCGCTGACCGACGGGGTGCCGTCCTCGGCCACGGTGATCGCGCCGCTGAACGTCTGGAAGCTGCCACGAACCTTGCTCACCATGAGGTGGCGGACCGAAAAGTTGATCGATGAATGCACGGGGTCGATGGCCCAGGTGCCTGCGGTCAGGTCGGTGGCTACTGCGACGGTCATGGTGTCTCCTTGTTGGTTCGAGAGCCGGTCGCTCCGGCACCTTCACCGAGGATAACCGGACCGTAGTCCGATTCAATTCCCGATTTTCCGGATTTTTTCCTCAGTCCTGAGGACAGCAGTGCATCATGCACAGGTCAGCAATTTGCACATCTGTCAATTTTAAGATCGGAACTACTGGTATGCGCCTACTCAGCCTGACGCTGGCCTGTGTCGCAGCAACAACCGGCCTCATCACAGCACCCATGGCCGGCGCCTATCCGAGTTGCGCCGCGGCCCGCGCAGCCGGCGCCGCTCCCCTTTATGCAGGCCAACCCGGGTACAGCTCAAAGCTGGACCGCGACGGCGACGGCGTCGCTTGCGAGACGGGCGGCGGTTCTGCATCCGGCGGTGGAAGCCTTCCGCTGTATGGCGGATACGGCAGCGCTCCGGCCGCAGCCGGGCCGGCCACACAAGCGCCGGCGGCTCCCGCCACCACCGGCGGCTACACCACCGTCGTCACCTGGACGGGCGCGAATTGCATCGACATCACGGCGCCATCCGGTGCCGCGGGCACGCTACAGACCGCCTCGCACTGCGGCGGCCGGGCCCAGTTGTTCAGTAACGGCGTCGGCGACCAGATGGTCGGTGCCGATCCGGTCATCGGCGAGGCCGGCAGTCTCTCCTGCGAGATCCTCGACGGGCTGCTGGTGGACTCGGGAACCGCGGGCGACGGACACGACGTGACCTGCTTGACCCGCGCGAGCGCACTGTCGTAGCTCGCGAGCGTGCGCGGAATGCCCACATTTGGCGGCGTGTGCACCGGCAAACACGCACGCTCGCGGTGCAGGGGTGGTCGCCGTGCAGGGGGCTTATGCCGCGAGAGGTGAGTAATCCGTGGTGCGTTGACGGGCGGGGCGGCCGATGCCCTCGGCGATCGCGACGAGCTCGGCCACCGTCTTGGCCGAGCCGTTCTCCGAGCCGGCCATCCGGGAGATGGTCTCCTCCATCAACGTGCCGCCCAGGTCGTTGGCACCACCGCGCAGCATCACCTGTGTGCGCTCGATGCCGAGCTTGACCCAACTGGTCTGGATGTGAGAGATCCTGCCGTGCAACATGATCCGGGCCAACGCGTGCACCGCCCGGTTATCGCGGTGGGTGGGCCCGGGCCGCGCCCCGCCGGCCAGATACAGCGGCGAGGACTGATGGACGAACGGCAGCGGCACGAACTCGGTGAACCCACCGGTGCGGTCCTGGATCGACCGCAGCACGTTGAGGTGGCCCACCCAGTGTTTCGGCGTGTCCACGTGGCCGTACATCATCGTCGACGACGAGCGCAGCCCCACCTCGTGCGCGGTCGTCACCACGTTGATCCACTCCGACGTCGGCAGCTTGCCCTTGGTCAGCACCCAGCGCACCTCGTCATCGAGGATCTCGGCGGCGGTGCCGGGAATCGACCCCAGCCCGGCCTCACGCAATGACGTCAGCCATTCCCGGACTGACAGCCCGCTGCGGGTCACGCCGTTGGCGATCTCCATGGGGCTGAACGCATGTACGTGCATCGATGGCACCCGCGCCTTGACCGCGCGCACCAGATCGGCGTACCCGGTGACAGGCAGTTCCGGATCGATGCCGCCCTGCATGCAGACCTCGGTGGCCCCGGCGACGTGGGCCTCCCAGGCGCGGTCGGCCACCTCGTCGGTGGACAGCGAGTACGCGTCGGCGTCGCCCTTGCGTTGGGCGAACGCGCAGAACCGGCAGCCGGTATAGCAGATGTTGGTGAAGTTGATGTTGCGGTTGACGACGAAGGTGACGTCGTCTCCGACGGCATCGCGGCGCAGCGAATCAGCCAGTGCGGTAACGGCTTCCAACGCCGGACCGTCCGCGGTGGCCAGCGCCAGATACTCGTCGTCGCTGCAGCCGCCCGGATTGCGTTCCGCCGAACGCAGCGCGGCCAGCACATCGGTATCGATGCGTTCAGGCGCCCGGGCGGCCAGCTCGTTCACCTTGGCCCGGATCGACTCCCAGTCCCCGAACGCACTATCGAGGTCGCTTCGGGTCTCGGTCAGCCGGCCTTCGGAGTCGATCGCCGAATGCAAATCGATACGGCCCAACGATTCCGACGCCTCATCGGGCTCCTGCCACGGCCGGCCCACCGGATTGACGTCGAGGGCGAACCCGGTGTCGGCATCGGCCAGCGCGTCGACATGTCCACGCACCCGAGGATCGATCCAGGCCGCTCCGGCCTGCACGTACTGCGGTTGCGCGGTCAGCCGCTGCACCAGGTCATAGCCTGCCTGCGCGGTGACATCGGCCAGATCATCCAGCGCCGGCCAGGGCCGTTCCGGGTTGACGTGGTCAGGAGTCAGCGGTGATACGCCGCCCCAGTCGTCGACACCGGCCCCGATCAGCGCCAGGCATTCCTCACGTGACACCAGATTGGGCGGGGCCTGGATACGCATCTTGGGCCCGAGCACCAGGCGCGTCACCGCGATGGTCGCCAGGAAGTCGTCGATCCCGGCATCGGGTGTTGACGCCATCGCGGTGTGGTCCTTGGCCCGGAAGTTCTGCACGATCACTTCCTGGACGTGACCGAACTCCTTGTGCGACTTGCGGATGGCATGCATAGTCTCGGCACGTTCGGTCAGCGTCTCACCGATCCCCACCAGCAGGCCGGTGGTGAACGGGATCGACAGCCGACCGGCATCGTCGAGCGTGCGCAGCCGCACCGCCGGGTCCTTGTCAGGGCTGCCGTAGTGGGCTTCGCCCTTGGTCTCGAACAGGCGCCGGGAGGTGGTCTCCAGCATCATGCCCATCGACGGCGCGACCGGCTTCAGGCGCGACAGTTCCGACCAGCTCATCACGCCGGGGTTCAGGTGCGGCAGCAGTCCGGTCTCTTCGAGGACCCGGATGGCCATGGCCCGCACGTAGTCCAGTGTGGAGTCGTAGCCGCGCTCGTCGAGCCACTGCCGGGCCTCGTCCCAGCGATCCTCGGGACGGTCACCGAGGGTGAACAGTGCTTCCTTGCAGCCCAGCTCGGCGCCTTGGCGGGCCACGTCGAGAATCTCGTCGGGCTCCATGTACATGCCCATGCCCTGCGCGCGCAGCTTTCCGGGCACGGTGACAAACGTGCAGTAATGGCAGGTGTCGCGGCACAGATGCGTCACCGGGATGAACACCTTGCGCGAGTAGCTGACCGGAAGCCGTCCGTTGACTCCAAGCCGGCCCGCCGATTCCAGTCCGGCGTCACGCACCCGGGCGGCGCTGGCGCACAGATCGGCCAGATCCTCACCGCGGGCGGTCATCGCAATGGCAGCCTCATCGACATTGAGGGCCACACCGTCACGAGCCCGGCGCAACACACGCCGCAGGGCCGCCGAGGTGGTCGCTGCGCTGGGCGCAGCAGGCTTCGGTGGGACGGCCGGGATGGGCAGATCGGCGCCGTGCTGAGGGTTCAGAGCCACTTCCGTGTAACCCCGTCGTTGTGCACGATCATCCACGCGTCTCACATTCTGAAACCAATGCGCCCGGCATACCGGCCACAGTAGACCCAGCATGTTGCCGCAGTGCGCCGCCCTTACTGGACACGGAGCGTAAAGATGCGGCAATCGAGTTGTCGACCGCGTAAGTTCATTGCGTCGGGAAGGGGATACCGAAGGAGTCGTGATGTCCACAAGTGTTCGTTCGTATCTGGTGGCGGGTGCCGCCGCAGCCACTGCCACAGCCATCGCGCTCACCCCGGTACAAGCAGCTCCCGCCGACATCGCCGTCCCCGCGCAACCGACCTCCGCCCAGCCGCAGCTGACGCAGGCCATGATCGATCTGCTCGCCGCGGCCAGCCGGATGACGGCCGCGGTGGCGCCAAACCTTTCCGGTACCGCTGATGCCCCCACGCTGGGACTAGCCCCGGCCGCCGCCACGACCCCCGAGGTGGGTGTCCAGAACGCGGCGGGCAACTTCGTGGAGTCCGCATACCTCGGCATCCAGGAATGGGTCGACTGGGCTGTCGACTACGGCACCGATCTGGCCTACTGGGTCGGGCAATGGGTTCCGTTCGTCAGCCCCATCACCACTCAGGTCGACATCTTCTACTGGGAACTGATCAGACCGATCGCCAATGCCGTCGCTCTCACCTTCCTGGTCCCGGTGATCAACGACCCGCTGAATCTCGGCGTGTGGATCAACTCGGCGGGTGCGGCCATCACGCAGTCGTTGCAGGCCGCGGTCAACTTCGGTGTCGCTGAGTTCAACCAGTTCTTCGGCTGGATCATCCCGCCGCTGCCGCCACCATTCCCCACGGTCGCATCCGTCGCGACGACCGAGACACTGGCCACGCCCTTGGCATCCGGCCTGCGAGACCTGGTCGGCGATCTGGTGGTGCGGCCGTCGGCGGATTTCATGACCAGCCTTGCGGCACCCACGGCGATCTCCGAGGGGATCACGCAGCGCCCGCTGGAGTCCGTCACCGCCGCACTCACCAAGGTCGGCGAGAACTTGGCGACGACGCTCGAGAAACTCGCCGAGGGAACGGGAATCGAGTCCCTCGCGGACCGGCTGAACGCACAGGTTGCGGGTGCCGAGCAGACCCTGGTCACCGAAGTCACCGACGGCGTGAATGACACCGTCGAGGCAGATTCGAACGACGCCGAACAGCAGTTGAATCCGGCCACAGCCGAGATCAGCGCGGTCCCCAAATCGGTTCGGCAGTCACTGCGCAGTACTGCCGGCGATACGACGACAATCACCGACAGTGAGGACACGGCACAAGCCGACGAGGCACCGGCCCGCTCCGTCCGGTCGGTGCGGCAGGGCCTGCGCGACGCAGTTGGCAAGTCCACCGCGGACGCGGCGAAGAAGGCCGGCGACGACGCTCGCGACGCGGTCAAGGCCGCCGTCAAGCACGTGGCGCCGAAGCCAAAGCTGAAGAAGGAAAAGGCCGTGTCGTCCAAGGATTCCCAGGGGACCAAGGATTCCAGCGACAACGGCAAGCCTGCCAAGGACAAGAAGTAGGTCAGCGGCGGTAACGCCGCCGCAGCATCGCCACCGGTGGTAACGCACCGGTGGCGATGAATATCAACGAGCTGTAAGCCAGCAGGCCCTGGCCGGCGAAGATGATGTCCGAACCCGGACCGCCGAAAGTCATCGCCACGACCGTGGCCAGCCAGGTCCACAACGGCAGTGCCGCAATCCGCATGGAATCGGCCCAATACGTGGCGGCCCAGACGAGCGCGGTGTTGACGGCTCCGGCCAGCAGTGCGCTCACCGGGAATGGGATCGACCCGACATATGAGGGCAGCAGTAGTGCGCCTACGACGGCCGAGATGACGCCGTCAACCGCGAGCAGTGCCAGGACTACGCGACCCAGCACTGGGTCGGAGGGCGGGGTCAGGTCGGGATGCTGTCGAGCAGACCGACGAGCGAACCCACCACCCACTGGAAGTTGTCCGCACGGTCCTGCCAGTGCTGCAGGTTCGGATCCAGATCGGGGTCCATGAATGTCCCTTCGACGCCTCTGATTGACCGGAGCTTACCGCGTCCAGTTTTGGCTATTGCAGATTCAGTCCGTGCAGCAGGTCGGTTTCCCACCCGCGCTCGTCGCGCTCCCCGGCCTCGCCGGACACGAGGACATAATGCTCCTCACCGAGAATCGGCAGGGCGAGGTTGTTGGACAGCGCGAATGCGCCGCCGTCGGAGGCGACGGTGACCTGGGTGGCGTGCGCGCGCATCGCGGCGATCTTGGCGGGCAGCTGCGCGGTGGCGTCGACGACGGCATCGATCTGGTCGTCGCTGTAGCCGAACGGAACATCGCCGACGTCGATCCGGATCCAGTCATCAGGAACGTCCTGCAGGCCCTGGAGTCCGGCACGCATCGCGGTGCTGGCCATGACCGTCCAGTAGAACTTGGGGACCTTCCAGGCGGCGGCCTCGACCGCGGCGGTGGTGACGCGGTGGGCCTGCTTGTGGTCTGGGTGCCCGTAGCCGCCGTCGGGGTCGTAGGTGACGACGACGTGTGGCCGCAGGTCGTCGATGATCCGCACCAGTTCGCCGACGGCCTCGTCGAAGTCGGCGTCGATGAAGCGCTGCTGCTTGCGCGCCGGCGATCCGTCCATACCCGAGTCGCGCCAACGACCCGGGCCGCCCAGGTAGTGGGGCGCACCGATGCCGAGCGCGCTCAGCGCCTTGGTCAGTTCACTGATCCGGTATCCGCCGAGTTGGTCGGCGTGGTCGACGGCCAACCGGGCGTACTGATCACCGATCACCTCACCTTCCTCGCCGAGGGTGCACGTCACGACACGCACGTCGGCACCGAGCGCGGCGTAATGCGCGATCGTGGCACCGGTGGTGAGGGTTTCGTCGTCCGGATGGGCATGGACGAACAGCAGGCGGGGCGTTTCGCTGGGCATCGTGACCGACGATAGCCGTGCGGCCCCGGCCGCGGGGGACGACCCACGTCAACGGCTTTCCGCGGCACGCTGACGAATCCGCATATCCCGCATACATTCACGGAGTGACCCGGCGAGAGCTTGCGTTCGGCTGCAGCGTCATCGTGGTCGGGCTGCTTGCGGGGCTGGCCGGCATGGCGACGACGGTCCTGCTGCACTTCGTCGAACATCTCACCTACGCCTACACGTTCGGTTCGTTGCTCGACGGTGTCACCGGCAGCAGTCCGGTGCGCCGCGCAGTCGGTCCGATGATCGGCGGGGCACTGGCCGGGTTCGGTTGGTGGCTTCTGCGGCGGCACTACGCGGTGCCCGGGCTGGCCTCGACCATCGCCGATCACCGGCCCATCCCCCGAGTTCCGATGACGATCGATGCCGCATTGCAGATCGTGGTGGTGGGTTCCGGCGCGTCCCTGGGCCGTGAAGGCGCACCCCGTCAGGTTGCCGCGGTGCTCGGCGACGCCGGCACCTCCCAGTGGGCGCTGACACCTCGTGACCGCGAGATTCTGCTTGCCTGCGCCGCGGGCGCCGGGCTCGGAGCGGTGTACAGCGTGCCGGTCGGTGGAGCCCTGTTCGCGATCCGGATCATGATGCACACGTGGCACCCGCGGGCCGTCGGCGCAGCGTTGATCACCTCGGCGCTCGCCGTTGCGGTCGCGGCACCGGTGACACATGTTCGGGCGCCGCTGGATTGGCCGGATCCGAGCCTGTCCTACCTGCTGACCGGTTTCGCCTTGGTCCTGGCGCCGCTGGCGCTGGCGGTGGGCATGGCATTCAACCGGATCATGGCGAGGGCGCGGGCCTCGGCACCAGTCACCTCGTGGACGATCATCCCGGGCATTGCCGCGGCGGGCCTGCTGGTCGGACTCGGCTCCGTGTGGTGGCCGGAACTACCGGGTAACGGCAAGAGCATCCTGACGGTCAGTCTCGACAGCGGAATGACACTCGGATCCGCGGCGGCGATCCTGCTTCTGAAGCCCGTTCTCACGGCGGTCTTCCTGCGTGCCGGCGCGGTGGGCGGCATGCTGACGCCCGCGCTGGCGACCGGAGCCGCGCTCGGTTCAGTCGTCGCCCTGGCGATCAACACCCTCGACCTTCACCCCGTCAGCGTCGCCGCAGTGTCGTTGACGTGTGCTGCCGGAGTACTCGCGGTGACACAGCGCGCGCCGATCTGGGCAGCGCTGTTCGTATGGGAGTTGGCGCGGCCACCACTGTGGGTGCTGTTGCCGTTTCTGGCCGCTGCGCTGGCCGCTCACTGGCTGCAAGCGCTCGTCGAGCGGCGCACCGAAGTGATGGTCGACTGACCAACCGCGGGCAAACTCCAGACAACGGAATCCGTAGTTTTTCAAACTGACCGAGCCTGCCACTTAGTTGCCAACGCAAGCACAGGCGAATACCGAGACCAACAGTCCCATTAGTGCGCCGGGCCTCATCGACGCGGGGTCTGTTTTACAGATCACACCGCTATGTCCACTGTGTGCGCGCTAACTCGGCAACCCGGATCACGGACGCATTACCGCTGGGTAACGTAACCACACTTATCGTCCAGGCCTTCGCTGGCAAATAACTGTCTGTGCCTGTCACTAGTTTGCCACGACCAGCCTTGCATCTGCCCAAATATCGCTACACGCAGTATCGCAACGAGATGGCACGACCTCGGGAAATGCGCACTACCAGCCATATTTCGGATACTCGGAGTTTATTTGCCAAGCGACAGGAAGGCTCCGACTGGCTGAAAAATAGTTAAGAAAATTTGCAGACAACGAAACTTACTTTGGGGTAACTTCTGCGCCGACCTTAGTTACGCTCCCGTAAGGAGATTCAATGCAACTCGCTGCCCGGTCGTATCTGGCCGCAGGAGTGGCACTCGTGGGTGCCAGCGCCATCGCCGTCAGCCCAGTGGCGCCATCCACCCCCGAGGTGTACACGCCAGTCGCACTGACGGCGGCAATCGACAATCCGGTGACGGTTTTTGCACCGGTGGCCACCGCGACTCAGGAACTGATCGCCAGCGTCATCGAACGCCAGACCAGCAACCCGGCCCCGATCCTGCGGCAACTCGGCGCCAATGCGGTGGCCGGCTACCAGTCGTTCATGTCCACTCCCCCGGCGTACCTCATCGCATACGCACTCACGAACGTCGTCATCGGCGCCCAGGAGTTCGGCCCCAACCTGAACAACTTCGGGACCGTCACGTCGGAGTCGTTGACCGCACTCGCCACCATCCTGGGCGACATGGGCGAGGGATTACCCGCCCTGCTGCAGGCGGCCGGTGCGCAGCTCGCCGCCGGCAATCCCAACGGCGCGATCGACGCGATCATGCTTGCCGGTCTGCAGCCGGGCGTCGACCTCCTGATGAACGTGCTGACGCCCGAGATGAATGCGATCGGTCAGCTGCTCGGCGTTCCGCAGCCGCTCACCGACGCCGCGGCCAATGCCGTCATCGGTGTCGCACTCGGAGCGATCATCTCCACGGTCGGCATCGGGTTCGACCTCGGAGATCCGCAGCCGGTGGTCAAGGGGTTCATCTCCGGTGTGCAAACCGTGCTGGCCGGTGCAGCGTCCGGTGATCCGGCCACCTTCGTGAACTCCGTCCAGCACGGAGTGGCGAAGTTCGCCCTCGACGTCATCGGCCAGGCCGGCCAGATGAATGATTCGATCAACTTCGCGGTCGACGGTTTCGTCGATGCGCTCAAGCAGATCGCTCCCAAGCCGTTCACCCCTCCGGACATCACCATCCCGACCGCCAAGGCCCTGGCCGCCCCGGCCCCGGCGACCCTGGTGGCCGCCTCCGTGGCGGACGAAGTGTCCGCACCGGCTCCGATTGCCAAGGCCGACACCGCTTCTGATGCCGAAGCCACCGAGACCGGAACCGAGACCGAGACTGCAGCCGAGGCACCCAAGGCCGATGGTGACGACACCGGCACGGCCGCCGGCACCGTCACCAAGGTGTCCACCAAGGCTGCAGTGAAGGCCTCGCCCAAGGCGCAGGTCAAGGCGGACAGCCCCGCCAAGACCGTTCGGGAACAGGTGAAGTCCGCCGTCAAGAAGGTGACCGGCGGTCTGAAGAAGGAGAAGGCCGGCACCGAGAAGAAGGCGGAATCCTCCAACGACTCCGCCAAGGGCTCCGACGCCGAGTAGACCAACCGCACCACCCGGGCAGGCACCCTCCACCCCCGAGGGTGCCTGCCCGCCTTCCTCGAGGGCACCTCAGTCCCAAATATCCACTCCCGTAAGGAGATCTCATGCAACTCGCTGCCCGGTCGTATCTGACCGCAGGTGTGGCACTCGTCGGTGCCGGCGCCATCGCAGTCAGCCCCCTGGCGCCGCCCATGCCCGATGTCCAGGTACCGGCGATCGACGCATCGTCCGCTGCAGTGAATCTGACCGCCGCCGCCAATCCCCTGCAACTGTGGGCCGACGTCATCGGTGCCACCGTCGAGAACCTGGGCGGCCTGGGCGAACAGTTCTCGGCGGATCCCGCCCCGATCCTGCGCCAGATCATCGCCAACCAGTTGCACAGCGCGAATGTCCTCGGAGGGGCGACGCAGCGGCTCATCGAGGGCATGTCCGCCGCCCTCGATCCCGACAATTTTCTGAGTTTTCAGGCAGCCGTCAAGAGTGCCGTCGACCTGATCGCAGCCGGCGACCTCCAAATGGGCTTCGCCGGCCTGGTCACCAGCGGTCTCATGCTCGGACTGCCGCTGCTCGACTTCGTGGGGAATCAATGGGTTCCCGGTGCCTGGTCCGTGATCGCTCAACCGTTCGCGAACCTGGCCAACCTCGTCGAGAACCTTCCGGAGGGCGCACCGGCACTGCTGTTGAACGGAATCATCTCCCCGCTCACGGCAACCGCGGCGGCCAGTGGATACGTCCTGGAGAACCTGGCCGCCGCCACCACCGCCGGCGACGTGACCGAATTCGTTGGCACGTTGGTGAATTCGCCCGCGACCATCACTGGCGCGTTGCTGAACGGATTCGAGATCGACAACGGCGCAGGCTTGCCACCGACCTTCATGGCCGGCCTGCTGACCCCCGAGAACGGTTTCGTCCCAGGCGGAGCCGTCTCGACAGTGCTGAGTGTGATCTCCCAGATCGCCGACTCGCTGGCCACTCCCGGCGTAGACCGGGACAACCTCTTCGGCACTCCACCCAGCCTGACGGGGACCTCCGCTACCGCAGAGGCGGTCGCGGTGAGCTCCGCGCTCGCTCCGACGGCCAAGACCGTGACGCTGGATGTCGCGCAGACCGTCGCGCGGACCGAAGTCATCACCGCACCGGCTGCCGCTGCGTCGGACACCGCACCGGCCGTCGACATCGACGAGGCGTCCCCCGAGGGTGGCGACGCCGGCGCGGCGACGCCGTCCAAGGTGCCCACCAAGGTTTCGGTGAAGGCTTCGCCCAAGGCGCCGGCCAAGGCAGTCAGTCCCGCCAAGTCCGTTCGGGATCAGGTGAAATCGGCCGTCTCGAAGGTGACCGGCGGCCTGAAGAAGGACAAGGCCGGCCCCGCGAAGGCCGGCCCCGAGAAGAAAGCGGACTCGTCCTCCGGCTCCGCGAAGGACAGCGAGTACCCCCGCCACTCAGTCCGGCAGGCCCCCTCCACACCTCGGTGGAGGGGGCCTCCCACATTCTTGGGAAAGTCTCAGCCTGCGCTCAGGCGGACCCCTTCCCGACGGTCGCGCGACGCGGCTTCGGCAAAATTGGCTGATTCCGACATTTGATTGCCAGAACAACATGTGGGCAAACCTCTCCTGGCGCGGCTGCCCGCGCGGTCGGCACCACAATTCGAGGCGGCGCCGACTCCACCCCGGGGTCATCGCACAGCGCCGCACGACGCACCACCCAGCGCAATCGTCGAGTGGGTCAGCCCCGCATTTTCACTGGCATTTCCGCTCCGGGTCCGTGTCGGCAGCTAAGCGAAATCACTCCACGGCCCGTGCGTGCGGCGACTCTGGCGGGCCATCGTCACTGCCGCCACCATGACTTATTCGTCATGCTAATGACCAGTGATTTACAGCTAGTTCATGTTCCTCACGACCCAATTAACCGTCGATTCGACATTGGATTCAACTCTTCAAAAACGCAAATTTGTAAAGTTACTCTCAGGTAGCTTCAGCCTCGTCGGGGGATTGCATCGATCAGAGGAGAAGCAATGCAAGTCGCAGCCCGTCCCTATCTCACCGCCGGCGTCGCGTTCCTCGGGGCCGGCGCCATCGCGATAAGCCCGGTCGCGCCGCCGATGCCCGACATCACCGTTCCGGCCATTGCCTCAGCCCATGTCGAGCTTTCTGCAGCAACCAGCGCCTTCGAGGCCTACGTCGCCCTCATCACCAACACCGTCACCAACCTGCAAACCACCATTGCCGCCGAACTCGACAATCCGGTACCCATCCTGCGGCAGGTGATCGCCAACCAGATCAGCACCGCCACGAATCTCGGGGAAGGCCTGCAGGGCGCCGCCGAGGGCCTCGCCAACATCCTCGACCCGGCCAATCCCTTCGGGATTCCGGCTCAGCTGCAGCAGGCCCTCACAGACCTGCTCGCCGGAAACATCACCGGCGCGGTGAACAATGCCTGGGGTGCGTTGCTGAGCCCCGTGCTGAACGCCGGACTTCCGCTGTTGGAGCCGATCACCGCCGCAATCCGGCAGCCGATCCAGAACCTGCTCAACGTCGTGGACACCCAACTCGCCGTCGTGCTGCCGCTCCTGGGGGCGCTCAACGTCGGCTATGTGACGGTCACTACCGCAGCACAGGTCGGCCAGGACATCGTCGACTCGATCAGGGCCGGTGATCCGCTCGGTGTAGCCAACGCCATGCTCGGCGGACCTGCCGTGATCACCGATGCATTCCTCAACGGTGGCGACCTCGGCGGCGGCGTCTTCGGTCAGAGCCTGGGCCTGCTCTCCACGCTGCGGCAAGCCCGCGAAATGATCGCTGCCGCAATCACTCCGCCCGCACCCGAGGAGGCACGCTCGGCTGCGGACGCGACGCTGGCCGCGGCGAAGGTGGTGACGCTGGACGTCAGCCCGAAGGTGGCGACCTCGACTCCGGTTGAAGCAGCACCTGTCGAAGCGGCACCGGCCGCCGAAGCACCGACGACGGAAACGGCGGAGGCACCGGCCGGTGCCGCCACCCCGGTGGTCAAGGACAGCCTGAAAGCCGAGCCCGGCAAAACCCTGTCGACCAAACGATCCACCTCGGCCAAACAGGTCCGCGAGGGCGTTCAGGGCGCCGTCAAGAACGTCACCGACGGAATCAAGAAAGCCGCAGAGGGACTGAGCGGCAAGAGCGCCAAGGCCGGCAAGGACGCCAAGTCCGGCGGGGAGTCAGCATCGTCAGGCTCGAGCAACGCAGCCTGATTCACCATCAAAGCAGTGGGCCTCCTCGGATGAGGGGGCCCACTGTTTGTGTTCTACCGGGCCTTTGCCCAGTTGCCCGCATCGCCGACGATGCCGACGGGCACGGCCCCGGTCAGGCTGACGTTCTGCACGCTGGGCCCGGCCGCGACGATCGTGGTGTCCTGCAGGATCGGAAGAACGGTCGACATGTTCCACAACCGTGGCTCGACGGCCTGGATGACCTCGGCGATGTTCTGCGAACCATCCAGTGCCGCATCAATTCTCGGCTGGATGCTGTGGTCGCAGATGCCGGTGATATTGCTGGGCGCCTGCACCAGCTCACCCGAGTCCGGCGCCGGAATCGGCTGAGTCGGTGTCGGTGTGGTGGTCGGCGCGGGCGCAGCACTGGTCGTCGGCTTCGGTGACGACGACGGCGCGACACCGGGCACCGAGGTCGAGACGGCGGTCGCTTCCAGTGCGCGGCAGCCGTAGCGCGAGGCCAGGCTGGTGGCCAGGTCCCCCCCGGCCTGATGCCAGCCGACAACGGCGTCGACCCGGTTGTTGGTCAGCGCATCGCCATAGAGCGCAACCGGATCCAGGGCCAGCACCGAAGCATCGATGCCGACATTGCGGAGCTGGTCGGCCGCGGTATTGGCCACGGCGACCGAGGTCGGATCGTTGGACGCCACACCGAGCACCAACGCCAACGGGGCACCGTCCTTGGTGATCCGCTGCCTGCCGTTGTTCGGCGCCGGCGGCTCACCGGGCTCGGGGGGCTCGGCCACCGGTTCGATCTGATATCCCGCGCCGCGCAACAGGTCCAGCGCGGCTTCCCGCGACATTGCCGGCGGCGCGGTCGGTACATAGCCGGGATCCGACGGGGAGCGCACCTGCGCCTGCGCCAGCGTCACGGTGTTGTCGTCGCCCGCACCCACCGACGCCAGCAGGTCGACGTCGATCAGGCCCAGGATCGCCTTGCGCACCTGGGCCTCCGCCAACGTGGGCTGCCCGCCGCGCAGGGTCAACTGCATCACCCGCGGCGTGACGATGCGGGCCGTGCGGACATCCGGGATGGCACTCAACTGCGCGAAAGTGGCTGCGCCACCATGCACCTGGGCGACCTGGGTGTCACCGTTGCGGATGGAGTCGGCCAGCGCTGCCGGCGCGCCACCCCGGCGGAACAGCACCAGGTCGGGCTTGGCCGGCTGACTCCAATACCGGTCGTTGCGGGCGAGCAGGATCTCGTCACGTTGCGGGTCGATGCTCTCCACCCGGAACTGTCCGCCGGTGACCGGCATCGCGCGGGCCAGGCCGGCACCGAAACCGCCGGGAATGTCTTTGACGATGTGGGCCGGCAGGATGTCGTTGAACAGCTCCCGCCATGCCGGATAGGGCTGGGAGAAGGTCACCACTGCCTGCTTGCCGCCCTCCACCGATTGCACACCGGTGATCAGGTCGTAGCCGGCCGGGTCGACAACGCCTGGCTGACTGACCATTTGGCGCCACAGGTACCAGTAGTCGTCGGCGGCGATGGGAGCGTTGTCGGTCCATTGCGCTTCCGGCCGGATCTTGTAGGTGACCGTGAACGGGCTCTGGTTGGTCACCTCGGCCGATTCGAGCAGCGTCGGGTCGAGCTCCCAGCGTGACCCCGTCGGAGACTTGGGGTCGGGCACCGGGCGGAACGAACTCGGCAGCACCATCGAAGCAACTGCCGCATTCACCGGAGACTGGTCCGACAGGAGGTGCGGGTTGAACCCCGGGCCGATCGAGTCGATGGCCATGATGATCTGCGTCGCCTTCATCGGAGGCGGCGGCGTGGTCTCCGTGGTCTCGGTGCTCTGCGGGGCCGGCGGTGGGCTGACCGTGCAGCCGCTGAACAGAAGCGCCGGCACCGAAACGAACGCGCCGATCGTCAGGCGGGCGCGGCGGAGGGGTGTCGGCACGCCACTCAGCGTATCGACCCTTCCGGGCTGCCACAGCCGCGCACCGGCACTGCGCCGCCAGCTATCAGATCCGGTTCGATGTATCCAAGTCTTTCAAGGTGCAATAAATCGGCGCTGCCCAGCTGTTTAGGCGTTGAGCTGCACAGATTCCGCCCCGAAATCAGGCCGCTGACAGCGAACTTGGCCGCGTTACCCGCTTTTTGCATCCATCTCAGAGCATTCTCATATACCGTCTGCCGTCAGCCGGAGTGACCGGCATCACACTCAAGGAAGGAGTCACCGTTGGCACAAGCACTGCGGCCCTACGTAACGGCCGGCATCGCGATCGCGGGCGCCGGCGTCATCGCCGTCACCCCGGTATCAACTCCCCCACCGCAGCCTTCGGTCCAATATTCGTCCGTCCACCTCTCGGGGTCTGTCCAGAGCCTCGACAGTCAGCTCACCGCCGAGGCGGCGGCCAATGCCATACCGCCAGAGCTGACCCCGGCCGAGGCCTACCAGTACTTCGCGATGTTGACCGCGGCCTACGTGATGGACGCCATCGCGCCGATCGTCAGCAATCCGACACCGATCCTCAGCCAGATCCTGGCCAATCAGTTCTGGTACGCGAATATCCTCACCATGGGCACCGTGACCGGGGCGACGAACCTGCTGTGGACCTTGGAGCAGGTGCCCGAGTATCTGAGCACGGCAGCCGCGCAACTGATGGCCGGCGATCCCGCCGCAGCGATCACGACGCTGTGGAACAACGTGGTGGTGGGTTCTGTGATGGCCGTTGGCTTGCCACTCGTACCGGCCCTCCAGATCCCGGTGGCGATCAGTCAGAATATCGCCAATGTCGTTGCCGCCACCCCAATGATGGTCATGGGCCTCGGTTTTGACGCTCTTGCGACAGCCAACAGCACCGTCGGAGCGGTGACCGCATCCATCCGAAGCATCGTCGATTCGGCGAGCTCCGGCGACCCGACCGCAGTGCTGAACGCGGTGCTCACCGCGCCGGCCAAGATCGCGAGCGGATTCCTCATCGGCGGCTACCCGGAGGGAAACACCGGCCTGATCAACGGCGTCATCAAGCACCTGGTGCTGGCACGCGAGACCATCGCCGAAGCCCTCGGTGCGCCGCCCCGAGAGATTCCCGAAGGCGCGACTGCTTCCGCAAAGGCACCCGCCCGCATCGCCAGTATCGCGGACGAAACCACAACGGAAACAGCAGCTTCCGATGGAGCGGAGAAGCCGGCCGCGCCGGAACCGGAGGCGAAGCCAACGCTCGTCCGTACCAGTGCGAAGGCGGTGCCGGGAAAGGTCGGGTTGACCGGCAAGCACCGCAGCGAGGCACCCAAGCTCGCCAAGTCGATCAGCGATCACATTTCTACGGCCGTCAAGAAAGCGTTCACCAAGCCCGACAAGAAGGATTCGGGTTCAGGTAGCACCAGCCCCGCGGAGTAGCCGCCCGTTCCCGCCGTGGATCAACAATTCGAAGGTTGCCCACAAGAATCTGAATGTTATTTTCTGGCATTCCTTGTACGTTCGCGCCGGTCGGACAATGAATGCAAGGAGAACACAGTGCACCTAGCCCTACGACCCTATGCCGCTGCCGGGGTGGCGCTGGCCACCGCCGGCGTCATCGCGGCTACCCCGGCAATCCTGCCCCCAACCGAAATCCAAACCCGCGCAGTCCAGATGGTGGCGCTGGACAACCCGATCGAAGTCTTCACCCCGGTCTTCGATCAGGCCAGCGCTTTGGTCCAGCTCATGATCGCGAACGAGACCGCCAATCCCGCACCACTTCTGAACGCGATCATCGCGCGGGCCAGCGCGGACGGCCAAACGCTCGGAGAGATCGGCAACGGCTTGGCTGCCGCAGCGACAGCGGTGGCAACCAATCTGCCCCCGGCACTTGCCAATGCTGTCGAGCGTTACGCGGCGGGCGATCTCGTCGGCGGGTACGACGCCGTCGTCCCTGCGTTCATCGGCCCGTTCCTCGGATTGTTCAACCAGGTCGTGAAACTGCAGAACATGCTCACCGCCGACGCCGGGGTGATGCAGGCGCTGGTCCGCCCGCTCATCTACCAGGTGGCGTGGAGTTTCGTGACGGTCCCGGCGCTCTCGTTCGCGGGATTCGCCCGTACCACCCTGGGGGCCATCCAGACTGTCGGCACGGCAATCGCCAGCGGCAATCCCGAGGCCGCCGCCAATGCCGTTCAGCATGGCCTGGCGGACATCGCCTCGGTGATGGTGGGCACCGCCAAAACGGTCTATACGTCCGTCCAGTCCGCGCGCACCCGTCTTGCCGCGCCGTTCCGACCCGGCCTGCCCACCACCACGGCAGCCGTCGAGACCGCAACGACGCCGGCGCTGACCGCGGCGCCGGAAGAATCAACGCCGCAGGCCGACGAAACTGCTTCTGCTGCAAAGGAACAGACAGCACCTGTGGCCGTCAGGACCAAAGCAGCTCCGGCGGTCAAGGCACCTCGTGCCAACGTACGCATCAACAACAGCGCGCGTGAATCGGCCAAGAACCTCAGCGCCGGAATCAAGAAGGCCGCCGACGGGATCAAGAAAGCCGCCCAAGGCCTGAGTGGCAAGAAGGCCGAGAAGCCCAGCTCTGATTCAGGGAGCGCCGCCGAGTAACCCGCAGACCCCAGTAGGCCTCCTCATCCGACTGAGAGGGGGCCTACTGCTTTTCAGCGGCATCGACACTGCGTTGAGGGCGCTGATCACTCGCACTTTTGCGCCCTGGACGCAGAGTCAGCGCCCACGCCCAGAAGCTATCCGCGCGCCTTGGCCCGGGCTTTGGCCCGCGCCCGCAGCGAGGCGGTCAGCTCGACCTTGCGCACCCGGACGACCTCGGGGGTCACCTCGACGCACTCGTCCTCGGCGCAGAACTCCATGGCCTGCTCGAGGCCGAGTTCCAGTGGCCGCGCAAGTGTTTCCATGACGTCGGCGGTCGACGACCGCATGTTCGTCAGCTTCTTCTCGCGGGTGATGTTGATGTCGAGATCCTCGGCGCGCGGGTTGATCCCGACAACCTGACCCTCATAGGTGTCCTGGCCCGGCTCGACGAAGAACTGGCCGCGGTCGGACAGCTGGATCATCGCGAACGGGGTGATGGAACCGGACCGGTCCGAAACCAGCGAGCCGGTGTGGCGGGCCCGGATCTCCCCGGCCCACGGCCGGTAGCCCTCGAACACCGCGTTGGCGATACCGGTGCCACGGGTCTCGGTCAGGAAGTCGGTGCGGAAGCCGATCAGCCCGCGGCTGGGCACCACGAAGTCCATGCGCACCCAGCCGGCGGCATGGTTGGTCATCTGCTCCATGCGGCCCTTGCGGTTGGCCATCAGCTGGGTGATGGAGCCGACGAACTCCTCGGGACAGTCGATGGTCAGCTCTTCGAACGGCTCGTGCAGCTTGCCGTCGATGTTCTTGGTGACCACCTGCGGCTTGCCGACAGTCAGCTCGAAGCCCTCGCGGCGCATCTGCTCGACGAGGATGGCCAGCGCCAGCTCACCGCGGCCCTGCACCTCCCAGGCGTCGGGGCGGCCGATGTCGACGATCCGGATCGACACGTTGCCGACGAGTTCGGCGTCGAGGCGGTTCTTGACCATGCGGGCGGTCAGCTTGTGCCCGGACACCCGGCCGGCCAGCGGCGAGGTGTTGGTGCCGATGGTGACCGAGATGGCGGGCTCGTCGACCGTGATGCGCGGCAGGGCGTGCGCGTGCTCGGGGTCGGCCAGGGTGTCGCCGATCATGATGTCGGGAATGCCCGCGACGGCGACGATGTCCCCGGCGACGGCTTCCTCGGTGGGATTGCGGTCGACGCCCTCGGTGGCCAGCAGCTCGGTGATCTTGGCGTTGGTGATCACCGGCGCCCCGTCGACCTCGCGCATCCAGGCCACCTGCTGGCCTTTCTTGATCCGGCCGTTATAGATGCGGATCAGCGCGAGACGGCCGAGGAAGGCCGACGCGTCGAGGTTGGTGACGAGCGCCTGCAGCGGGGCCTCGGGATCACCCGAAGGCGGCGGGATGTGCTCCATCAGCACATCGAACAGCGGGTCGAGGTTCTCCCCGTCGGGATTCTCCCCGTTGGCGGGCTGCGTGGTCGATGCGATCCCGGCCCGGCCCGATGCGTACAGCGTGGGCAGGTCCAGCGCCTTCTCGGCGGCCGCCTGGGCTTCCTCGTCGAGGTCGGAGGCGACGTCGAGCAGCAGGTCGTGGCTTTCCTCGACCACCTCGGCGATACGGGCGTCGGGACGGTCGGTCTTGTTGACCACCAGGATCACGGGGAGGTGCGCGGCCAGGGCCTTGCGCAGCACGAACCGGGTCTGCGGCAGCGGGCCTTCGGAGGCGTCGACCAGCAGAACCACACCGTCGACCATGGACAGGCCGCGCTCCACCTCGCCACCGAAATCGGCGTGACCAGGGGTGTCGATGACGTTGATCACCGTCATGGTGCCGTCCGCATGGTGCCGGTGCACCGCGGTGTTCTTGGCCAGGATGGTGATGCCCTTTTCTTTCTCAAGGTCACCGGAGTCCATCAAGCGCTCGACCGCGTCGTCGCCGCGGTGCGTCAAGGCACCGGACTGCCGCAGCATCGCGTCGACTAGGGTCGTCTTGCCGTGGTCGACGTGGGCGACGATGGCGACATTGCGAAAGCTCGGGCGTGAATCCACCCGGACATTCTCGCAGGCTGGCCGGTCGATCACGAAAACGAGAGAGCCCCGTCACGTTGAAGTCCACCAAGATCGCCGGCCTGAAGGCCAAGAAAAAGTGCTGCAGGAGCAAGCCGCGCTGCAAACGCTGCCCCCTGGTGCTGCACAAGGTCCGCAAGGCCCAGCACCACGGAGTGAGCGGCAAAGAACTGGACAAGGTCTTCAAACGGGCCAGGAAATCCTGACGTTCGGGCGTACCGTTTTAGGTATCCGTCACGTGTGCGATGAGCGTGCTTGGAGGTGCCGACATGACGGTTTACGAAGCGCTCACGGTCGCTCTGATCATGGTCCTCGCCGCGGGGACCACGGTGGCGATCTATGTGGGCATGGCCAACTGGATCGGGGCCTGCTACATGGTCCGGTGCAGTGAGTGCCACCACCTCACGTTCGCGTCGGCGAACCAGCCGCAGGCTTCCTGCGCGCACTGCCGCCACCCGATGCTGCTGCACCCGCTGTACGCGACGCAGCATCCGGGCCACGCCGTGCGGGTGGTCAACGACCGGTTGCGGTACTGAGGACGCTCACAGCACCGACGGAACCTTGTTGAAGGTCACGACGTAGTTGGTGTCCGTGCCCGGGGTGACGATCGTGTGGGTTTGCGCTCCGCCATCGGACCAGCTGACGAAGACCAGCTGACCGTCGTCGACGAATTGCGGCGACGAGACTCCCAGCACCCGCTGCACACCCACCACCGACGTCTCGGTGTAGGACCCTGTGTACGGCTTGCCGTCGATCGTGAAGACCGCGTCCGGGTCGCTCGCGGTGAACGTCTGCGTGACGGTGTTGGGGTAGACGTTGGCCGAGGAGGTCGTCGACAGGCCGCTGCTGTCGGTGACGGTCAGCCTAACCTCGTACCAGGTGTCCGCGGAGTTGTGCGGGTCGGTCGGAACGGTGATGCTGCCCGTCTTGCCGACGATGTTGCTGGTGACCGGGTGGATGTGATCGGCATGATGGAACACCACGGTCCAGTTGTAGGCGCTGTCGGGAAGTGTCTCGTCCTGATCCAGAGCCGAGCCGGTGAACGAAATGGTGTCGCCGGCATTGTATTTCGAGTTGTCCAGCGGTGCGCCCTGCGGTGTCGTGATCGTCAGGTCGTGCGGCGCGGTACTGCCGACGGTGACCGACTGCGTGTCCTGGCCCGTCT
Organism: Mycolicibacterium neworleansense; assembly: GCF_001245615.1. Lineage (NCBI taxonomy): Bacteria > Bacillati > Actinomycetota > Actinomycetes > Mycobacteriales > Mycobacteriaceae > Mycobacterium > Mycolicibacterium neworleansense. Next base: position 226,274 of record NZ_CWKH01000003.1, read on the forward strand.
TCTCCCCGTCACTCACGGTCAGCGTCACGTTGTAGGTGCCGTTGGTGCCGTAGGTCTTGGTCGGGTTGGCCTCCGTCGACGTCGTGCCGTCACCGAAATCCCAGTGATATGTGAGGGTGGAGTTCGGATCGGGGTCGGCCGAACCCTGTGATGAGAAGTTCACCACCAGAGGCGAATACCCGTTGGTCGGCGTCGCCGTCACGACGGCTGTCGGCGCCCGGTTGCCGCCCGACGGCGCGATCATCGACAGCTCGCCGGGATAGATGTTCAGTTGATAGATGTTGCCGTCCGGACCCTGGATGAGCCGCACCGGTGTCCCCGCCTGGCCGTCGAAGGGCTGCTCGCTGACGTAGCTGTCGTAGTCCTCATCGAGGGTCAGCACCTTGATCCAGCCGAGCGTGTAGTCGGCGACAAAGACCTTGCCGCGGTACTCCTCGGGGAAGGTGTCACCGGTGTACACCAGGACAGATGTGATCGAGGCGGTTCCGGCCGGCGTGTTGTGGTCGTAGGAGTAGATCGGATTGACGTAGCCGCAGCCGACGCACACGCCTTCCGCCCCGGGCCAACCGTAGTTGGCACCCTTCGTCACGACGTTGAGCTCTTCCCAAGAGGTGTCGCCCACATCACCCACGAGCAGCTGGCCATTCGGCGCAACGTCGAACCGGAACGGGTTGCGCAGCCCGTAAGCCCAGATCTCCTTGCGGGCACCGGGTGTGTTGTAGAAGGGATTGTCCGTCGGGATCGTTCCGTCGGGGTGGATCCGCATGATCTTGCCGTGGACGTTGGTGAGGTCCTGCGCGTTGGTGCTGACCGAGTTGTCGCCCTTGGCCCAGTAGATGTAGTCGGCAGCGTCGCCGGGATTGTCCTCGTAATAGATTTCGCCGCCATGGTGGATCGGCCCGGCCTTCTCGTCCGACGCGATCAGCACCTGCTCGGAGGCCAGGATGGCGGCCTCATCACCGGAGAGGGTGAAGCGCGACAGCACATCGGTGTCGTTGCCGTTGGTGTATGACACGTAGACGTAGTGGTTTTCGGCGAAGTTCGGGTCGACCTCGATGCCGCCGATCCCACTCTCGAAGTCGGTCTGCGTCTGCAGTTCCACCAGCGTGGTCGTCCCCTGGCCCTCCTTGTAGAGCTTGATCGCCCCGCCCTTCTCGGCGATCAGGATCCCGCCGTCGTCCGGGTTGTCCGGATCGTCCGGCAGGAACCGGAAATCCACCGGTTCGGACAGCCCCGACACGATCACGGTGCGTTCGAGCTCCTCCGGCAGCCCCGCAGTGGGCTCCCCGCAGGACTGCGTCACCTGCTGAAGCGTCAATGCGCCCCACGCCGTGACCGCTTCCGTGAAGTCCGAAATCGGAGGGGCGGAGAGTATTTGGTCGGCCTGTCGGCGCACCCAGCCGAGCACGGCCCACAGCACCGGCGAGTCCGGAGTCTCGCCAGGGGCGGGAGTAGCCAGAACCGGAAGGATGTACTCGTTGATCAGGCCGCCGATCTTCTGGGCGATCGGAGCCACCGTGGTGAAGACGTTGCAGAAGCAACCCCAGGCCTTCTTGACCGGCTCCGGTGAGTCCGGCCCCGGAAGTGGCAGCGGCGGGATGGTGATGGTTGCCCGCTCCTGCGTCTGGGTCTGTGTCTGGGTCTGCAGTGTCGGCGATGGCGATGCCGTGGCGAACGCTTCGACCTTGGCTCGCACGGCGCCGAGCAACGTCGCCCGGTCGGCAACATCCGCCTGCTTCGATTCAGGGTCGAGTTTGCGGTTCTTCGAATACAGCTCGCCGGTAGGCCGATTCGGCGAATCCACCGCGCCGGTGTCGTTTGCTACAGCCTCTTCGACCGGCGCCACGTCCTGGGGCTCCGGGTCGACGACATCTACCGCTTGATCGACCACTACAGGCAATTCGGGCTCGTCGGCACCCGCCGTGTGCGCCCCACCCGAACTCCGGATGACCACACCGTCGTCGAGGGTGACAACGGTTTGCTTCGACTTAGATCGCTTCCCCTTCAACAACTCTGAGACAAGCTCTTTGCCCGGTCGCCCGAATCTGCCGGGGGGCGAACCGGCCGGACCCGTCGGTGTGGGCGCAGCGGATGCAGGTGGTTGCGGATCCGGCGCGGCGGCGCTATTCGCTTCCGAGGACGGCGATTCCGATGACACCGAAGTACCCGTGTCATCGGCCGTGGCCACCCCTACGGGAGAGGCGATGGCGGCGCCCAGTCCGAGAGCGAGTGCCACGGCGCCAACGCGGACAACATGATTGATCCCGGCGCCAACAGGCTGTTTGAACATGGGCCCCCCACGGATCCGTCTCCCGTTCTCGAGCGGTGGAGCGGGACGATCCTGCCCAAACTCTATGACTTACCTGTGAACTTGGCCTGCCGAATTCTGAAATTCACCATTTGCGTTGTTGCCCTGGTAGTGCGGCATCGCGTGGTCCCGGAGCTCACGCCCGGTGACCTTCTCGGCCCGGATCCGCACGAAGTGGTCGCGCCGCCCCTCGGCCCACGGCTGTACGAACGTCCCGGCGACTTCCACCTGCTCATCCACGTCGGTGATCGGCTCGGCATGCCCGACGATCGTCACGCTCCACCCCGTCCGTAGATCGGCGTCGAGCTCATCGGCTTGAAAGGCGACCACTTGATGCTCGATGGCGGCGCTCAGCTTGGCCCCGCCGGCAACGCGGATCACCACATCGTCATGCCACACGCGGAAGTTGACCGGCTGCACGGCCGGCAGCGCATCCTCGGTGAACACCAATCGGCCCACCCGCACCCGCTCCAACAGATCCAGGCATTGCCTGCGGGTGAGAACGCCGAGTTCCTGTCCCTTCATCGATCAACCTCCCTGTACGAGTTGCAGAGTTCCCACCGGGGTGGAGCGCCAGTGCCCGGCGCTGATATCGACCAGACGGGCAACGGCACGCTCGATGCCGCGGGCGAGTTCGTCCACATCGGGAGCCGTGTCGTAATCGCCGATGACACCGAAGACCAGCCGGTCGGCATAACTCATGATGGCGACACCGGTGCGCAGTTGTATCGCGATCGGCGGAATCGGCAGCAACCGCACGATGTCGCGGCCCATCACGCGCAACCGCTTCGGCGGGCCGGGCACATTCGTGGCGACGGTGACGACGCCGCGTTGCGGCAACCGGGTCAGTGCCCGCACCGTCCACGCGGTGAGCGCGAACGGGATCACGTTTGCCGCCGAGACCAGGATGTTGCCCGCTTCACGTTGTCCACTGGATTTGGCCCTGGACAGCCGTGAATGCACGGTGCGCAGCTGGTGCACGGGGTCTGCCTTGTCGACCGGAAGGTACGGCAGCATCACCGATACCCGATTGTCAGCGCGGTCACGCGCGTCGTCGGACCGCACCGAAACCGGCACCAGGGTACGCAGCGCGTCCCGCCTCGGCTTCTCGCCGCGGCGAATGAGTATGTTGCGGAAGCTGTCGGTGATCGCCGCCAGCGCAACATCATTGACCGTCACACCGAATTCCCGGCACACCGAGTCGACCTCATCCAGCGACACCTCGCCGGCCGCGTAGCGCCGCATGCTCGTCACCGGCCCGGTCAACGAGCTGGCGGCCGCCGGGCGCAGCAGCCCGGTGACGATGCCGAGGGCTCCGCGGACCGCCTGCACGGCGGCGACGGGGAGCCCGGTCGAGATACGCCATGCCTCACCGAGCCAATCGGCCGGGCTGAACGCACCGGTGCCTCTCGCCGCTCGACGCACCACACCTTTGCCGGGCGTGCCGCCGTCGTCACAGAGCCGGCTGAACAGCCGTGCCGCAGCGATGCCGTCGGCGATGCAGTGGTGAACCTTGAGCAGGATCGCCCAGCGATTGTATTCGAGGCCGTCGACGACCCAGCACTCCCACAGCGGACGGTCCCGGTCGAGGCGCCGCTCCATGATGTCGGCGGCCCATCGGTACAGCGCCGCATCATCACCTGGCTGCGGCAGCGCGGCATACCGAATGTGGTGGGATGCATCGAAGTTGGTGTCCTCCACCCATTGTGGCGCCCCGAGGTCGAGCGGCTGGGTGCGCAGCAGTTGATGCAGGCGGGGCACCGTCAGCGCCCGTTCGGCCAGGCCGGCCATGATGGTGTCGGGGCGGGGCATCGGCCCGTCCAGCACGGCGATCGCCCCGATCGCCAAGCTCGCGTGGCGATCGGAGTCCTCGGCTTCGAGGAACCCCGCGTCCAGGGCGGTCAACTGCTCCATAGAACGATGGTCCGCCTGACGTGCCTGGTCGGGGAGGGCCAAAGGTCCCCAATGTCTGACCCCGGCGAGATCGGTATTGGCGGCGCGCTCACCAGCCCCGGCGCTGCGGCCGCGATCCGACCAGCTCACTGCGCTCGGCGACATCGCGGCCCCGGTAGACGATGTAGGGACGGAACAGGTAACCGATCGGGGCGCTGAACACGTGCACGAGCCGGGTGAACGGCCACAGGCAGAACAGCACCAGCGCGATGATGACGTGGATGTGGAAGTAGAGCGGCGCCTGGACCATCAGGTCGCCGCGGGGCTGCAGGATCCAGATCGAGCGGAACCAGGGTGACACGGTTTCGCGGTAATCATGCTCGGCGCCTTCGGGTGTGGCCCCGATCGCCGTACAGGCGAAGCCGGCCACCATCGCGGCCACCAGCACCAGGTACATCGTCTTGTCATTGACGGTGGTGGCCATGAACACCGGGCCGGTGGCACGGCGCCGGTAGATGAGCAGCGCGATGCCGACGAGCGCGGCGATGCCGGCGATACCACCCAGGATCACCGCCTGCAGGTGATAGACGTGGTCGCTCATCACCAGATCCATCCACGATTCCGGGATGAACAGGCCGATGACGTGACCGATGAACACCACGAGCATGCCGAAGTGGAACATCGGGCTGGCGATACGTAGCAGCCGCGACTCGTAGAGCTGTGACGATCGTGTCGTCCAACCGAACTTGTCGTAGCGATAGCGCCACCAGGTTCCGACGGCCACCACCGCCAGCGTCACGTACGGCACCACGTCCCAGAAGATCTCCCAGCCCGACATCAGCGCACCTCCTGTACCCGGCGGGGCGGAACGGTCAGCTGAAAGGGCTGCAACCCGACAGATTCCGCGGGCGGCCCGCACCGCATCAAACGCGATACGTCGTCGACGGAGGACAGGGACGGCAGGGTGGCGTCCACCGCCGCGACCACGGGCGCATACGGCGATCTCGCCTCGGCCAACGCGCGGGCCACCACACCGATCGGCACGCGGTATTTGGCGAGCAGCCGCCGCCCCGCTTCCGGGTCGACGGTGGCGGCGAATTCCAGCACCACCGGAAGGTGATCGGGGGCTTCACCTTTCGGAATCTCCACGCCGGCGGCCCGGTAGGTCTGGGTGAACTCGACCATGTCCGCGCCGCGGTTCCGGGTGTCCCCCGACGTCCAGTAGGTCAGTAGCATGGTGCACCGCTTGTGCAGGTCGAAGGTCTCCACGTACTCCTGCGCCAGCTCCATGGTGGACCGAAGACTCAACCCGACAACGGTTTCGCCGAGCAGTGCCCGTCGCTCACCGGTGACGTGGTCCAGCAGGCGCGCGGCGGTCTGCAGCCGATCGGCATGGCCGTCGTCTGGGTAGGCGAGCATCAGCGAGGCCGCCTGCCACACCAGGCGATCCTGCAGGCTGTCATCGGATCGGTTCCTACGCTTCCTCACTGGTTCTCCCTGGCTAGTCCTGCGGGAACATGCCCGACGGAACGCCCCTGCCGTCCCAGTTGAGCAGGTTGACCCTCGATGGGCGCTCGGCGTTGGCGGCCATCCCGCCGGTGGTCTGCCGGTGCTGCAGCGCATGGAAGGTCTCCACCGCCACCGGCACCGGCCCACCGCTGGCCTCGCCGAACGGACCCGACTCGTACATTCCGGGCCCGCCCTCGAACGACAATGAACACCCGGGCTCCTCCGCCCCGGGTATGCCCTCCGAGCTGTAGGCAGTCGGAATGACGTAGCGCTCCTCATATTTCGCGAGCGCCAGCAGCCGGTACATCTCGTAGGTCTGTTCCTCGGTCATGCCGACCGCGGCGGGAATGTGCGGTTGGGTCTGCCGGCCGAGGTTGATGTCGCGCATGTAGGACCGCATCGCGGCGAGACGGCGCAGCACCCCCTCGACGACGGCGGTGTCCCCGGCGGTGAACAACCCGGCCAGGTACTCGATCGGGATTCGCAGCGCCTCCAGCGCGCCGAACAGATTGCCGATGTCCTCGCCGTCGTGTCCGTCGCGGCTGACCGCGTCGACCACCGGGGACAGCGGCGGGATGTACCAGACCATCGGCACAGTGCGGAACTCCGGATGCAGTGGCAGCGCAACACCAAACGTGTGGATGAGCTTGTATATCGGAGAGCGTTGGGCCGCCTCGATCCATTCGTCGGAGATGCCCTCGGCACGGGCCCCGGCGATCACTTCCGGATCAGTCGGGTCCAGCAGGATCTGCCGCTGCGCCTCGTAGAGATCCTTGTCGTCGGGCACCGAGGCGGCCTCCAGCACCTTGTCGACGTCGTAGAGCACCAGCCCGAGGTAACGCAGCCGGCCCACACAGGTCTCCGAGCACACCGTGGGCAGCCCGACCTCGATGCGCGGGTAGCACAGCGTGCACTTCTCGGCCTTGCCGGTCTTGTGGTTGAAATACACCTTCTTGTAAGGGCATCCGGACACGCACATCCGCCAGCCGCGGCAGCGGTCCTGATCGACCAGCACGATGCCATCCTCGGACCGCTTGTACATTGCGCCCGACGGGCAGGACGCCACACACGCCGGGTTCAGGCAGTGCTCGCAGATCCGGGGCAGGTAGAACATGAAGGTCTGCTCGAGCTCGAGCTTGATCTGCTCGCTGACCTGCTTGAGGATCGGATCCCCCGGCACGATCTCCGGCGAGCCGGCCAGGTCGTCGTCCCAGTTCGCCGACCACGACACCTTCATGGGCTTGCCGGTGATCAGGCTTCGCGGCGGCGCGGTCGGGATGTGTTCGCCCAGGGGTGCCGAGGTCAGGTTCTCGTAGTCATACGTCCACGGCTCGTAGTAGTCCTCGATGGACGGCAGCTTCGGATTCGCGAATATCCGGGCCAGCTTGGCCAGCCGGCCGCCGTCACGCAGGCGCAGCCGGCCGCGCCGGTCCAGCTTCCACCCGCCACGCCAGCGCTCCTGATCCTGATAGGTGCGCGGGTAACCCTGCCCCGGACGAGTTTCGACGTTGTTGAACCAGACGTACTCGGTTCCGGCCCGGTTGGTCCACGCCTGTTTACAGGTGACCGAACAGGTTTGACACCCGATGCACTTGTCGAGGTTCATCACCATCGCCATCTGGGCCATGACCTTCACTGGTACTTCACCTCCTGCGAACGGCGGCGGACCACCGTCACCTCGTCGCGCTGATTTCCGGTGGGGCCGAGATAGTTGAAGGCGAACGAGTGCTGGGCATACCCGCCGGCCAGGTGGCTGGGCTTGACCAACAGCCGGGTCAGCGAATTGTGGATCCCGCCACGGGTCCCCGTGGTTTCGCTCAGTGGCACGTCGATGGTGCGTTCCTGGGCGTGGTAGACGTACACCACCCCCTCGGGCATCCGGTGGCTGACCACCGCCCGGCACACCAGCACCCCGTTGCGGTTCACCGCCTCGATCCAGTCGTTGTCGTTCACCTCGATCTTCGCGGCGTCGGCCGGGCTCATCCACATGGTCGGACCGCCCCGCGACAGCGACAGCATGAACAGGTTGTCCTGATACTCCGAGTGGATCGACCACTTGGAGTGCGGGGTCAGATACCGCACGGTCAGGCCGATTCCGTCGCGCCCCAGCTTGGATTCGCCGAACAATCTGGCCATGTCCAACGGTGGGCGGTAGATCGGCAACTGCTCGCCCAGTTCCTCCAACCAATCGTGGTCGACGTAGAAGTGCATGCGGCCGGTGAGCGTGTGGAAGGGCTTGAGCTCCTCGATGTTCACCGTGAACGGTGCGTAGCGGCGACCGCCGGTCTCACTGCCCGACCACTCCGGGCTGGTGATCACCGGCACCGGCCTGGCCTGGGTGTCGGCGTAGGTGATCCGGCGTTCCTCGTTACCGATGGCCAGATGGATGAGCTTGCGGCCGGTGCGCCGTTCGAGTTCGCGGAATCCCTCCACGGCCAGCCGGCCGTTGGAGGTGCCCGAGAGCGCCAGGATCACGTCGGCCATCCGCTCGGCGGTGGTGATCGCCGGGCGGCCCTGGCCGGCACCGGAATCCATCACTCCGAACTTCGCGGCGAGTTCGGCGACCTCCTGCTCCGGATGCGTGGTGACGCCCTTTGTGGTCAGCCCCAGGGTGTTGACCAGCGGGCCCAGGGTGGACCACTTGTCGGCGATCGCGGTGTAGTCGCGTTCCACCACCACCAGTGGGCCCATCGTCTTGCCCGGCACCGGCGTCTCACCGGTGGTCCGCCAATCGTGTTCGGTCCCACCGGGATAGGCCATCGCCCCCGGGGTGTCGTGTTGCAGCGTGCCCATCACCACGTCGGTGCGGGTGCCCAGATGCCGGGCGGCCAACGCACTGAAGGTGCGGGCGATCGCCCCGAAAGCCTCGAAATCCGAACGAGTTTCCCACGGCGGGTCGACAGCCGGGCTGAAGGCGTGGATGTACGGATGCATATCGGTGCTGGACAGATCGGCCTTCTCGTACCAGGTGGCCGCGGGCAGCACCACGTCAGAGAGCAGCGTCGTCGACGTCATCCGGAAGTCGATCGACATCAGCAGATCGAGCTTGCCTTCAGGGATGTCGTCGGTCCAGGCCACGTCGTTCGGCCGCAACTCCTCGACGGTGGGCTCGGCCTGTACGTTGGATGTCGTACCCAGCAGATGCCGTAAGAAGTACTCGTTGCCCTTGCTGGAGGAGCCCAGCAGATTGGCTCGCCAGATGTTGAGCACCCGCGGCCAGTTGGCCGGATTGTCCGGGTCGGTGACCGCGAGTTTCAGCCCGCCACTGGCCAATTGACCGGCCACATAGTCCGGAACCTCCTGGCCGGCGGCCTTGGCCTCGTCGGTCACATCCAGGCTGGACCGGTCGAACTGCGGGTAGAACGGCGTCCATCCCATGGCCACCGCCGAAGCCATCACATCCATCGTGTGCTTGTCGCGGAACCGTCCGCGGCCCACCGGACTGGACAGCGCGTCGGCACGGTACCCGTCGTAGCGCCACTGGTCGGTGTGGGCGTACCAGTACGACGTACCGGCCATCTGCCGCGGCGGTCGCGACCAGTCGGTGCCCATCGCCATGGCGGCCCATCCGGTGACAGGCCGGCACTTCTCCTGGCCCACGTAGTGGGCCCAGCCGCCGCCGTTGCGCCCCATCGAACCAGTGAGCAGCAGCAGCGCCAGCACGGCCCGGTAGGTGGCGTCGCCGTGGAACCACTGGCAGATGCCTGCGCCCATGATGATCATCGACCGGCCACCGGATTCCTCGGCGTTGCGGGCGAATTCGCGTGCCACCCGGATCGCCTGAGCGGCGGACACCCCGGTGATCTGCTCCTGCCAGGCCGGGGTGTAGGGCCGGGTGGCGTCGTCGTATCCTTCTGGCCAGTCACCCGGCAGGCCCGGCCGGCGCACGCCGTACTGGGCCAGCATCAGGTCGAACACCGTGCACACCAGGTGTTGCCCGACGCGCCGCACCGGCACACCACGCTGCAGCGTCGCGCCGCTACCGTCGACGGTGTCGAAGCGCGGCAGCGTGATCTCGGCGGTCTCGAAGCTGTCTCCCAACACGGTCAGCGCGGGGACCAGGTCTTCCAGGTCGAGGTTCCACTTTCCGAGACCGTCGTTGCCGTATCGGAATCCCAGCGAGCCCTGCGGGACCGCGACACTGTTGCTGGCCCCGTCGAGCAGAACGGGCTTGAACGCCGCGTTCTCCTGTTCTGCGATTACCCCGCCGAGGTCGGCGGCGGTGAGGTTCTTACGGGGCACCAGCACACCGCCACGCTCTTCGAGCTTCACCAGGAACGGCAGATCCGTGAACTTGCGGACGTAGTCGACGAAGTACGGAACCCGGTTCTGCACGAAGCACTGGTCGAGGATGACGTGGCCCATCGCCATGGCCAGCGCGCCGTCCGTGCCCGCCGCGCACGGCATCCACTCATCGGCGAACTTGGTGTTGTCGGCGTAATCCGGGCTGACCGTGACCACTTTGGTGCCCCGGTAACGCACCTCGGCCATCCAGTGCGCATCGGGGGTGCGTGTCACCGGGACATTGGAACCCCACATCATCAGATACGACGCGTCCCACCAGTCGCCCGATTCCGGGACGTCGGTCTGGTCCCCGAACACCTGCGGAGAGGCCACCGGAAGGTCGGCATACCAGTCGTAGAACGACGTCATCACGCCACCGAGGAGTTCGACGAACCGCGAACCGGCGGCGAACGACACCATCGACATCGCCGGGATCGGCGAGAATCCGGCCACCCGGTCCGGCCCGTAGGTCTTGATGGTGTGCACGTGCGCGGCCGCGATCATCTCGGTGGCCTCGGCCCAGCCCACGCGGACCAGACCACCCTTGCCCCGGGCCTGGTGATAGCGCCTGCGGCGCTCCGGATCGCCCTGAATGTCGGCCCACGCCAACACCGGATCCTTCAGGCGTGCCTTGGCCTCCCGGTACATCTCGACAAGCACGCCGCGCGCGTACGGGTAGCGCACCCGTGTCGGCGAGTAGGTGTACCACGAGAACGCCGCACCGCGCGGGCATCCGCGGGGCTCGTACTCGGGCCGGTCGGGCCCGACCGACGGATAATCGGTCTCCTGGGTTTCCCAGGTGATGATCCCGTCTTTGACGTAGATCTTCCAGGAACATGACCCGGTGCAGTTCACCCCGTGGGTCGAACGCACCACCTTGTCGTGACTCCACCGGTCGCGGTAGAAGACGTCGCCCTGACGGCCGCCCTGCCGAGTGACCGTCCTGAGGTCCTCGGAGAACTCACCGGCGGTGAAGAACCTGCCACTGCGCTCGAGCAACTCCTCGATCGACCCGCCGATGTGGGGCTTGGTCATTGACGCGCCTCCTTGGCCTGCTCGGGCTCATGAGCGTGGAGTCGGAGTGCGGTGTACCCGAACGCCAGCAGCGCCGTCGCCACGAGCAACAGCAACCCGACCGTGTAGTCGTGATCCACCGCGTCGTACGTCGCACCCATCACCAACGGCGGGAAGTAGCCGCCCAAACCGCCTGCGGCGGCGACGATGCCGGTGACCGAACCGACCTCCTTGGCCGGTGACCGGCGCGCGACCCAGGCGAAGACGCCGCCGGTGCCGATGCCCAGAAAGACGGCCAGGCCGATGAACGTCGCCGCCGACCACACGTCCGGCGGCGGCTGGAACACCGCGATGAATGCCAGCACGGCGGTCCCCGCGAATGATGTCAGCACCACGTACTTGGGCGGGATCCGGTCCGACAGCGCGCCGCCGATCGGCCGGGCCAGCACCGCGGCCAACGCGAATCCCGCTGTACGGCTACCGGCTTGGACGGCGGAGAATTCATACACATTCTTGATGTAGGTGGGCAGATAATTGCTGAACGCCACGAATCCGCCGAATACCACCGCGTACAGGAACGACATCTCCCATGTGACGGGAAGTTTCAGGGCCGACTTGAGTTTCGGCAGCACCGGATCGGTATTCGGCTGGAACACCGGTGAATTACGCATCACCACCAGACACAACACCGCGGTCAGCGCCAGGGCGACCGCGATGATGAGATGGGTGGGGAACAAGCCGAACCAGCGGACGAATCTCGGTGTGAAGAATGCCGACAACGCCGTGCCGACCATGCCCATACCGAACACACCGGTGGCATAGCCGCGGCGGGAGGGCTCATACCAGTTGTTCGCGAACGGGATTCCGACCGCGAAGATGGTGCCGGCGATGCCCAGGAAGAACCCGCACACCAACAACATCGGATACGACCTGGCCTCCCCCGCCGCCCCGACCGCCAACACCGGAACGATCGAGGCCAGTGTCACCGCCAGGAACATCGTGCGACCGCCGTACCTGTCGGTCAGCGCGCCGACTGCTACCCGGCCGAGCGAGCCGACCAGGATCGGAGTGGCGACAAGCATCGAAGCCTGCGTGCTGCTCAGCTTCATGTCGCCGGCGTAAGTAGTGGACAGCGGGCCGATCATGTTCCAGGCCCAGAAGTTGATGGCCGAGACCCAGGTGGCCAGCAAGAGATTGATTCTCTGCCCTTGGCCCAGGTACGGCGCAGTTGCCGTGGTCACCACAACAGCAAAACACCATGTTCGGCGCGGTCGCGTCATTTTGCCGGAAACGTTGCAGGCAGTTTCACGGAAATGTAATCCGCAACATGAGTATGCCGAAATTAATGTCGTTGCGGCTCCACCGATTAACTCGCGGGACCGACAGCAACGGCATCACGGATAGGACAGCAGGACCATTACCCGCCCCTCGGCCGGGGCCGCGGGAAAGGCATTCTCGTCCAAGCCGTAGTAGGTGAGCTGATCCTCGGTGAGATGATCGACCACCTTTCCCTGCGCCGCCAGGTGACCGTCGTCGACCCGCTTGAGCGCCCCGACGAAGTCGGGCACCGACAACGACTCGGCCAGCAACAGCGCCTGTCCGCCCGAGGGCAACTCGACCAACACTCCGGCACCCGAATAGTTGTTGCCGCCGCGGCCCGTCCCACGCGGGGCCCAGTACACCGGTTCGCCGATCACGCTGCCCCGCACCCGGCGGTACTGGCCTGCGGCGTCGACGCCGTCGGCCACCGTCACCTCCGGCAGCCCGGCGATCGTGCGCTTCTCCTGCCACCACATCCAGCCCAGCGGGATACCGACGATGGCGTACATCAACACCATGAGCATCAAAACCGGCTTCCAGGCGATCTCCCAGCTAAGCCGGCGCGACGACATCCCCTCGACCTCCGTGGCGAGTGCGCTCCGGCCGAAACGGAAGACGTACCAAGCCAATACGCGGGCCAGCGCCATCAACGCCAGGATCACCAGTCCGGCGATCCCGGCCACGCGCCAATAGAACGTCGCATCTCCGTGATTGACGGTGGCCAGCACCATCACCGCCGGGACCGGCGCGGTGAGTGTGAGCAGCAGGGCGTACGACGGGTGACTGGTGAGGTACCGGTAGTCGACCTTCCACGCCCGATTCCCCGCCATCACGGTGTAGTCGCCGACATCGGCATGCACCATGGGCGTCCACGAGCCGGACACCAGGCGCGGGCGGATCAGGTTGCGCACGAAGAAGAACCCACAGACCAGTGACACCGCCAACCCGCCCCAGAACACCCCGGGCACCGATCCGCCCGTGCCGGGAACCCCGAACCCGCCGCGGATGTCGACGACCTTCGCGACGAAGAAGGCCAACGGCAGTGCGAAGAAGAACTCCACCAGCCAGATCTGGATCAATTGCGGGATTCGCGAGCCTATCCGGTCGAACGCCAGCACACCTCGCCAGATGAACTGCAGCACCCGCATGTGCCCGAACAGTAATGTCCGCACCCGCCGCAGTGCGGCTATTCCAGTGCGGCACCCGAACGCAGCGTCGCGGCCAGGTCGGCCAGCCAGGCCCGATCGGCGGGCACCCACGGCAGGTCATCGAGCTCGTCGACCGTGACCCAGCGCAAGGCCCGGTGATCGTGCGGTTGTGGACTGCCCGAGGTGAGGGCCACCCGGTAGGCGCGCAGCGTCATACCCGCCTTCAGCGCGACGTCCACCCCGAGGCGGGCACCGACGGCCACCTCGACACCGAGCTCCTCGTATAGCTCGCGGGCCAGCGCGTCGGCGTCGGTCTCGCCGGCACCCACCTTGCCGCCGGGGAGTTCCCACAGACCGGCCAGCTCCGGGGGCCGCTGCCGTTGAGCGACCAACAGCCGAGCCGCCGAGAACAGTGCACCGGCCACCACGATCTGCGCATCCATCGCGCCCGACGGTATACCGTCGGGTATGGCCGTGTTATCGAACGATCAGGTCGACGCCGCACTGCCCGATCTGCCGGGCTGGGAACGCGCGGCGGGCGCCCTGCGCAGATCCACCAAATTTCCGACGTTCCTCGACGGCATCGACGCGGTGCGCCGCGTGGCCGAGTTCGCCGAGGAAAAAGACCATCATCCCGACATCGACATCCGCTGGCGCACAGTCACGTTCGCGCTGGTGACGCATTCTGCCGGCGGCATCACCGAAAAGGACGTCCAGATGGCCGAGGAGATCAACCGGATTCTGTCCGACCAGTCCGCGTAGGCCCGCTCGTCGGGGTTGCCGCGATCCAGGCCAGTGTCACCAGCGTCGCGACGATGTAGACCAGCCCGGCCCAGGCCAGGTACCACGGCCTGCCGATCACCCAGATCGTCGGCTGGGCGAAACTGAGCAGCCACGGCACGCCGACCAGCGTCAGCGCCAGCCAGCCCCAGCCCAGGATCCGCGCCCCCAACCGGTCGGCCAGCGGGCCGTGCAGCAACCAGATCATCAGCGGGATCAGCCAGACCCAGTGGTGCGTCCACGAAATCGGTGAAAGCAGCAACCCGAACAGGCTCACGATCACGATCGCTCCGAGTCGGTCGGCACTGCCGCCGACAGCCCGCCACGCCAGCACGGCAAGGACCGCGGTGACGGCGATGCCCAGCAGCACCGCCGGACCGTATCCGGCGTCATGGCCCAGGATTCGCGAGATCCCGCCGCGCCACGATTGATTGAACGACGTTCCGATCGGCCCGATCCGGCCGGCGTCACCGAGCAGTTCGGTGAAGTACCGGCGCGCCTCATCCCCGATCACCAACACCGAGAACGCGACCGTGCCGAAAAACACCACCGCCGAGAACACCGCGGTGCCCCACCGGCGCGCGCCGACGAAGTAGAGCCCCGACACCGCAGGCGTGAGCTTCACCCCCGCGGCCAGGCCGACCAGCAACCCCGACAGCCACCAGCGGTTGCTGTAGACGGCGTAGAGCACCGCGAGCACCAGGACCACGTTGATCTGTCCGTAGTCGAACGTGCTGCGCAGCGGCTCGGTCCAGATGCCGACGGCGGTCCACAGCATCGCGACACGCCGGGGCGCCGGCCCGCCGAGCAACAGCTGGCTGATCCGGACCACGCCGTACAGCGCCGCGACGATGCCGACCTGCCAACAGAACGCGACCAGCCCGAAGGGCAGCAGATGCAGCGGATAGAACACCACCGCGGCGAACGGCGGATAGGTGAAAGGCAGTGGGAAATCCGGCGTCTGGTCCGCGTAGACGTAGTCATAGAGCGCGCCCGCGTGGCCGTCCAGCGTGGCTGCGCCGCCGACATAGACGTGCAGGTCGACGAAATTGGCGCCGTTCGGGACGAGGTAGGTCCAGGCCAGTCGTGCCGCAATGCTGAGGACCAGCAACACAGGCGCCAGGCGGTAGAGCCGCGCGGTTGCTGAGACGTGGGTGGCCGGTTCGGTGTTAACGGACACGACTTTAGCGACCCGGCTCATCCGGTTCGGCATCCCAGGGGTTGGTCCCGCCGGCCGTATGTCACGTCAGAGTGGCTCCCGAGGGCGAGCGTCACGCTGGAGTGCCGAGACACCGCCACACTCGCCCACATCGTCACGCTGGAGTGGCTGCTGAGGTCGAGGGCCACTCCAGCGTGGCATTCGGGGTGACGCCTTCGCCTTGACGACGCTGGGCGGTGACGCCGGGCCCGCGCATCACGCCCGAGGCACTGCGCGATAACGAATTCGCCCGGTGCAGTAACGGTTGAATAACCGCCACACGTGTCACTTGAGTAACACCAGTAACTCGATAGTTTCGCCTTCAGACCACAAGCAACCGATTGGGAGAACCATGATCTTCACCTGGAAAGCACTTTCCACCAGCATGATCGCGGCCGCCGGCGCAGTCCCGGTCGCGTTGGCCCTCAGTGCCACAGCGAACGCCGAACCGGTGGCACCGGCCCCGGCGATCCCCGGCGCGCCGAACCTGCCGATCGTCAACCAACTCGCCAACGTGCCGGCAGCCGCGCCCCAGCTGCTGCAGGGCGTGAGCTCCGCACTGACCGGCGCCCCCGCCGCCGCACCGGCGCCGGCCCCGTCGGCCACTGCATCGGTGACCCTCCCGCAGGCGCCCACTGCCGTGACGCCGGCGGCGGCCAACGCGCCCCTGGGATCGTTGGTTCCGGGCCGCAGCTCCGGCAGTGGCGGCTCCCGCGGCCGCGGCCCCCGGAATGAGCAACCCGGGTGTCGCAGCGCTGGCTCCGCTGCTGACCGCCGGCCTGCCCTGATCCCCGAACTGGTCTGACCGCCCGAAACGATTGGGAAAGCCATGTCACCGCGTAAGTCCCTGAAACTGATGTTCGGCACCGCCGCCGCAATCGGGTCCACCACCCTGTTGCTGTTCAGCAGCGCCGTCGCCAATGCCGACCCGGCACCGCTGCCGATCGACAACCTGCAGGCCCCCGGCCTGCCGGCGATGGAGAACCTGAGCCCGATCATCCAGCAGGCTGCGGCCGACCCGGGTGGCGCGGTGCAGCTGCTGATGGCAGCCGCGCAGGCCTTCGCGGCCAACAAGTCGGAAACGGCGGAATCCCGCAACGTCGCGACGGCGGTCAACCACTTCGCAGCACAGCCCGTCGCCGCACCCGAGCATGTTCCCGCTCTGGGTGCCGGCAACGACGCTCACCTGCCGATGGGTGTCGACCCGGCCCATGCGGCCGGGCCGGCCCCTGAGGCACTGCCCGCTCCGGCGCCCGCCCCGGCTCCGGAAGCTGCTCCGGCTCCCGCACCCGCACCGGCTCCCGAAGCGGCGCCCGCGCCCGGGGCTGTTCCGGCGGCGGCCACCATCCCGGCACCTGCTCCTGAAGCTCTGCCGGCCCCGGCCCCCACGCCTCCTCCTGGCTTCGGACCCGATGCCCCGACGACGCAGGACTTCATGTACCCGTCGATCAGCAACGGATGCCTCAAGGACGGCGGAAACGTTCTGGCGACGGCGATTTCAGTGGCCGGCCCGGCCACGATTCCGCTGCCCGGCCCGAAAGCCGGCCAGACCGCGTACGTGTTCACCGCGATCGGCACGCCCGGCCCGGCCGCCGAGCAAAAGCTGCCGCTGAACGTCACGTGGGTGAACCTGACCACCGGCAAGTCCGGCAGCGCGACGCTTCAGCCGCGCTCGGACATCAACCCCGAAGGGCCGACCACGCTGACCGCCATCGCCGACACCGGCTCCGGCAGCATCATGTCGACGATCTTCGGCCAGGTCACCACGACCGAGAAGCAGTGCCAGTTCATGCCCACCATCGGATCCACGGTGGTGCCCTGACCACACCATATGAATGGGGAAACGAAATTCCCGGTCGCTGGCCTGATGGCCGGCGACCGGGAATTTTGTGTAGGGCTGAAAGCTGGGCCTAGTAGGCCATGAAGAGGATCATTTCGCGGTCGTACTCACGCCCGGGGTGCTGCTGGGCCAGATGGGCCTGTGCCTTCTCCACCAGGTCGTCCTCGTCGGTCCCGCTGATCGCTTCGCCACAAGGGCAGTTCAGATGTGTCTTCGCCATATGTTCACCATTGCATAGGTAGCCCAGCTTTCAAGCCCGAGTCGCTCAAGACTTGGCGGCCTTGGCTTCTTTCGCGGCGGCCTTCATCTGCTTCTTGTACGTGCGGACCTTCTGCAACGACCCGGGATCCACCACGTCGGCCACCGACATGAAACTGCCCGCCGCGCCGTAATCCCCTGCCGCCTCACGCCAGCCCTTCGGTGTCACACCGTACTGCTTGCCCAACAGCGCCAAGAAGATCCGGGCCTTCTGATCACCGAACCCGGGCAGCCGTTTGAGCCGGCGCAGCACCTCTTTGCCGTCCGGATCGCCGCCGGTCCACAGCGCCGTCACGTCACCGTCGTACTCGTCGACGATGGCCCGCGCGAGGTCCTGCACCCGCTTGCCCATCGACCCCGGAAACCGGTGGATGGCAGGGGTTTGCGACACCAGCTCGATGAATGCGTCCGGGTTGTAGTCGGCGATCTCGCGCGCATCGACGCCACCGAGACGGTCGGCGATCTTCTTGGGCCCGGCGAACGCCGTCTCCATCGGGATCTGCTGGTCCAACAACATCCCGACCAAGAGCGCGAACGGGTTGGACTCCAGCAGAGCGTCGGCCTCCGGATCTTGGACTAGCTGCAGTTTTCCCACGTCGCCAGTTTAGGGCTCCGCGCTGCCGACGGGTCAGCCGTGCGCGCCCGGGTCGTAGTAGTCACGCCACCCCGTGATCTTGCCGTCCGCCACCTCGAACGCACCCATGACGGGCAACTCGATCTTCTTGCCGTCGGTGAAGGTGAAGGCGTCGACCCGCTCGGTCAGCACGACGTCGCCGTTGGTCGCGATGTTGACCAGCCGAAGCTCGGCGAACGTTATCCGGGCAACCCAGTCGGTCACCGCCACCCGGATCTCTTCGATGCCGCGCAAGGTCACCGTGCTCTGGGCAACCCAGACGGCGTCCGGCGCAAACGGTGCCACGATCTGCTCGACGTCCAGGGTCGACCATGCTTCGAGTTCGGCACGCACCGACTGTTCTGGGGTCACGCGCCCAGTACAACATCGCTTTCGGCGAGATTCTCGCGAATGCCCGGGTCATGGGGATTTTGACGCCTGTGTCGGCACGGTGTGCGAATGTGTACGCGATAACCGGTGGATATGCCCATAGGAGATGGACATGAGACGCGTCGTTGCACTTCTATTTGCAGCGGTGGCTACCGCGATTGCCTTGGCGGCCCCGGCCGGCGCCATTCCCGATCAGGGCACGCCGGAGTTCGACAACTACATGCAGGGCCTGGAACGCAACGGCTTCCACCTGAATCCCGACACTGCATGGCGCGTCGCGCACCAGGCCTGCATGGGCGGCATCCCGGGATACATCAGTTGGGAGCTGGCTGCCCAGGGCGTTCTCGGTCCGGGTTCGGAGCAGCGTGTGTACGACGTGGCCAGAAAGTACGCCTGCCCCGTTCAATAGGTGACCTAGCTGCGGTTTCGCCGGATGGCCATCTAAGGTTGGCCGCACGATGTCCGGCGAAGTTGCAGTCGCGCTGGCCCTGGCGCTGATCCTGGCGGCGGTCGCCGCCGTCGTCGTGGTGCGCACCCGAAGAGTGGTCGCCACCCCCACCGAACGCGCCGTGCACGCCGCGCTGCACACCGCCGCCCAGGCCGCACGCGCGCTGCGGCAGGGCCTGGACACCGAATCCGCCCAGACCGCCGCGCCCTACCTGCGCGAGCTCACCGGCACCGCCGGCCTGGCCCTGTTCGATGACGACGCGGCGCTGCTTGCCCGCGATCATGACGACGAGTCGATCTGGCAGTCCGGGACCGTCGACGTCTGCGCCGACACCGCACGGGAGTCGATAAGCGCCGGGCGCCGGGTCCTGCACACGGCACGTTCGACGGCGGTCGTGGCCCAGCCGCTGCTGACCGAGGGTGGTGAGGTGCTCGGCGCCCTGGTCGTGCTGACACCGGCCGGCCCCGGCCCGGGCATGCTCGGCGCGGTCGGCGAGGTGGCCCGCTACGCGGCCAGCCAGCTCGAGCTCGCCGAGCTCGACGCGTCGCGCGCCCGTTTGGATCGGGCTGAGGTGCTGGCACTGCGCGCCCAGATCAGTCCGCACTTCATCTACAACGCGCTCAACACGATTGCGTCGTTTGTCCGCACCGACCCCGACCGGGCCCGCGAACTGATCCTCGAATTCGCCGACTTCACCCGCTACTCGTTCCGCGCGGCCGGGCAGTACACCACGCTGGCCGACGAGCTGCGCAACATCGACCGCTACCTCACCCTGGAGCGCGCACGATTCGGCCCCAACCTGAAGGTGCGGCTGCAGGTGGCACCCGAGGTCCTCAACGTCGTGGTGCCGTTTCTGGCGCTACAACCCTTGGTGGAGAACGCGGTACGGCACGGGCTGGCCGGGACCGGCGGCGGATCGGTGGAGATCGTCGCGCGCGACGCCGGCACCGAATGCGTGATCACCGTCGAAGACGACGGCGCAGGCATGGACCCGGAGCGGCTGCGCGCCGGGCCCGGCGACGCGTTGGCCGACCGCACCGGCGAATCGGCCCATGTCGGGCTGACCAATGTGGACCATCGGCTGCGCGCGGCATTCGGCAACGACTACGGTCTGGTGGTCGAGACAGCGGTCGGTGCCGGCACCAAAGTGGTGATGCGCGTGCCGAAGTTCCGCTCGGGAGTGCGAGCCAGCGGAGGTGCGTTCGGATGAGTTCTGGCCTGACCGTGCTCGCCGTCGACGACGAGGCACCCGCACTCGACGAGCTGGCCTACCTGCTGGGCCGGCATCCCGACATCGGCGAGGTCCACACCGCATCCGACGCCACCTCGGCGCTGCGCGAACTCAACCAGCACGCCATCGACGCGGTGTTCCTCGACATCAACATGCCCGGCCTGTCGGGCATCGAATTGGCCGGTGTGCTGGCCAATTACACGAACCGGCCCGCCGTGGTGTTCGTGACCGCCCACGAGGACAAGGCCGTGGCCGCCTTCGACGTCGGCGCCGTCGACTACCTGCTCAAGCCGATCCGGCAGAACCGCCTCGACGAGGCCGTGCGCCGGGTCGCCTCCGCGGCGCCGAAAGCCGCCGCCGAACCGGCCGGACCGGCACAGTCCGAGGACCGGGACTGGAATGTGGTCCCCGCCGAGCTGGGCGGTATCACCCACCTGGTGCCCCGCGACAGCATCGGCTGGGTCGAGGCCGAGGGCGACTATGCCCGGCTGCACTCGGCCACCGGCGCCCATCTGGTCCGAATCCCGTTGAGCACCTTGGAAACCCGTTGGCGCGACCACGGATTCCAGCGAATCCACCGGTCCTACCTGGTGTCACTGCGACAGGTCACCGGACTCCGCACCGCCGACGGCGCGGTGCTGGTCCGGCTGCGCGCCAACGGATCCTCCCCCGCCGTGGAACTGCCGGTGAGCCGACGTCAGGCCCGCGAACTGCGCGACCGGTTGGTCCGCGACCCGATGCGCAATCTCAAGCCGGCGGGCACCGATGAGTGACCGGCCCACTCCGCAACGGCAGCGGGTCGTGCTCGCCCACCGCCGCGGCACCCGCATGGTCCGCACCCGCGTCGAGGTTCAGGAGCAGACGCAGGTGGGCGACGCCCTGGTGCGGGGCCTGGTGCGGACGCAACTCGGGCTCGCGCTGCGGTTGGCGGCAGTGGTGGTGACGATCGTCGTCGCCCTCGTACTGCTCAATGCCGCCGTCCCCGATCTGGCCGCGCTCACCGTGTTCGGGATCCGGCTCAACTGGCTGATCCTGGCCGGGCTGCTGTACCCGCTGCTGTACGGGGTGGGGCGGCTGTATGTGCGGCTGGCCGAACAGGGCGAGCGCGACTTCGTCCGCGTCGTCGACAGCGAACCATGACCGGCGCACCGCTGACGGCCGCCGCCCTGCTGGCCTCCGTGGTGGCCACCATCGCCATCGGCGCGTACGGAGTCCGGTTGTCGCGCACCACCTCCGACTTCCTGGTGGCCTCCCGCAGCGTCGGGCCGCAGTGGAATGCCGCTGCGATCTCCGGCGAATACCTCTCGGCCGCTTCATTTCTGGGGGTAGCCGGGCTGATCGCGAAATACGGCGCAGACGCGCTGTGGTACCCGGTCGGTTTCACCGCAGGATATCTGGGTGTGCTGTTGTTCGTGGCCGCGCCTCTGCGCCGCTCCGGGGCCTATACCGTGCCCGATTTCGCCGAGTTCCGGCTCGGATCGGCCCGGCTGCGCAAGGTGGCGATGCTCGTCGTCGTGGTGATCTGCCTGTTCTATCTCGCCCCGCAGTATCAGGGCGCCGGTCTGGCCCTGAAAACGCTTCTGGGCGTTCCGGTCTGGGTCGGCCCGCTGCTGGTCGCCGCGATCGTCATCACCAACGTGGTGGCCGGCGGCATGCGGTCGATCACGTTCGTGCAGGCGTTCCAATACTGGCTCAAGCTCACCGCCGTCGCGGTCCCGGCGCTGGCGCTGCTCGGGCTGTTCATCAACGATCGCGGCGAATTGGGTGGACCGCTGCCGCCGACGGTGCAGCAACAGACCACCGTGCAGATCGAAAACGATGTCATGGTCCAGGTGATCGACCCGGCAGGCATCACCGTGTCCGGCGATCTCGACGGCCGCCACGTCGAATCCGCCACGATCACCGTGCCGGGGCAACACACCCTCGGCGCGGGCACCACGCTGACGCTGGCGGCCGGCGCCGCCACACCCGTGGTAGCCGGCACCCCGGGCACCGGCAGCGAGTGGATCGCCTCGGGCGGCGGCCTGGGCGGCGGTCATCCGCTGTACCAGGTGTTGTCGATCATCGTCGCGACATTCCTGGGCACAATGGGTCTGCCGCATGTGCTGGTCCGCTTCTACACCAACCCCGACGGGCGGGCGGCCCGGCGCACCGCACTCGCGGTGGTGGCGCTGCTGTCGGCGTTCTACTTCTTCCCGATTCTGCTCGGCGTGTTCTCCCGGTTGTACGTCCCGCAGCTGCTGATCACCGGAACCGCCGATGCCGCAGTGCTATTGGCACCGGGCGCCGCCGTCGGCGGGATCGGCGGCCAACTGCTCGCCGCACTGGTGGCCGCCGGTGCGATCGCGGCGTTTCTGGCCACCTCGTCGGGGCTGCTGATCAGTATCGCCGGCGCATTGGCCACCGATGTGCTGCGCGGCCGGGTGCGCGATTTCCGGATCGCCGCGGTGGTCGGCGGCCTGATCCCGATTCCGTTGTCGCTGATGGTGTCCGGGCTGGAGCTGTCGCGCAGTGTCGGTCTGGCCTTCGCCGTCGCGGCCTCGACGCTGTGCCCGCTGTTGGTACTCGGGATCTGGTGGCGCGGCCTGACCGTCGTCGGCGCGGCCTGCGGGCTCGTGGTGGGGGGATGCGTGTGCGGCGGCGCGGTGCTCGTCGCGATCACCGGCGGCGTCGACGACGCGGTGCTCGGCGGGTGGCCCGCGGTGATGGTCGGTTACCCCGCGGCGGTCAGCGTGCCGATCGCCTTCCTCACCATGATCGTCGTCAGCCTGTTCACCCACCCGACTCCCGGCGTCGCGCAGATCTTCGCGCGCATGCACGTGCCGGAGCGCCTCGGCCTGGGCGTCGAGCGGGTCCCGGCGGGCTGACCGCCTGCCGCTCAGCCCCGACGACCGACCGTTCAACGCAACGATGGCCGAATTCGGCGTATCGACGGCGATACCACTCCTGTGTGACCCACCTCTCAATTAGGTTCAGTGCCCATCCGCTTTGCACAGCCAACTGTCAGGAGCCCTCGGTGCCCGAAACCGACCTTTCCGAGAGGATTGCCCCCACTGGCGAGCAGTTCCTCGCCATGCAGGCAAGTCCCGAATTCCAGGAACTACGTACCAGACTGCGCCGCTTCGTCTTTCCCATGACCGCGTTCTTCCTGGTCTGGTATGGCCTCTACGTCGCCCTCGGCGCTTTCGCCCACGACTTCATGGCCATCCGGGTTTTCGGCAACATCAACGTCGGCTTGTTGATCGGGTTGGGCCAGTTCCTGACCACATTCGTGATCACCGGGCTCTACGTGCGCTTCGCCAACAGGGAGTTCGACCCGCGGGCCACGGCTATCCGTGAAGAACTGGAAGGCGCCTGATGACCATCACGACCCTCGCCGCCGAAACCGTCGGCAACCCGGCCGCCAACATCGGCATCTTCAGCCTGTTCGTCGTCGTCACGATGATCGTGGTGATCAAGGCCAGCAAGCGCAACGCCACCGCCGACGAATTCTTCACCGGTGGTCGCGGCTTCTCCGGCCCGCAGAACGGCATCGCCATCGCCGGCGACTACCTGTCGGCGGCCAGCTTCCTCGGCATCGCCGGAGCCATCGCCGTGTACGGCTATGACGGATTCCTCTACTCCATCGGCTTCCTGGTGGCCTGGCTGGTGGCCCTGCTGCTGGTCGCCGAATTGCTGCGCAACACCGGCAAATTCACCATGGCCGACGTGCTGAGCTTCCGGCTCAAGCAACGGCCGGTGCGGCTGGCCGCGGCCATCTCCACGCTGACGGTGTCCCTGTTCTACCTGTTGGCCCAGATGGCCGGCGCGGGCGGTTTGGTCGCCCTGCTGCTCGACGTCAACAGCCGGGCCGGACAGTCGATCGTGATCGCCGTCGTCGGCGTCCTGATGATCGTCTACGTCCTCGTCGGCGGTATGAAGGGCACCACCTGGGTACAGATCATCAAGGCCGTGCTGCTGATCGCCGGTGCCGGACTGATGACCTTCATGGTGCTCAGCAAGTTCGGGCTGAACTTCTCCGAAATCCTCGGCTCGGCGCAGTCGGCGATTTCCGAGGCCACCACCAAGGGCGTGTCCGGCCGCGACGTGCTGGCCCCGGGCGCACAGTACGGCGGATCGCTCACCTCGCAGATCAACTTCATCTCGCTGGCGCTGGCGTTGGTGCTCGGCACCGCGGGCCTGCCGCACGTGCTGATGCGCTTCTACACCGTGCCGACCGCGAAAGAGGCTCGGCGGTCAGTGGTCTGGGCGATCGCGCTGATCGGTGCCTTCTACCTGTTCACCTTGGTGCTCGGCTACGGCGCGGCCGCGTTGGTCGGACCCGACCGGATCCTCGGTGCGGCCGGCGGCGTCAACTCCGCGGCGCCCCTGCTGGCGTTCGAACTCGGCGGGGTGATCCTGCTCGGCGTCATCTCGGCAGTGGCGTTCGCGACCATCCTGGCGGTCGTGGCCGGCCTGACCATCACGGCGTCGGCTTCCTTCGCCCACGACATCTATGCCTCAGTGCTCAAGTCCCACAAGGTGACCGAGGACGAGCAGGTGCGGGTCTCCCGTATCACCGCGGTCGTGCTGGGCGTGTTCGCGATCGGACTGGGCATCCTGGCCAACGGCCAGAACGTGGCGTTCCTGGTCGCCCTGGCATTCGCCGTGGCCGCCGCGGCCAACCTGCCGACGATCCTGTACTCGCTGTACTGGAAGCGGTTCAACACCCGCGGCGCACTGTGGAGCATGTACGGCGGCCTGATCTCGACCATCGTGCTGATCGTGTTCTCCCCCGCCGTGTCCGGCAGCAAGACGGCCATGATCCCCGGTGCCGACTTCGCGTACTTCCCGCTGGCCAACCCGGGCATCGTGTCCATTCCACTGGCGTTCGCGCTCGGCATCATCGGCACGCTCACCTCGCGCGACACCGGGGACGCCGTGCTCAACGCCGAGATGGAAGTGCGGTCGCTGACCGGAGTGGGCGCCGAGAAGGCCGTCGCACACTAGGCAGGGAAGCTCAAGCGCCCCCGGGACGTTTCAATGGCACATGCCCAACTCCCGGGGGCGTTTCGCCTTTCCCCTCCTCGCGTACGCGTTCGCCGCGATCATGGTGGGGACCACGCTGCCCACCCCGATGTACGCGCTGTACGCCGAGCACATGCATTTCGCGGTCCTGACCACCACCGTCATCTACGCCACGTACGCCGGCGGCGTGCTGTTCGCGCTGCTGGTGTTCGGCCGCTGGTCTGACGCCGTGGGCCGGCGACCCATGCTGCTGGCCGGTGTGGCAGCAGCCCTGGCCAGCGCCGCGGTGTTCCTGGTCGCCGACTCGGTCCCGACGCTGCTGATCGGACGGGTGCTCTCCGGCCTGTCGGCGGGTCTCTTCCCCGGAACCGCCACTGCGGCCGTCATCGAGGCTGCCCCACCGGCCTGGAAGACCCGGGCCGCGGCCGTGGCGACCGTGGCCAACATCGGCGGCCTCGGCGCAGGTCCGCTGCTGGCCGGCCTGCTGGTGCAGTACGCGCCGCAACCACTTCACCTGCCGTTCGTCGTGCACATCGGACTGGCCCTGCTGGCCGGTATCGCGGTGCTGGTGGTCCCCGAGACCTCGTCGCGCACCGGCCGGATCGGGTTGCAGCGCCTGTCGGTGCCCGCTGAGGTGCGGACCGTGTTCGTCATCGCCGCGCTGGCGGCCTTCGCCGGATTCGCGGTCACCGGGCTGTTCACGGCGGTCGCGCCGTCGTTCCTGTCCACGGTGATCGGTATCGGCAACCACGCGGTGGCCGGTGCGATCGCCTGCACCATCTTCGCGTCCTCGGCATTGACCCAGATCGCCGCCAATCGCATGGCCGCCGAGCGGGCGGTCGCAGTGGGGTGCGCCCTGCTGATCGCGGGGATGACGATCCTGACTGCGGCACTGCACTTTTCGTCGCTGGCCGGCCTGATCGCGGCCGCGGTGGTGTCCGGTGTCGGCCAGGGCATGAGTTTCAGCCGCGGGCTGGCCGCGGTGGTCGAGCGGGCGCCGGCCCAACGCCGCGCCGAGGTCAGCTCCACCTACTTCGTCGTCGCCTACGTCGCCATCTCACTGCCGGTGATCGGTGAAGGCTTGGCCGCGCAATCCCTGGGGCTGCGCACCGCCGGGGTGACTTTCGCGATCGCCGTCGCACTGCTGGCCGCCATCTGCCTGGCGGCGATCCTGGTCGCCGAGTCCCGGGAGAAGTTGAGTGCTTCTACCTAGGGACTACGCAGCCGCGGGACCATAGCGTTCTAGCCATGACCGTTGCTGCTGACACAGCTGCCGAGAAAGCCCCGGCGAAAGCGCTTTTCCCGTCCCCCGCCGAGGTCGAGGCTCAAACCCCCGCCGACCGGGACCGGGCCATCGACGTCATCCGGATCGTCTCGCTGGTCGGTGTGGTTCTCGGCCACACCGTCATGGCCACCAGCACGATCCGCGACGACGTCTTCATCTGGAGCAACCTGCTCACCTCCTCCACCGTCTTCCAGGCCCTGACCTGGGTGTTCCAGATCATGCCGCTGTTCTTCTTCGCCGGAGTGGCCGCGTCGGTGCAGTCCTGGCGGCCCGGCTCCTCCTGGGGTGGCTGGTTGTTGAAGCGCTGCACCCGGTTGTACCGGCCGGTGTTCTACTACCTGGCGTTCTGGACCGTCACCCTGGCGGTGCTGCGGTTCGTGCTTCCGGAGCACGTCTACGAACCCATCGCCGGGATCTCGATCCAGCTGTTGTGGTTCCTGGGTGCCTACGTCCTGGTGCTCGCGGCGGTGCCACTGCTGGCCCGCATCACCACGACCGCGCAGATGGCCGGCGCGATCATCGGCACCTACGGGCTCATCGCCGCGATCGACGCAATCCGGATCAACATGGAGGGCTACGCCTCGCTGGGCTACCTCAACACCGTGGTGTGGTTGATCCCCGGCGTGTTCGGTGTGGCCTACCGGCGCAACCTGCTGCCCAGCGGCGCCGCCCTCAAGATCGGGATCGGCATGCTCGGGGTGAACCTGGCGCTGCTGTACTTCGGCCCCTACGAGCTGAGCCTGGTCGGCATCGAGACCCAGCAGCTGAAGAACATGACCCCGCCGTCACTGCTGCTGGCTGGTCACGCAATCATGATGTGCGCGTTCGCGATTGCCGCCGCCCCGGCGATCAACCGCTGGGCGCAGAGGCCGCGGGTGTGGTGGCTGACCGCGATCGGCAACTCCGGCGCGATGACGCTCTACCTGTGGCACATGCCGCTGCTGCTCGGCCTGCACCTGGTGTTCGACTACCTCGGACTGGACCGCTACGACCCCTCGTCCCCCGGATTCGTCGCCCTGTCGGTACTGCAGCTGGCGGTGATGGCCGGCCTGGTCGCGATCGCATTCGTGGCGCTGCGCCCGCTGGAGAACTCACCCCTGCCGTTGTGGGACGGCGGCAGCGTGGCCCGCACCGGGATCCGCAGCGCCGCGGTGGGCTGGCTGCTGTGCGTGGCCGGTGCGGCCACCCTGGCCTCGGTGGCCTGGGGTCTGAAGGATCAGGGCGTGTACTGCGTGGCGGTCATGCTCGCCGCGCTCGTCGCGGCCCGCGTGCTGGCAGACGACTGAGACATCGAGACTGCGCACAGGTCGCGATTCTGCGGAAATTCGCGATCTGTGCGCAGTCTCGGTGAGGGTGAGGGCCGCCGCTATCCGCTCTTACGTCGGAATTCTCGGCGGTTCTCCACCGGGCCGTGCGCCCGCGGTTGATTACGGCCGCCGTCCTTGTGCGCCGTTCCTCCCGATGACTGCGCCTTCTTGCGCTCCAGGGCCTCCCGGAATTTGCGCTTGTTGTCGTCTTCCGGTGTGTCGTCAGCCATACGCCGCAGCGTAGCGCGACCACGACGCCACAGTCACGCGCTTTAGCGCCGGCCCGGCGGCATTCCGTACACGTGCGAGATCGGCAGGGTCAGCAGCACGCGGCGGTCGTCGACCATGGCGCGCCGGTAGTCGTCCCAATCCGGATGTTCACCGGCGATGTTGCGGTACAAGGCAATAAGCCCCTCGACCGTGTCGTCGTCCGGCGCAGCGGCGGGTGGCGTGAGGATCGCATCGCCCTCGGCAACCGCATAGGACCAGCCGTCGTCGGAGCTGACGTGAACTGAGGCCCGCGGATCCCGCCGCAGATTGCGGGTCTTGGCCCTCGGTTCGGTGATCGACACCTGGATCTGCACGGCACGCGGATCGAAGTAGTAGGACACATTGGACAGCTGCGGACGACCGTCCTGCTTGATCGTCGCAAGAACTCCCATCGAGTTGCCGCCGATCAAGGCCAAAAGCTTGTCGTCGAAAACCTGGCGCCCCATGAGACGAGCGTACGTCTTTACCATCGGTTCGATGAGCGTGATTGACGGCAACACCCTCGAGGGCGTCTCGGCGACCACATTATGGACCCTGAGCAATCGCGGCCTGGAGGCCCGGCGGTCCGACGGCGTGATCCGCGACCCCTGGGCGGTCGCCCTGCTGGACGCGATCGACTACGACTACCGCAAGTTCGGCAGGCCGACGCAGGCTCATGCCCTGCGGGACCGCGCCTTCGACATCGAGACCCGCGACTACCTCTCGACGCATCCGAAGGCTGCCGTCGTGGCCCTCGCCGAGGGACTGCAGACCAGTTTCTGGCGGCTGGATCAGGCCGGGGTGGCCGACGAATTGACCTGGTATTCGGTCGATCTGCCGCCCGTCATGGCGATCCGGGAGCGCCTACTGCCCCATGATGACCGCATCGTGGCGCTGGCCCAATCCGCTCTGGACCGCAGCTGGATGGACCGCGTCGACGCAAGCGACGGCGTGTTCATCACCGCCGAGGGGCTGTTGATGTACCTCGAACCCGACGATGTGCGCAGCCTGATCGCCGACTGCGCCGCGCGGTTCCCCGGCGGCCGCATGATCTTCGACTCGATTCCGCACTGGGCAAGCCGGCGCACTCTCAAGGGCTTGCGGCTGTCCAACCGCTACGTCGCGCCGCCGATGCCGTTCGCCCTCACCGCCGACGAGGGCCTGGCCATGGCCGGGACGGGGCCGGGGGCCATCGCCGGCGTGCGATCGGCCCGCGACGTGGCGTTGCAGCCGGGGCGCGGCCTGTTCAAGCTGGCCGCCGAGCCATGGCTGGACCGGATCGGCCTGATCCACCGGATCCGCCCGTCCATCACGGTGCTGGACTTCTGACCAGCCGCGACGATATGGCGCTACGGAACCGACGCCTGCCGGCGGCGCTCGCCACACTGCTCGTCGCCGGGGCCACGCTCTCCTGCGCGACGCCACCGGCGACGGAGAAGAGAACCGCCCAGATCGCGGTGGTGCCCGAGGTACTGACGCTGCCCGATCTGACCGTGACGCGGTTCCACTACCTGTCCGAGGGCGACGCCGGCGGCAGGTACCCGGACCAGAACTGGGCCGATCTCTACCTGCCGTCCGGCGCGCAGGCGTTCAACTCGGTTCCGCTGGTGGTGCTCATCCACGGCGGTGGGTGGCGGAGCACGATGGGTGCCGTCGTGTTCGACGGATTGGCCCGTGAGCTCGCCGGCCGCGGAATGGCCGTCTACAACATCGAATACCGCAGGATCGGCTCGGGCGGTGGCTGGCCCACCACGTTCGACGACGTGGCTCACGCCATGGACTACGTCGCCGAGATGAATCTTCAGTACCCGCAACTGGCCGTCGACGATGCACTGGTGGTCGGTCACAGCGCGGGGGCCCAGCTGGCGGTGTGGGCCAGTACCCGCCACGACCTGCAGGGCGGCGAGGTCGGCTCCCGGCCCCTCTTCCGGCCGACCAAGGTCATCTCCCTGGCCGGCCCGCTCGACATGGTCTACGCCGCCAACCACGGAGACAGGCACATCGTCGCGGTGCTCGGTGGCCGCCCGGCGGAGGTGCCGCAGCGGTACGCCTCGGTCGACCCGATCCAGAACCTCGACCCGGCGGTGCCGGTGATCGCGATCCACGGGACGCTCGACACTGTTGTGGCACCGGCCAATTCGCAGCGGTATGTCGCGGCGCTCAAGAAGCGCGGCGGCCGCGCCGGCGTCGAACTGCTGCCCGGCGAGAACCACACGTCGATCATGTCGACGCGCTCCCCCGGCTTCCGGCGGGTCCTACAGCTCATCACCGCCACTTCGGAGGCCGAACCCGACCAGCTTCCGGTCAAGTGACGTTTACGCTGGAGCGGTGACCCGCTACATCGCGTTCCTGCGTGGCGTCAACGTCGGAGGCGTCAACCTCAAGATGGCCGAGGTCGCCAAGGCCATGGAGGCCGCCGGGTTCACCGAGGTGCGGACCATCCTGGCGAGCGGAAACGTCTTGCTGGACAGCACTTCCGGTGCCGCGAAGGTGCGCAGTACGGCCGAGCGGGCACTGCGCGACGCCTTCGGTTACGAGGCCTGGGTGCTGGTGTACGACCTGGCGACGCTGCAGAAGATCTCCGACGGATACCCGTTCGAGCGCGAGGTGCCCGACCACCACTCCTATGTCACGTTCGTCAGTGACACCGAGATGCTCGACGAGCTCGCAGCCCTGACGCCGGGCCACGGCGAGAAGGTGCAGCGCGGTGACGGTGTGCTGTACTGGCAGGTCGCGCGCGCCACCACGCTGGACAGCACGATCGGCAAGACCATGGGCAAGAAGCGCTACAAGTCCTCGACGACGACGCGAAACCTGCGCACGCTCGACAAGGTGTTGCGCTGAGGCGTCACCCGCGCGCTCGTCGCAGCCACCCCAACCCGTCGCTCGTGCCCGCCGCCGGGCGGTACTCACATCCGACCCAGCCGTCGAAGCCCGTCTCGTCGATGACCGCCAGCAGGTAGTCGATAGCCAGTTCGCCGCTGTCCGGCTCGTGCCGGTCGGGAACTCCGGCGATCTGCAGATGCCCTACCCGCCCGGTCGGAATGTCCGACCGCAGCCGGACGGTCACGTCGCCCTCGGTGATCTGGCAGTGGTAGAGGTCGAGCTGCACCTTGAGGTTCGGTGCCCCGATCTCGGTCACGATCCGGTGTGCCTCGTCCTGCAGGCTCAGCAGGTAGCCGGGCATGTCACGCTGGTTGATCGGTTCGATCAACACGTCGACGCCACGTTCCCCAGCCTGTTCGGCAGCCCAGCTGAGGTTGCCGCGATACACCGCCAACCGGTCTTCGCGGGGGGCACCGGCAGGGACGACGCCGGCCATCACATGCACCCGCGGGCAGTCCAGGGTCTCGGCATAGTCGAGCGCACGGCCGAATCCGTCGCGGAACTCGGCCTCGCGCCCGGGCAGCGACGCGGTGCCGCGTTCCCCGGCCTCGAAGTTCCCGGGTGGCGCGTTGAACAGTGCCTGACGCAGGCCGTTGGCGTCGAGCAGCCCACGCAGTTGCCCGGCCGGATACTCGTACGGGAAGAGGTACTCCACCGCGGTGAATCCATCTGCCGCCGCGGCGGCGAACCGGTCGGGAAAGGCATGTTCGGCGTACATCATGGAGAGGTTGGCCGCAAAGCGTGGCACGGCAGGCTCCTTCCAACTGAGCTGATCAGCGGCTGATGTCATCTTTGCGCGTGCCGCCGGCTGCGATGGCACCCCCCGCCCGATCGCGGGTACATTCGCGCCAATGACCGGTACCTCAGGCAAGGTGAGCGGCAGCGTGCTCACCGGTGTTTCCGAGACTGCACTGATGACCTTGCAGGTCCGCGCCCACGAGGCGCGGCGCGCGGACGGTCTCATCGACGATCCGGTGGCCGTGCAGCTGGTCGATTCGATCGATTTCGACTTCGCCAAGTTCGGCTACACCCGGCGCCAGGACATGGCCCTGCGGTCGCTGCTGTTCGACCGGATGACCGGCAACTACCTGCGCGACCATCCGAAGGCCACGGTGGTGGCACTGGCCGAAGGGCTGCAAACCAGCTTCTATCGGCTGGACGCCGCCGGACTGGGACATGAGTTCCGTTGGCTCTCAGTTGATCTGGAGCCGATGATCGCGCTGCGCAACAAGCTGCTGCCGAAGCCCGACCGGGTCACCCAGTGTGCCCAGTCAGCACTCGATCTCACCTGGATGGACCGCGTCGACGACGAGAACGGCGTCTTCATCACGGCCGAGGGCCTGCTGATGTATCTGCAGCCCGAGGAGGCCATGTCGCTGATCCGCGCCTGCGCGCAACGTTTTCCGGGCGGGCAGATGCTGTTCGACCTGCCACCGGCATTCTTCGCGTTCCTGACCCGGAAGGGGCTGCCGACGTCGATGCGCTACCGGGTGCCGCCCATGCCGTTCAGCCTGTCCCCCACCGAGCTGGCCGACTTGGTCAACACCGTCCCCGGGGTGCGGGCGGTGCGCGACGTGCCGATGCCGCCCGGCCGGGGCAGGATCTTCAACCTCCTGCTGCAGACCTACCAGCTGGCGCTCTTCGACCCCGTCCGCCCGGTGGTCGGGCTGCTGGAGTTCGGCTAGACCGCCGAATCAGACGGTCGCGCCGACCTTTTCCACCCGGGCCGCCTCGAACCGCAGGCTGGGGTCGGTCACCGGACCGTTGCGCAGCAGATCGGCGTCGTAGGTGTAGTTCATCGACATCACCCACGGCCCCGTGACACCTTGGCGCGGCAATTCGTCGGCAGCGCGCTGCACGTAGCCCGCGGCGAAGTCCAGCAGCGGCAGCGTCGCGATGCCGGGGTCGTCGAACACCGGAGACACGGTGTCGAATCCGTTGTCGTCCATGTGCTTCAGCAGCCGGCAGAAGTGCTCGCAGAGCAGCCCGACCTTGAGCGTCCACGACGAGTTGGTGTAGCCGAAGGCGAACGCGAAGTTCGGCACGCCCGAGAGCATGATGCCCTTGTAGGCCACGGTCTCGGCGAAGTTCACCGGCTGGCCATCCACGGTGAGCGTCATCCCGCCGAACAGCTGGATGTTCAATCCGGTTGCGGTGACGATGATGTCGGCGTCGAGCTCGCGGCCGGACTCCAGCAGGATGCCCTTCTCGGTGAACGTCGCGATGCGGTCGGTGACCACCGAAGCACCGCCGTTACCAAGCGCGGCGAACAGGTCACCGTCAGGCACTGCGCACAACCGCTGGTCCCACGGGTTGTAGTGGGGGCTGAAATGCTCGTCCACCGGATACCCCGCGGGCAGCTTGGCGGCGTTGATCCAGCGGATCACAGCCCGGGCCGCCGTCGGGTACTTCTGGCAGAACGTGTAGACCCCACGCTGTTTGAGGATGTTCTTACGCCGGGTCAGCGCGTAGCCACGCTTGTCGCCCAGCAGCCGCTTGGCGGTGTTGGCGAACTTGTCCTTGGCCGGCACCGGCATCACGTAGGTCGGTGAGCGCTGCAACATGGTGACGTGGGCCGCGGTCCCCGCCATCGCCGGGACCAGCGTGACCGCGGTGGCACCGCTGCCGATCACGACGACCTTCTTGTCGGTGTAGTCGAGATCCTCGGGCCAGTGCTGGGGGTGCACGATGCGTCCGGTGAACCGCTCCTGGCCTTCGAAGCGCGGGGTGTAACCCTGGTCGTAGCGGTAGTAGCCGCCCCCGCAGAACAACCAGCTCGCCGAGATCTGCACGAATTCGGGATCCGCGCCCTCACCGTCGGTCCGCTCGATGTCCACCGTCCAGCTCGCCTGCACCGAATCCCAGGCCGCGCCCAACACCTTGTGGTGGAACCGGATGTGGCCGTCGATGCCGTTCTCGGCGACGGTCTCACGCAGGTAGGCCAGGATCTTGTCGGCGGTGGCGATGGCATGCTCGTCGCGCCACGGCTTGAACTCGTAGCCGAAGGTGTGCAGGTCCGAATCCGACCGGATGCCCGGGTAGCGGAACAGGTCCCACGTGCCGCCGGTGGCGCCACGGGCCTCCAGGATCGCGTAGCTGCGGCCCGGATGTTCACGCTGCAGGTAATAGGCGGCACCGATGCCGGAGATGCCGGCGCCGATGATCAGTACGTCGACGTGCTCGGTGTGGTTCATGTCTCAATGGTGGCCGCGGGCCCACCGCCACCCAAGGTCGGAACTGCCAAACATCCCCCATCTGATGGTGCACTTTGCACCACAGATCTACGCTGGGCTGATGGTGTGGCATCCACCGTCGCAACGGGTGAGGGACCTGATCCGGCAGTGCGCACACATCGTCCTCAACCCACGCCAGGAATGGCTCGACGAGTTCGACGCTGCGGTCCTGGCCGCCAGCCCGACCATTGCGTCCGACCCTGAACTCGCCGCGGCGGTGGTCCGCAGCAACCACGCCAACTTGTTCTTCTGGGGCACGGCGAACGTACGCGACCCGGGTGCGCCCGTGCCGCCCAACACCGGACCGGAGCCGCTGAGCATCGCGCGGGAGCTGGTGCGCCGCGGCGTCAGCGAGTTCCCCCTCGATGCCTACCGGGTAGGCGAAGGGGTGGCGTGGCGTCGGCTCATGGAGATCGCCTTCGAGCTCACGTCCGACCCAGCCGAACTGCACGAGCTGCTCGACGTGTGTTCGCAGTCCATCAGTGCGTTCGTCGACGCCACGCTGGCCGGAATCGCCGCCCAGATCGAGCTGGAACGCGACGACCTGACCCGCGGCACCCACGCCGAACGGCGCGAGACCGTCGCGCTCCTGTTGGAGGGCGCCCCGATCCCCCGGCAGCGCGCCGAGGCGCGACTGGGTCACGCGCTCACCGGAACGCACACCGCGGCGGTGATCTGGAGCGAAGACCCGGCGGGCGACCTGTCCGGTTTGGACCGGGCTGCCGAGGCATTCGGCCAGGACTGCGGCGATCCCCGGCCGTTGAGTGTCCTGGCCAGCACCGCCACCCGCTGGGTGTGGGCCGCCGGCAGCCCCGGCGTCCAGGACGGCTTCCCGGCGCTGATCCGTGCCGCCGCAGAGTGGGACGGCGTCCGGATCGCCGTCGGACCGGCCGCCGACGGTCTGGATGGCTTCCGGCGCAGTCATTTCGATGCCATCACCACCCAGCAGATGATGGCCCGGCTGCACTCCACACAGCAGATCGCGCGGTTCGCCGATGTCGAACTGGTCGCCCTGATCACCGCCGAGCCCGATCGCGCCACTGATTTCATCAGCCACAACCTGGGCGCCTTCGAAACCGCCGATACCGAATTACAGGAAACGGTAAGGGTTTTCGTCAACGAGCAGTGCAACGCCTCGCGCGCCGCGGCACGGCTGTACCTGCATCGCAACACGCTGCTGCGCCGGCTCGCCCGCGCCGATGAACTCCTGCCCCGCCCACTTGCCGAAAACAGCATCGCGGTCGCCGTCGCGCTCGATGTGCTGCGCTGGCACGGCAACCGGACCGGGTGAGGCCAAGATCAATCGAATGCGGTGTCCAGGTACCGCATGGCGTCGGTCTTGCCGATCCCCAGCGCACGGGCGGCCTCGGCGAACGAGTGCGCGGCCGCGGCCATCGCGGCATCGGCCGGATCGGCCCGGGCGACGAATGTGCCGTACCGCCCTCGGGTCTCCAAGACCCCTGCCGACTCCAACTCGCGATAAGCCCTGGCCACGGTGTTGACCGCGAGCCCAACCTTCCCCGCCAGCTCACGAACTGTCGGCAGCCGGGTACCCGGCGCCAGACGCCCCTGCCTTATCCCATCGATAATCTGGATTCTCAATTGATCGAACAACGGCTTTTCCGCGCTCGAATCAATCAGAACCCAATCCCCCAACTCGGCCACGTGCCCAGTATCACCCAAACCGACTACGTTGGTGATGTGCAAGTGACTGTCCTGTCCGGTGCCGGAATCTCGGCTGAAAGCGGTGTGCCGACGTTCCGCGACGTCGAGACGGGTCTGTGGGCACAGGTGGACCCCTACGAAATCTCCAGCATCGAAGGGTGGCAGCGACACCCCGAGAAGGTCTGGGCCTGGTACCTGTGGCGCCACTACATGATGGCCCACGTGCAGCCCAATGACGCGCATCGGGCCGTGGCCGCCTGGCAGGACTTCGCTGACGTCCACGTCATCACCCAGAACGTCGACAATCTGCACGAGCGTGCGGGCAGTACGAACGTCTACCACCTGCACGGCAATCTGTTCGAGTTCCGTTGCGATGCTTGCGGTTCGAGGTTCGAGGGCGACCTGCCGCAGATGCCGGAGCCGGTCGAGACGATCGAACCCCCGGTGTGCCCGTGCGGCGGCCTGATCCGGCCGAGTGTCGTGTGGTTCGGCGAGCCGTTGCCCGACGATGCCTGGCAACGATCGGTACAGGCGGTCGGCAACGCCGACGTGGTGATCGTGGTGGGCACCAGTTCGGTGGTCTATCCCGCAGCAGGGCTGGCCGAAGCCGCCGTGGCCGCAGGGACCGTGGTGATCGAGGTCAATCCGGAACGCACGCCGCTGTCCGACAGCGCGACGGTCTCCCTGCGCGAGACCGCGGCCGGCTCCCTGCCGCACCTGCTGCAGCGGTTGCCCACGCTGCTCGGATCTAGGCAGGCCTGACCGCGCGACCGATCGCGAACTCCGTGACCGGTAGCGGCACCCAGGCCGGCATCGCCAGTTCGCGGTGAGCAACGGCGACCTCGAATCCGCTGTCGGTGATGGCCTGTTCGGTGTGCCGATGGGTGTGGCAGTTTCCGAACAACCGCGGCCACACGGTGGCATCGGCCACGCGCTGCATCCCGGCCCGCCAGCCGCTGCCCGCGACATGCTCCAGATATCGCAACTCACCGCCCGGTCGGAGCAACGAAAACAACTGGCGCAGCACACTGTCGGGTTGATCGATGGAGCACAGCACCAACGAGCACACAACGGCGTCGAACGGCTCTGCGCTGCTGAACCTCTCGGCGGTGTCACTGGTGACGGTCACCGGCACCGGAGCCGCCGCTGCCGCGCGGCGGGCCACCTCGGCCAGGTGACGTTCCGGCTCGATGGCGACCACCTCGGTCACCGTCGACGGATAGAAGGCGAAGTTCGTCCCGGTGCCGGCACCGATCTCCAGCACCCGCCCGCTGAGCCCGGCGAGGTTCTCGCCGCGCAGCCGGCGCAGAGCCTTGGGCTCCGAACTCGACAGCGTCTTCCACACCCGGGCGAAAAACGGGTTGTCCACGGTCTTGTCAGTCAAGATCTTCCTCCGTCGGCGTATTCACCGGCCAATTCCTGCAGCCGGGCGATGGTCTCGGCCGGCTCGAGGTCTGCTCCGATGATTCCGGACACGATCTGGCCGGTACACACCGCCCGCAACACGCGATCGGTGAACTCCTCGACATTTCCCCATGGCAGATACGGTTTGGCGATCAGGATGGCGGCCACCCCGTGCGCCGCGGTCCACAGCTCCAGGGCCAGCATCGTGGCGTCGCCGGGCGGGTAGACACCCTCGGCGATCAGCGCTTCCATGGCCGCGCGCATGTGCTGGAACGCCGAGCTGTTGAGCGTGGTGTCGACATCGCTGCCGGGCCTGCCCTCTCCCATGGTCGCCAGCCGGTACAGCTCCGGCGTGCGCCTG
Source organism: Mycolicibacterium neworleansense (assembly GCF_001245615.1). Lineage (NCBI taxonomy): Bacteria > Bacillati > Actinomycetota > Actinomycetes > Mycobacteriales > Mycobacteriaceae > Mycobacterium > Mycolicibacterium neworleansense. Next base: position 263,905 of record NZ_CWKH01000003.1, read on the forward strand.
GCGAAGTTCACATACGCGTGCCCCTGGGCCCGCAGCACCTCGATGGTCGAGGAATGAGCGGCGGCCGCCCGCTGCATCTCCTCGTCTAGCTTTTCGAAATACCGCGAGCACACCGCGTCCAGCAGCGCATCCTTGTCGGCGAAATGTAGATAGATCGACGGCGAGGTGACCCCGACCCGCTGGGCAACCGAGCGGATCGAAACCGCCTTGGCATGCCCGGTCTCCAACAGCAATTCGGTGGTGGCATCGAGGATCTCATCACGCAGCAGCTCACCGGAGCCACGGGGGGCGCGGCGCCGCTTACACGGTTGGATCCCCACGCTCAGCCCGCGTCCGTCACACCGGCGCCGGCCCGTTCGCGGTTGCCACCACCCGGGGGACCGTCGCCGGGCCCGTCAGGGTCCAACTCGGCCGGACCTGACTCGCTGATCCCGAATCGCTTGTGCAGGCGCGCCAACGGGGCGGGCGCCCACCAGTTCCACTGCCCCATCAGATGCATGAAGGCCGGCACCAACAACATTCGCACCAACGTGGCGTCGACCAGTACCGCAATGGTCAGGCCGAGGCCGAACATCCGCATGAAGGCCACCTGCGCGGCGATCAGCGCCGCGAACGAGATCGACATCAACAGTGCCGCGGCGGTCACCACTCGGCCGGTGCGGGCCAGACCGAGCGCAACGCTCTCGTCATTGCGGACGCGAGGAGCAAGGTCGGTACCGTCGGCGCGGGTCTGCCCGGATTCGAGCCAGTACTCGCGGATCCGCGAAACCAGGAACACCTCGTAGTCCATGGACAGCCCGAATGCGATGCAGAACAACAACACCGGCAGGTTGGCGACCAACGTGCCCGTCGACGTCGTACCCAGCGCGCCGAGGTGGCCGTCCTGGAAGATCCACACCAGCGCACCGAACGCCGCCGACAGCGACAACACGTTGAGCACCAATGCTTTCAGCGGAAGCACCACGCTGCCGGTGAGCAGGAACAGCAGCACGAACGTGATCGCGGCGATGATGCCGAGCACCATCGGCAGGCGTGAGGTGATCGCGTGCGAGCTGTCCCGGTTGACCTGGGCGATGCCGGTGAACTTCACCTCGGCCGGTGCCGGCACCGCGTGCAGGGCGTCGAGCTGGGCCTCGGAGGCGTCGCTGAACAGCGGCACGTCGCTGCCGACGGTCAGATAGGCACTGCCATCGGCGATTCCGGTTCCCGAGGTCGGCGGGCCGACCCGGCGACCGTCGATGAAGGTGCCGCCGGGCGCCGAGACCGAGACCCCGTCGGCAGCCCGCGAAAGGTCCCCGGCGTAACGGTCGATCTCGGTCGGCGGCAGTCCCGTCACATCGGGTAGCACCACGGTGACAGCGGTGGAGGAATCGACGGCGAAATCGTTGCGCAGCTCGTCGCCGACCTGGCGGGCCGAGGCCGAGGACGGCAGCACGCGGTCGTCGGGAAAGCCCCACTTGATGCCGAGGAACGGTGCGCCCAGCATCAGCAGCAACGCGATCACCGCGAGCCCGATCGGGATCGAGCGACGCATGACGCGCTTGGTCGTCCGGTACCAGAAGGTCTGCTCGACGGGCTTGGCCACCGGCTCGGGCCGGCCCAGGATGCGGCGGATGAACCGGCGCACGTCGTAGGCGTCGAGCCGGTCACCCAGTAACGCGATGGCCGCCGGGGCCACCACGATGGCCGCGAACGCCGCCAGCGCCACCACCGCGATGCCCGCATAGGCGAACGACTTGAGGAAGTACATCGGGAACAGCACCATCGCCACCATCGACAGCGCCACCGTCATCGCCGAGAACAGCACGGTGCGCCCGGCCGTGACCATGGTGCGCACCAGCGCGCGGTCCGGGTCGACGCCCTCGGCGAGTTCGTCGCGGTACCGGCTGACGATCAACAGGGTGTAGTCGATGGCCAGCGCCAGGCCCATGGCCACGGTGAGGTTGAGCGCGAAGATCGAGACGTCGGTGACCATCGTGAACCCGCGCAGCACGGCCAGGGATCCGAGGATCGCGAATCCGCCGACAGCGAGCGGCAACGCCGCGGCGAGCAATCCGCCGAACACCCACACCAGCACGACGAAGCTCAGCGGAATCGCGATGGATTCCATCATCAGGAGGTCTTTTTCGCTCTGCCCGTTGATCTGGACGTAGATCATCGCCTCGCCGCCGGCCCGCACGGTCACGCCGTCACGGTCGTGGACGAGTTGATCGGTGAGCTCCTTGGCGTGCTTCTGCGCCCCGCTCTCCCCGCCCGTGATTCCAGCCAGGACGAGACCGGTCTTGCCGTCCTCACTCATCAGGGTGGCCGCCGCCGGTGGTGGCACGGTCCACGTCGAGCTGACCTCGGTCACGTACGGCGACGCCTTGAGCTGGGCGGCGATGTCGGTGCCCACGGCCCTGGCCGCGGGACTGTCCGCCCCGGCGCGGTCATCGGTGACTGTGATGGCCAACTGCATGTCACCCCGGGCGAACTTGTCCGAGAGCAGCTGGGTGGCCTCGGCCGATTCCGACGTCGGGTCCTGGAAGCCGCCGGCCGACAGGCTGTTGGCCACCGGAATTCCGAAGATGCCGGCAGCCACCATGACCAGCGCGGCGACCACGAGGACGCGGCGCGGCGCGGCGATGGCCAGATGGGCGATTCGGTGCAGCACTCGGCATCCTTCCCGATGGATATCGCCGTTAAGTTAACAGCGGTAAGTTGCCGACGTCAATGTGGGCCTCGCTCTGGATACGGGCTCCGACGCGCAGCGGTTCACCCAAGAACGCACCTGCGATGAATCGGGCCGCCGATATGCGTCTAATAAGTCATGACCAACACCCTCGACGCCGCGCCCAGCACCACCGCAATGACCGACACCGGGCTGCTCATTCTGCGCATCGGCACCGGCGCAACCATGTTGCAGGCCGGCCTGATCAAGGCATTCGACTTCGGCAGCGCCGTCGGATTCATGGAATCCAGCGGCTGGCGCCTCCCCCAGTTCGGCGCGTTCCTGGTGACCGCGGCCGAAACCCTCGGCGGCATCGGCCTGCTCCTGGGCCTGCTCACGCCACTTGCGGCCTGCGCGGTGATCGGCGCGATGGTCGACGCCTGGGCCGTCAACGTCTCGGCGGACGCCTTCTGGTCCCAGCCGTTCAACGTTCCGTTCCTGGTCGCGTTCGCCGCCGCGGCGCTGTTGTTCACCGGCTCCGGCCGGTTCTCGGTCGATGATCGGGCGTTCGGCCGCTCCCGATTGTCGGCCAGGGCCGCGGTGGGCATTTTGGTGATCGGCGTCGCAGTCGCGGTGGTGACCTGGATCGCGCTGAACGGGACGAACCCCATCCACTTCACCAGCCCTACTGCATGAGACCCGGGCTGGGCCCTTCTGCGGCAGGAATCGGCGCGGCCACTACACACCGGCCGGCGGCTGGGCTACTCGCCAGAAACCTACCCAAAAGTAGGATTGCCACCATTTTCCGAACCGTGACTCAAAGATTCCTTAATGGTGACCCATACGCTCAGTGTCATGTGGATCGACGACACCAGTGCCGATGTCATCAAGGTTGACTTCGAGGCCCTCTACCACGGCGATGTTCTCGTCGAGGGTGAAACCTCCGAGCAGTTTGACGACTTCCAAGAACTGCCCACCGCAGTATGAGGAAACGCGCGCCTCGCGGCGCGCGTTTCCCATCTTGAGTTTGCCCGTTACGGGCCGCAGTCCTCGCTTCAGGCGAGGACTGCTTCTTTCTCCGGCTCGGCCTCACCCGCGCCGATCATGTTCGCCAGGCGCCCACTGATCAGCTCCTCGGCCTCCGACACCATCCGCGAGACGAGTTCGCCGCAGGTGGGGATGTCGTTGATCAGGCCCATCGAGGTTCCGACCGACCAGATGCCTGCGTCGAGATCACCGATCTCATAGACCTTCACGCCGCGTTTGCCGGCCACCAGATCCTTGACGTCCTCGAACTGGCCACCGTCCTTGAGGATCTGCACCACCTCACGCGAGACGGTGTTGCTTGCGACCCGGGCGGTGTTCCCGAGGCTGCGGAAGATCAGCTCGGTGTCGAGCTCGGTGCCCGCCACGATCGCTTCCTTGACGTTCTGATGGATCGCCGATTCGGCGGTGCACATGAACCGTGAGCCCATGTTGATGCCGTCGGCGCCGAGCGCCAGCGCGGCCACCAGGCCACGCGCATCGGCGAACCCACCCGAGGCGATCATCGGGATGTCGATCTTGGCCGATGCGGCCGGGATCAGCACCAGACCCGGGATGTCGTCCTCGCCGGGATGCCCGGCGCACTCGAACCCGTCGATGCTGATGCCGTCCACGCCCAGGCTCTGCGCCTTGACCGCGTGACGCACCGAGGTGCACTTGTGCAGCACCTTGATGCCGTTGTCATGGAACATCGGCAGATGCGGCGCCGGGTTGGAGCCCGCGGTCTCGACGATCTTGATGCCGGAATCGACGATCACCTGGCGGTACTCGTCGTATGGCGGCGGGTTGATCGTCGGCAGGATCGTCAGGTTCACCCCGAACGGCTTGTCCGTCAGATCGCGAGCGCGAGCGATCTCATTCGCCAGATCGGCCGGAGTGGGCTGGGTGAGCGCGGTGATGAAACCCAGCGCACCCGCATTCGCCACGGCCGCAACGAGCTCGGCGCGGCCGACCCACTGCATACCACCCTGCACGATGGGGTGCTCGACTCCGAACGTCTCGGTGAACTTCGTCTTCAATGCCATAAGGATTCCTTAGCTGTGTTTTCTGCTCTTCGCGCAAGCGCTCATCGCGGGGCCATGCGGATGGCGCCGTCGAGACGGATCACCTCGCCGTTGAGCATCGGGTTCTCGATGATGTGCACGGCCAGGGCGCCGTACTCGTCAGGATCGCCCAGCCGGGCCGGGTGCGGCACCTGCTGCCCCAGCGAGCGCTGCGCCTCCTCGGGCAGCGAGCCCAGCAGCGGCGTCTTGAACAGACCGGGCGCGATGGTGCACACACGGATCAGCTCACGCGACAGGTCGCGTGCGATCGGCAGGGTCATGCCGACCACACCGCCCTTGGACGCCGAGTAGGCGGCCTGCCCGATCTGACCGTCGAACGCCGCCACCGAGGCGGTGTTGATGATGACGCCGCGCTCCTCGTTCTTGAGCGGCTCGGTCTTCGCGATGCGCTCCGCGCTCAACCGGATCACGTTGAACGTGCCGATCAGGTTGACCTCGACCACCTTGCGGAAGCCGTCGAGCGGGAACGCACCGTTCTTGCTCAGCGTCTTGATCGCATTGCCGATACCCGCGCAGTTGACGTTGATCCGCACCGGGCCAAGCGATTCCGCGACGTCCAGCGCCTCGGTCACGCCAGCCTCGTCGGTGACATCGGTCGCGACGAACTTGGCCCGGTCACCCAGCTCGGCCACGACCTCTTCACCCTTGAGGTCGATCACGACCACCGATGCGCCCGCATCCAGCAGTCGCTTGGTGGTGGCCAGGCCCAGGCCGGAGGCACCGCCGGTGACGACGGCTACCGCGTCCTTGATCTCCATGTACCGCATTCCTTTCCAGCCGGCTTCCGCCGGCCCCTTTGGTCGAACCAAACAGTGGTCGAACTAAACCCAGTCCTGCAGAACGGCTTCCGTGTCGGCTCCGCGGGGACGCGGCGGCGTCGGCTCGGCCGTGGTGCTGCGGGAGAACCGCGGTGCCGGCATCGGTTGCAGGTGGCCCCCGTCGTCGAAGAACGTGTCACGCTCGGCGATGTGCGGTTCGGTGAGCACCTCGGCGAACGACAGCACCGGCGTCGCACAGGCATCGGTGCCGGCGAACACCTTGGCCCAGTGATCGCGATCGTGGGCCGCGAAAGCCTTGGCGAAGGCCTCACGCAGCTCGGGCCAGCGGGCCATGTCGTTCTGACCCGGAAGGTCGGCGTCCTCCAGTCCAAGCCCCTTGAGCAACTCGGCGTAGAACTGCGGTTCGATGGCGCCGATGGCCATGTACTTGCCGTCGGCGGTCTCGTAGGTGTCGTAGTAGGGCGCGCCAGTGTCGAGCATGTTGGTGCCACGCTCGTCGGACCACATGCCCTGGCTACGGAAGCTCCACATCATCTGCATCAGCACCGACGACCCGTCGACCATCGCGGCGTCGATCACCTGCCCCTTGCCCGAGGTCTGCCGCTCGAACAGGGCCGAGAGGATGCCGACGAGCAGGAACATCGACCCGCCACCGAAATCACCGGCCAGGTTCAGCGGCGGCACCGGCCGCTCGCCCTTGCGGCCGACCGCGTGCAGCAGGCCGTTGAGCGAGATGTAGTTGATGTCGTGGCCGGCCTGCAAGGCGCGCGGGCCCTGCTGACCCCACCCCGTCATCCGGGCGTAGATCAGCCGGTCGTTGATCTTGGCGCAATCCTCGGGACCGAGCCCCAGACGTTCGGTCACACCCGGCCGGTAGCCCTCGATCAGCACGTCGGCCTTGGCGATCAGCTTGAGCACCAGCTCGCGGCCCTCGTCGCTCTTGAGATCCGCCGCCACCGAGCGGCGATTGCGCAGCATCGAATCGCGTTCACCGGCGGGCACTCCCCCGCTCCGGCCCGGTCGTTCGACGCGCACGACGTCGGCACCCAGGTCGCCGAGAATCATCGCCGCGTGCGGACCGGGGCCGATACCGGCCAACTCCACAACGCGCAAACCCTGCAGTGGTCCTGCCATGCTCTTCCGCCCTTCGCGTGTTAGGCCTTGGTTGACCGGTGACATAGCTTACTTGTATAACCTTCTCGACCGGCATGGCCATAACCGGCCCCGCCGCCAACGGGCCTCCCGCCCGCCGGACCTAAGGTGCATAGATGACCGTGACCCGCGAATACCCCGACGTTAAAGACGTATCCGTATCGCTCGAGGGCGGCGTGCTGTCGGTGACGCTCAGCCGGCCCGACAGTCTCAATTCCCTGACCCAGGGCATGCTCGTCGCGATCGCCGACGCCATGGACCTGGCCGCCTCCGACCCGGAGGTGCGGGTGGTCCGCCTGGGTGGAGCGGGCCGCGGATTCAGCTCGGGCGCGGGCATCAGCGAGGAAGACCAGAACGCCGACAGCCATGACGCCGAGGGCGTGCTCGACGCCGCCAACCGCGCGGTCGCCTCCATCGTCGCGCTGCCCAAGCCGGTCGTGGCCGTCGTGCAGGGGCCGGCCGCCGGCGTGGGCGTGTCGCTGGCCCTGGCCTGCGACGTCGTCCTGGCCTCCGAGGCCGCCTTCTTCCTGTTGGCCTTCACCAAGATCGGACTGATGCCCGACGGCGGCGCCTCAGCCCTCGTCGCCGCCAACATCGGCCGAATCCGCGCCATGCGCCTGGCCCTGCTCGCCGACCGGCTCACCGCGACCGACGCCTACGACTGGGGTCTGATCAGCGCCGTGTACCCGGCCGACGAGTTCGACGCCGCCGTGGACAAGATCATCGCGAAGCTGCGCTCCGGCCCGGCAGTGGCTCTGCGCGAGACCAAGCAGGCCGTCAACGCCGCGACGCTCACCGAGCTCGAGGGTGCCTTCGCCCGCGAGCGCAAGGGCCAGCTGCAACTGCTGGTGTCCAACGACTTCCGCGAGGGCACCCAGGCCTTCCAGCAGAACCGGCGCCCGGAGTTCACCGACTCCTGAAAGTCACTGCTGCACCAGCGCGAACGCCACGCAGGCGAGCAGGATGAGTGCGGTCACCGCGACCGCGGTCCAGCGGGTGTGCCGGTGACGCATGGCAGCTCATCTCCTAGAACTCAGACGAAGTTGAAGCGCTCGGTGTGAATTCGGTCGTCGGTGACGCCGAGCGCACCGAGCGCGTCCTCCATCGCGTCCATCATCACCCCGGGGCCACAGATGAAATATTGCAGTCCTTCATGGCCGGCGGGCAGATGGCGGCGCAGCGTTTCCGCCGTGATGTGACCACGTTCGCCCGTCCAGTCGTCCGGAGGATCACTCACGACGTATGTCACCGTCAAGGACAGCCTCGACGTCAGCGTCTCGAGCTCTTCGTCGAAGGTGGCGTCCTCGATGCGGTTCACGCCGAAAAACAGGTGACACGGCCGACGTTCGCCGCGCGCGGCGAAGGTGCGCAGCATGCTCATCAGCGGCACGATCCCTACCCCGCCGGCTATGAACACGAAGCCGGGGCCGCTGTAGCGATCGGGTGTGAACACACCGTGCGGGCCGTCGAGGTAGGCACGGGTTCCCGGCGCGATGGAACTGACGGTGCGGGTGAAATCCCCGAGCTCCTTGACACTCATCTGGAGAGCCGATGCGTCATCACCGTTGGACGCGAACGAGAATGGGTGCTGGGTCAATGCGAACGGAGACCGGCGCACAGACAGCCAGCCGAACTGCCCGGGGGCAAACGTGAAACCGCGATGCCCCGCGGGCCGCATCGTGATCGTGTTGACGCCGCCTCGTTCGCGGTGCACCGACACGATCTCCCACGGGCGCCGCATCCGAATGATGGGGCGGATGACGCGCACCCACAGGAAGATCATCAGAAATGCCGCGCTCATCACGATCCACAGCCCGCGTTTCAACGGATGGTTGACGTAGTGGTGAATCATCTCGACGTGCGCCACCGCAGCGACGATCGCAACGGTTGACAACACCAGATGGATGCCCTGCCACACCTCGTAGGAGATGCGCAGCGCCAACCGCCACGCCGACGTCGCGATGACGACGAGCAGGCACACGATCGACAAGGTCCCGAACCGTCCTGCCCACGGCGCGGTCAGGGGGTTCACCCGCTCGATGTAGCTGGGATCCACCAGCACGATCAACAGGATCGGATGGGCCAGGATGAACAGCGTTCCGGCGTAACCCATGTAGCGATGAAAGTGCACCAAGGCGTCCTCGCCGAACGGCGCGGCCAGCACCTTGATCCGCGCAACGAGGACGAACTGCAGGCCCAGCATGGCGAGTCCGACGAAGCCGAGCGCCACCGCGAACTCCCGCCAAAAGCCTCGGTGCTCGTCGGCGACACCGATCCCGGCGAAGATCAACGGCGCCCCGACGAGGGCCAGATAGGCGCCGAACCAGATCATTCCCTTGACCGCGGTGCGCATTCCGAATTCCCCCTCAGCGATGCGTCCACAGAGTACCCGCAGGACGTGGACGGTCACCGAAAATCGTTGGACTCAACCGGCCCGGGGTAGGCACCATCGAATGCTGTGAGCATGCAGCACTCCGTAGCGAAAGGGGAGCCGCCGGTCGACCAGACCGGCGGCTGGCGTGTGCTCGCTCCGTTCCGCATCCGCGAATACCGGCTGCTGATCGCCGCGGTCACGTTGTCGATCTTCGCCGAGGGCATGTGGTCGGTGGTGATGGCGTTGCAGGTCATCGCGATCGACAACGATCCGGCCTCGCTGTCCCTGGTTGCCACCTGCCTCGGGCTCGGCCTGGTGGCGTTCGTTCTGGTCGGCGGCATCACCGCCGACCGGGTCAACCAGCGCACCATCATCATCGCGGTGGAGACGGTCAACCTGGTGACGGTCACGATCGTCGCGGCGCTGGGTCTGCTCGACCTGCTCAAGATCTGGCATCTGGCCGTCGCCGCAGGCATTCTCGGTATCGCCGCGGCGTTCTTCTTCCCCGCCTACAGCGCGCTGCTGCCGCGCATCCTGCCGCCGGAACAACTGTTGGCGGCCAATGGCGTTGAGGGCGTGGTACGCCCGGTGTTCCAGCGTTCGGTCGGGCCCGCGGTGGCGGGCATGGTGATCGCCGCGACGTTCCCGTCACTGGGCGCGGCCGTGGTGGCAGTGTTGTTCGGCCTGGGCCTGGCCCTGCTGGTCGCCACCCGGCCCACGGTGGATTCGGTTGCGGCGCAGGACGATGACGAGCGCCCGCACGTATTGCGTGATCTGCGCGAGGGTTTCGCATTCATGGTGCGCACCCCGTGGTTGCTGTGGACGCTGCTGTTCGCCAGCATGTTCGTCCTCGTCGTCCTCGGGCCGATCGAGGTGCTGCTGCCGTTCATCGCCCAAGACCGGTTCGCCGACGGTGCCCGCGCCTACGGATTCATCCTGGCGTTCTTCGGATTCGGCAGCGCACTGGGAGCGTTGACGGTGTCTTCCCGCCGGATGCCGCGGCGCTACCTGACCACGATGATGCTGATGTGGGGCCTGGGATCGGTGCCGCTGGTGATCGTGGGTGTCACATCGTCGTTCCCGTTGATGGCGCTGGCCACGTTCTGCATCGGTGTCACCGACGGTGCGGGGATGGTGATCTGGGGAACGCTGCTGCAGCGCCGGGTGCCGACGGAGATGCTGGGCCGGGTATCGAGCCTGGACTTCTTCGTATCGCTGGCGTTCATGCCGCTGTCGTTCGCGATCGTCGGCCCGTTGTCCAAGGTGGTCTCGATGGAGGCCATCTTCCTGGTGGCCGGGCTGCTGCCGGCCCTGCTGGCCGCGGTGGCCGTGACGGCGGCCAGGATGCCGCGCGACGAGCTGGCGCACCCACTGCGCTAGACACCGAAGATCGGTGGCAGTGCCAGCACCATGATCAGGCCCCAGAAGAAGTGGGTCAGCATGGGCGCCAGCACACCACCGGTCATCCGGCGTTCATACGCGCAGACCGCACCGAGCAGGATGGCGGCGAAGCCGAGCATCGGATTGCCGGACGCCATCACCGCGGCGACATAGATTACCGTCGAGATCGTCGCCGGGTGACGGTTACCCAGTGCGGTGTACAACGCGCCGCGAAAGAACAACTCCTCGGCCAACCCGTTGATCAGGGTGATCAGCACGACCACTGCCAGGGAGCCGTGGTTCGCGAACTCGAGTACCGCACTGACGTATTCGCGGATCCCTGGGATCAACCGGGCGACCAACCCGCCCAGCACGAACCCTAGACCGAGGCCAAGACCCACGGCGCTGCCGAGCAGCACCGGCCGATACGCGCTGCCCAGGAACAGTGGTCCGGACACCACGGCGCCCACACTCCACACCGCGGCCAGCGCCAGAGTCAGCCAATAGAAAGAACTTTCGCCCGGTTCGGTCCCGAGAGAAACCGCCAGCAGCGCGGCTCCGGCCAACAGGGTGACGGCGACCACGACTGGCCGGCGCAGCCCCTCATTCGGGGCTTGCCGATCGGTGGTGGTCGTCATCGGCCCGGCGTCACGCCCCGCTCGGAACCAGCCTGGCCGCCACATCAAGACCTGAGCGCAGCACCGCCGCCAGTGGTCCCGGGATCGGCGGGATCAACCCGAGGACGGGCCGGACGAATCCGGGGGTGAGCTGTCGGATCCGTGCGGTGTCACCGCCGGCCCACTGCGGGTCGGTGTCGGCCAGATCATGTGGATCGGCCAGCGCATTGACCGGCGCACGCTCGGCAGCGGACCCGCCGGGCCCGAGCGCCAGCCGGATCGCCTCTTCAACACCCAACAACCCGGTAGGTGGATCGGGCACCACCGAACGGATGCTCTCACCGGCCGCGATCGTCGGATGATCAAGCGAGACAATCAAATCCGTTGCGAGGCCGTCGGGAACCGGCAGCGCCGCCGCCGACAACCGTGCCGTCATACCCGCGGTCAGTCCGCGGACCGGCACCGTCAGCCGTCGTTTGCCCGCCAACCGCGCGTAGGTTGCCACCAGTGCCCGGTACGTCGTGGTCTCCGGTCCGCAGATGTCATAGCTGCCGGCCGGAACCCGCTCCGAGTCCCCGGCAGCCACCAGATAGTGCAATACGTCGCGAATCGAGATCGGGTCGGTCCGATTGTCCATCCACGGCATGGCCGGCATGACCGGGAATCGGTCGGCCACGTAGCGCAGGATTTCGAACGACGTCGACCCGGCGCCGACGATCAGCGCGGCACCCAGCCACACCACCTCGGCACCGCCATCGACGTTCAAGGCCGCAGCCACCTCGGCACGGCCCGCGAGATGGTCGGACAGCGATCCCTCGGGCACGAAGCCGCCGAGATAGACGATCCGCTCGACGCCGGCGTCGCGGGCCGCGGCCGCCACATTGGCCGCCGCGCGGTTGTCGGCCTCGCGGAAATCCGGCTGCCCGATGCCGTGCGCCAGGTAGTACACCAGATCGACCGGGCCGATCTCGCGGAATGCGGCCTCGGTGGACAACGGGTCCTCGGCATCGAGCTGCACCGCGGTGACGTCGTGGAACCACCCGTAGTCGGCGAGCTTGTCGAGGCTGCGCCCCGCCGCCACTACTCGGTGCCCGCCTGTCAGCAGCACGCTCACCAGGCGCGAACCGACGTAGCCGCTCGCACCGATCACCAGAATCCGTTTACTCACCGAGTCCGTCACGCCCCGGTTGGTACCCAGCCGGAGCCGGCGGCAATCGTCGGACGCGTCACTCCGCGTCTCGGTGCAACCCCGTCAGGTGGGTGTAGGCCGCCGCATTGAGCTGGTTGTGGCCGACCTCGTCATCGCTGAGTTCCCGGCGCACCTTCGCCGGGACTCCGGCCACCAGCGACCGCGGCGGCACCACCATGCCCTGCGGCACCACGGCACCGGCGGCCACCAGTGACCCGGCACCGATCACCGCGCCGTTGAGCACCACCGCGCCCATGCCGACCAGGCTGTCCTGCTCGACGGTGCAGCCGTGCAGCACCACGTTGTGACCCACCGTCACCCCGGTGGCGATGCGGCACGGGAAGCCGGGGTCGACGTGGACGGTCACGCCGTCCTGGATGTTGCTGCCCGCGCCGACCTCGATGGGCTCGACCTCGGCGCGCAGCGTGGCGCCGTACCAGACGCTGGCACCGGCGGCCAGCGAAACCTGGCCGATCACACTGGCATTGGGGGCAACCCAGGCGTCCGGGTCGATCTGCGGGGTATGACCGGCAACGGACACGATCAGGGGCTCAGGCATGCCGGTCATGGTAAAGGGCCGAGCGGTCGGCTCACGCGCCCTGGTAGACCTTGCGGTAACTCGACGGAGACATGCCGACGCCGCGTCGCAGATGATGGCGCAGATTGCCCGCCGTGCCCAGACCCGACCGGCGGGCCACCTCGTCGACGGACAGATCGCCGGATTCCAGGAGTTCGCGGGCCAGGTCGAGCCGTCGGCTGCGGATCCAGGCACCGGGGGCCTGTCCGGTCTCCTCACGGAAGCGACGGTTGAAGGTGCGGGCGCTCATGTGGGCCTGGGCGGCCAGCCGCGTCACGGTCAGTTCCTCGTCCAGGTGCCCCAGCGCCCAGTCGCGGGTGGCGGCGGTCGAGGCGTGATCGGTGACGGCGAACCCGTGATCGATGAACTGCGCCTGCCCGCCTTCGCGCCACGGCGGCACCACGCAGTACCGGGCCACCGCATTGGCCACCTGAGCACCGTGGTCGGAGCGAATGATGTGCAAGCACAAGTCGATTCCGGCCGCCAGGCCCGCCGAGGTAAGTACGTCACCGTCATCGACGAACAGGATGTCCTCGTCGAGGCGGACCCGTGGATGCAGCCGGCGCATATCCGCGGCGAAGCGCCAGTGCGTGGTGGCCGGCCGCCCGTCCAGCAGACCCGCGGCGGCCAGCACGAAGGCCCCCGTGCAGATCGACACCAGCCGGGTGCCGGGCCGAATCCGCGCCAGGGCCGCCGCCACGTCGGCACCCAGCACGCCGTCGCCCCGCGCCGGGGCGTATCTGGTGCCCGGGATCACCACGGTGTCGGCGGACTCCAACGCCTCGGGTCCCGAGGCGGGCACCATCGCGAATCCGGTCGTCGACGGCACCGGGCCGGTGGCGAGCCCACACGTCACCACGTCGTAGAGGGGATTCCCGTCGCCATCGGTGGCATTGGAGAACAGCAGCGGCGCGATGGTGGCGTCGAAGCCGACCACCGGAGCCAACAGCAGGACCGCGATACGGTGCACGACGCCAGTGTGGCACGTTTTTGATGATTGCTGTCGTTTATGCCACTGGCACCGACTGGCCCCCTCGGCCACAGTGATCGGGTGACTCGAAACCTCCACTGGGCCTGGGTGGTCGCCGCCGTCAGCTTCGTGGCGATCCTGGGCGCGGCCGGGTTCCGGTCCATCCCGGGCGTGATGATGCACCCGCTGCACCACGAGTTCGGCTGGTCGCACGGCACGGTCGGGCTGGCGATGTCGGTCAACATGATGTTGTACGGGCTCACCGCGCCATTCGCCGCCGCACTCATGGACCGCTTCGGCGTCCGGCCGGTGCTGACCGTGTCGCTGCTGCTGATCGCGACCGGCTCGGCGTGCAGCGTCGCGATGACGGCCAGCTGGCAGCTCGTGCTGCTGTGGGGTGTGCTGGTCGGTATCGGCACCGGGTCGATCTCGATGGGTTTCGTGGCCATCATCGCCACCCGCTGGTTCGAGCAGCGCCGAGGACTCGTCACCGGCGTGCTCACCGCCGCCAGCGCCACCGGTCAACTGCTGTTCCTTCCGGTCGTCGCGGCCGTCACGACACACCACGGCTGGCGCTGGGCATCGTTGATCGTGGCGGCCGCCTCGCTGGCCGTCGTTCCCCTCGTCGCCGCGTTCCTGCGCAACCGCCCCGCCGACGTCGGACTGGCCCCCTACGGCGCCACCGAACTCGCCCCTACCGCCCCGACCCCGGCGGGTGGCTTCAGAACGGCCTTCGACGGCTTGCTCATCGGGGCGCGGACCCGGGTGTTCTGGTTGTTGGCCGGCAGCTTCGCGATCTGCGGAATGACCACCAACGGCCTGATCGGAACGCACTTCATCCCGGCCGCCAACGACCACGGCATGCCGACCACGGTGGCCGCGGGCCTGCTCGCCACCATCGGCATCCTCGATGTCGCGGGCACGGTGTTCTCCGGCTGGCTCACCGACCGGGTGGACCCGCGGCTGCTGCTGCTCGTCTACTACGCGGGCCGCGGGTTGTCGCTGCTGCTGTTGCCGTCACTGCTGTCCCCGCGCGCCGAACCCAGCACCTGGGTGTTCGTCATCTTCTACGGCCTGGACTGGGTGGCCACCGTGCCGCCGACCATCGTGCTGTGCCGGGACTACTTCGGGGATCGTTCGCCGGTGGTGTTCGGCTGGGTGTTCGCCTCCCACCAGGTCGGTGCGGCCATCGCCGCCGCGGGCGCGGGCTGGCTGCGCGATCTGAACGGCAATTATGACGTGGCCTTCCAATTGGCTGCCGGCCTGTGTTTCGTCGCCGCGGCACTTTGCCTCAGTATCCGAAAAGCCCAGTTCACAGCCCCCGATTTGCCGCGAGTAGACACTTCGGCTTTGCCGTAACCGCTTCGTTACCCTTACCATCCGATGCGGCGCCGCGGGGAACGCTGAGGCTGTCATGCTCGCGGTTGCTCGCCTTAGTCGCGCGGATAACCGCGTAACGCGTCACCGACAGCCGACGAATACCAGGCTAGGCATGAGCGGGAGGAAAACCCACCAAATGAAGACTCGCACCAAGACACTGGGCGTTGCTGCGGCCGTCGCCGCGATCACGGCTTCGCTGCCGTTGGCGGTCACCGCCTACGCCGACCCGGCGCCGACGACGACTGCCACCCCGGTGGTGGAGA
This sequence comes from Mycolicibacterium neworleansense, assembly GCF_001245615.1. Lineage (NCBI taxonomy): Bacteria > Bacillati > Actinomycetota > Actinomycetes > Mycobacteriales > Mycobacteriaceae > Mycobacterium > Mycolicibacterium neworleansense. The sequence continues at coordinate 279,344 of NZ_CWKH01000003.1, forward strand.
TCCCCGATCCGCAGGGCTCGGGCTGCGACAACTTCAAGAAGGCCCTGCCGGATTGGAAGAACCTCGCCGAACTGCCGGCGGGCAAAGTTCTGGCCAGCATCCCCGACATCAGCACGTTCAACGCCGCGCTGTCCGGCGGGCTGAACCCGAGCGTCAACGTCGTGCCGGTGCTCGACAACGGCCCGTACGTGATCTTCGCGCCGACCAATGACGCGTTCGCCGCCATGGAGCCCGGCAAGCTCGACGCGCTCAAGGCCGATGTGGCCGCGCTGACGAGCTTCGACTACTACCACGCATTCCTCGGCCTGCTCGGCCCCGATGACGTCAAGGGCCAGCGGCCCACCCAGCAGGGCGCCGAGGTCAAGGTGACCGGCAAGGGCGGCGACATCAAGGTCAACGACACCGCCAAGCTGGTGTGCGGTCCGATCCAGGCGCAGAACGCCCGGATCTACCTGATCGACACCGTGCTCGATCCCAACACCCCGCCGGAGGCCCTGGTGCCGACGATCACGGGCACCAGCACCATGACCACCACGAAGGCCCCGGAGGCGACCCCGGCTGCCGACGCGCCGATCGGCTGATCGGCTTCTCTGCGCGAGCAGTCCCCCGCAAGCGGGTGGGGCCCCAGCAAAAGTCCCCCAAATCATTTGATTTGGGGGACTTTCGCGTCTTGTCGTCGAAGGGTTAGACGCCGAGCTCGCGGCCGATGATCTCCTTCATGATCTCGGTGGTGCCACCGAAGATCGTCTGGATTCGTCCGTCCACGTAGGCGCGGGCGACGCGGTATTCCATCATGTAGCCGTAGCCGCCGTGCAGCTGCACGCACTGGTCGACGACCTTCTTGGCGACCTCGGTGGCCCACCACTTGGCCTTGGCCGCCTCGACGGCGGTCAGCTCACCGTCGACCACGCCCTGCAGGCAGCGGTCGAGGTAGTTCTCGGTGACCTCGAGCTCGGTCTCCATCTCGGCGAGCAGGAACCGGTTGTGCTGGAAGCTGCCGATCGGCTGGCCGAAGGCCTTGCGGTCCTTGGCGTATTGCAGCGTCTCCTGGAAGACCGCGCGCGCACCGTAGATCGCCGAGATGGCGATCCCGAGCCGCTCGGAGGGCAGGTTGGTCATCAGGTGGTAGAAACCACGACCTTCCTTGCCCAGCAGGTTGGCATTCGGCACGCGCACGTTCTCGAAGTGCAGCTCTGAGGTGTCCTGGCTGTGCAGGCCCATCTTGTCGAGCTTGCGGCCGCGGGTGAAGCCCTCCATGCCCCGCTCCACCACGAACAGCGTGAAGCCCTTGTGGCCGGCCTCTGGATCGGTGCGGGCGACCACGACACACAGGTCGCAGTTGATGCCCGAAGAGATGAAGGTCTTGGAGCCGTTGATGATCCAGTCGTCACCGTCGCGCACCGCCGAGGTGCGGATGCCGGCCAGGTCGCTGCCCGCGCCCGGCTCGGTCATCGCGATCGCGATGATCAGTTCGCCGTTGGTGATGCCGGGCATCCAGCGCTGCTTCTGCTCGTCGTTGGCCAGCTCCTTGAAGTAGGGGCCGACAACGTCGTTGTGCAGGCTCAGCGCCGGGCCGTGCACACCGGCCTTGGCGATCTCCTCATCGATGATCGCGTTGAACCGGAAGTCATCCGAGCCGCCGCCGCCGAACTCCTCTGGCATGTTGAAACCGATGAGGCCGTACTTGCCGGCAGCGGTGTACGCCGACCGGTCGACGATGCGCTCGGTCTCCCACTTCTCGGCGTTGGGCACGAGCTCGCGCTCGATGTACTCCTTGACCGTCTCACGGAACGCTTCGTGTTCTGCGGTATAGATCTGTCGCTTCATGTCTTACCTTGCCTTCCAAACAGGTTCGCGCTTCTGGGCGAAGGCCAGCGGCCCTTCCTTGGCGTCCTCGGTCTGCAGCAAGGTGCTGAACTCACGATTGGTGCGCTTCCAGCCATCCTTGTCGCCGGTGATGACGCCCTCGTCGGCACCGTAGGCGACCCGCTTGCTGGCCTGCACGGCCAGCGGTGCGTTGCCGGTGATCCGTTCGGCCAACTTGAGTGCCGCGTCCACGACGGTGCCGTCGGGCACCACCTGGTTGATCAGGCCCCAGCGGAGCGCGTCGGCCGACGACATCGGCTCACCGGTGAACAGCAGTTCGTTGGCCACCTTGCGGGGCAGCTGCTCGGCGATGCGGAAGACGCCGCCGGCACCGGCGATCAGGCCCCGCTTCACCTCCGGCAGACCGAATTTGGCGCTCTCCTCGGCCACGATCAAGTCACTGGCCAGGGCCAGCTCGGTGCCGCCGCCCAGAGCGGTGCCGTTGACCGCGGCGATCGTCGGCTTGTCGATGAAATGGCTGACGTAGCCGGCGAATCCGTACTCCGGGTGCTCGGGGTGAAAGAGGTTCTCGCCCCGCGAGATCGCCTTCAGGTCGGCGCCGGCGCAGAACGACTTGTCGCCCGATCCGGTGATCACGACGACCCGGACCTCGGGATCGTTCTGGGCCTGCTCCAGCGCATCGCCGACGGCGGTGCTGACCGAGCCGTTGATCGCGTTGCGCGCCTCGGGCCGGTTGATCGTGATGAGCAGGACGTTGCCGCGCTTTTCAACAATCGCGCCGAGGGCGCCTTCGTCGGTCACAGGAGCTCCAGGATGGTCGCGTTGGCCTGGCCGCCACCTTCACACATGGTCTGCAGGCCGTACTGAATGTTGTTGTCCCGCATGTGGTACAGCAGCGTGGTCAGGATGCGGGCGCCGGAGCCGCCGAGCGGGTGGCCCAGGGCGATCGCGCCGCCGTTGGGGTTGAGCCGGCTCTCGTCGGCGCCGATGTCCTTGAGCCAGGCCATCGGAACCGGGGCGAACGCCTCGTTGACCTCGAACGCGCCGATCTGGTCGACGGTCAGGCCGGACTTGGCCAGCGCCTTCTGGGTGGCCGGGATCGGCGCGGTCAGCATGATGACCGGGTCGGCGCCGGCGAGCACCGCGGTGTGCACCTTCGCAAGCGGCTTGAGCCCCAGGTCTTTTGCCTTGTCGGCCGACATGATCAGCAGCGCGGCCGACCCGTCGGAGATCTGACTGGAGTTACCGGCGTGGATCACGCCGTCTTCCTTGAAGGCCGGCTTGATGGCAGCCATGGATTCCACGGTGCCGCCGCGGCGGATGCCGCCGTCTTCCAGCACGACGTTGCCGTCTTGGTCCTTGATGCCGACGATCTGATCCTTGAACGCACCGGAATCCTGTGCGGCCGCGGCCTTCTCGTGCGAACGGAGGGAGAACTCGTCGAGCTGGGTGCGGGACAGCCCCCACTGCTCGGCGATCATCTCGGCGCCGACACCCTGGTTGGGGGTCTTGTGGTCGTAGCGCTCGCGGAAGGCCTCCGGGTAGGGGTGTCCGCCGTTGGCCAGCGAGGAGCCCATCGGCGTGCGCGACATCGACTCGACGCCACCGGCGACGACGACGTCGTAGTGGCCGGCGACCACGCCGGCGACGGCGAAGTGCAGGGACTGCTGGCTCGAACCGCACTGACGGTCGACCGTCACGCCCGGAACGGTCTCGGGCCAGCCGGCGGTAAGCACGGCGGTGCGGGCGATGTCCAGGGCCTGCTCACCGGCCTGCATGACGCAGCCCCAGATGACGTCGTCGACGAGGGCTGGGTCGATGCCGGCGCGCTCCACGAGGCCGTTGAGCACCTGGGCCGACAGATCCGAAGGGTGCACACCGGACAGGGCGCCGTTGCGCTTCCCGACTGGCGACCGGACGGCCTCGACGATGACGGCTTCAGCCATGACTTCTCCTTTGAAGGGTGGGTGGCGCGACCCCCATGGAGCTCAACGGGGCGCTCGAGGTGAAAATAGACCAGTAGGTTTACTAGGTCAACCTACTGGTTGGTAGATGCCGATGTACCGTCCTTGCGGGGTACAGATGGTTTACTGAGTTGTACAGCTGACCATCCGGCCAGCTTAAAGTTGTCTCACCTGGGAGTGTCTGGTGGCTCGAACCACACCACTGGCGCCGATGATCGGCCCTGACGCGATAGCACCGCAGGCGCCGGTCCGTTCCCCGAAGACCGCTGAACTCGTCGCAGGCACGTTGCGGCGCATGGTCGTCGACGGCCAGCTCAAAGAGGGCGACTTCCTGCCCAACGAAGCCGAGCTCATGGAGCATTTCGGGGTCAGCAGGCCGACGCTGCGGGAGGCCGTGCGGGTGCTGGAATCCGAGCGTCTGGTCGAGGTCCGGCGCGGCTCCCGCACCGGGGCGCGCGTGCGCGTTCCCGGCCCCGAGATCGTCGCCCGCCCGGCCGGCCTGCTGCTCGAGCTCTCCGGCGCCGATATCGCCGACCTGTTGGTGGGGCGTGCCGCGATCGAACCGATGGCCGCACGCCTGCTGGCCGAGAAGGGTGACGAGGCGGCGATCGCCGAACTGGAACAGATGCTCGACGAGCACATCCCGACCGACCACCAGTCGGACCGGCTGGCCGAGACCACCGGCGATTTCCACCGCCGCGTCGTGGAGCTGTCGGGCAACGCCACCCTCGGCATCATCGCCGGCATGCTGCACGAGATCACCGTGCGCCACCACGCCTTCCTGTTCAAAGAGCGCCGGCCGGTTTCCAAGACCGACTATGAAAAGTTGATGCGGTCCTACCGCAAACTGATCCAGATCATCCGCTCCGGTGACGGCGACGCCGCCGAGGCTCATTGGCGCAAGCATCTCGACACCGCGCGCATCCTGATGCTGCAGGACATCGAGAGCGTCAAGGTCCGCGACGTCATGCGCTGAGCCTGCGAGTCTGCGCACTAGTCCGCCGAGTCTGCGCCCAGATCGCGTTTCGCGGCGATTTTGCGATCCGTGCGCAGTTTCGACGATCCGTGCGCAGTTTCGAGCACCAAAGCTAGTCCGGCCACACCGCCAGCCGCGTATCGGTATCGCGCCAACCGTCACCGGTCTTCCACCGCATCGGCAGCAGCCGGTAGCGCCAGCTGCCGGCCGGTCCGTGCGGGCCCACATGATCGACCGTGATCGAGATCAGGTCGGCGTCAAGCTGTTTGGCGTGTGTCTCCAGGTAGATGCCGGCCTCGTCGTCGAGCTCCGACATCAACTCACCGAACAGCAGCCGCGGCCCCGGCGCCCGATGCAGCAGGACGCATTGCGGCCGCTCCGGACAGTGCCCGGCCCGGACGGAGACGTGACATTGCGTGTCGACGCCGCCCAGGTCGCTCATCAACCGCCCGGACTCGTCGACCCATACCGCGACCGGTTCAGATGGTGGCGTCATCTCGCTGGACATGGACCGGCAGTTCGTCGTCCCAGGGCTGGCGCGTGACCATGTCGGCCACGTTGACGTAGCCCCGCTCGAACTCTCCGGTGGCCGCGTCGACGAGCCGGTACTGCTGGGTCTGGCGCTGGATCGGCTGAGCGTCGAGCATGACGATCCGCACCTCCCCCGGCTCGAAATGGCACCTCTTCTGCAGGGCGGCCACAAGTTGTTCGTTGCTCATGTGCCCGTCACCGAAGTTCCAGCCGATGGCCGTGGAGACGATCCGCTCGCCATCGGTCAGCACGTAGTCGTCCTCGTTCTGGCCGGCCATCGCCCGGTGCGCCAGGGTGAACAGGGCCCGGCCGTGAGAGTTGAAGCCCCGGAACGCATATCCCATGTACAGGTACATCTGGGCGATCTCGGGGCTGCCGTAGTACCGCTCCATCTGGGCGGCAGGCATGCTGGCGATCGCGACGATGTTCTTCTCGATCTTCTCCGCGGCCGAGGGCTTGACGCACCACAGCGAGGTGTCCCAGTTGCCGGCGTAGTACCGCATGCCGGGCAGGAAGGAGATCTTGCGCGGGAACAGGTTTCCCAGCACCACGGTGCCCGCGACCACTGCGAACAACACGATCGGCCATGGGCTGCCCAGATCCCCCAGTCCGATCCCGGGGTGCCCGACGAACAGGGCCAGCACGGAGAACATCATGAAGACGTTCCATTCCAGCGGCACGCCCATCGGGATGGCGCTCAGGATGCCGAAGTGGAACACCAGCATCACAAAGGCAGCGCAGGCCGTCACCCAGCCGCCATGGGAGAAGAAGAGCACCAGCGGCACCAAACCCTCGATCACAGTGGAGAAGTGGGCCACGAAGCGTGACGGACGCCCGGGCCGCAGGTCGTCCGGGAAGTGCTCGAAGAACTTCCGCTTGATCCAGCGAGGCCGGAACACGGGGTTGTTGCTCATCATCGTCGAGATGACGAACGGGAAATGTTTGGTGAGCTTGGAGGCCGCCGCGCCGATCCAGATGGTCAGACAGATCAGCTTGGCCGCGATGACGATGTCGGCACCGCTGAACAGGAAGCAGACCGCCAGCGAGCCGTAGACCTCGCCCCGGGCGGCCAGGAAGATCACCTTGTCGCGCAGGCCGGCCAGGGCGAGCAGGCCGACGATCGCCGCGGTCTGCCACACCGGGAGCACGCCGATCTCGCTGCCGAGGGCCGGGATCGGGCCGGTGCCGTCGGATGCCAGCGCCACCACCAACATCACCAGCAGCGCCGCGTACAGCGCGACATCGACGACGGTGCGGCTGTCACCCTTGGTCAGCGGCACCCGCTCAGGCCACGGTGGCAGGCGAATCGTCTTGGGCCGCAACCAGTAGAGGATCGATCCCATGGGCGGGAAGAACCGGTTGTTGAGCGGACCGAATCCGCAGCCGAGGCCGATGACCTCGAACAGCATCGTGTAGAACACGACCTTCTGGTAGACGATCGGCTCGGCGTACCAGGAGGCGACGTTGGTGAATCCGTCGACGCCGTCAGTGGTGAGCGCGATCAACCAGGCACCGAGAATGTACGCCAGGATCTTGACGACGTAGAACAGGTGCAGCGCCACCGGAGTCCCGAAGCCGACCTCGGCCCAGTGCCGCGCCATCGGCTGGATCTTCTCCGCGCGGGTGCCCTTGCTCCACTGCTCGAAGTCGATCTGGGGAGATTCCTGTTTGAGAAAACCCATGCCGGTCAGATTAGAACGTGTTCTAGTCCGGTGGTAGTCGTTCTGACCGGCAAGTGGTCGTCATTCTCGGCAGGCAGGTACTACGACTTCACCGGCGGGCGGAAGAAGATCGCCAGCTGGCCGATGCCGCCGAGAAGACCCAGCACCACCGCGATCGCCAGGCCGTACCAGCCGTGCAGCAGATCGTAGAAGCCACAGTTGGAGAACAGCAGGTGGTCAAGGCTGTAGCGACCGGCGCCGGTACCGGCGATCGCCACCGCGGCCACCGCCAGGATCAGGTTGTACTCCCAGCCTTCCTTGACGATGAAGAACCCGTTGCGCCGGTGCACGGTCCAGGCCGCGACCAGCATCAGTGCCACGAACCCCGCCGCGGGCACGGGGGTGAGCAGGCCGAGGGCCAGACCGAGACCGGCGGCGATCTCGGTGCTGGCCGCGACCCGGGCGTGGAACAGGCCCGGCTTCATGCCGATGCTGTCGAACCATCCCGCGGTGCCGGGGATCCGTCCCCCACCGAAGAACTTGTTGTAGCCGTGAGCGGCCATGGTCAGGCCGAGCACCACGCGCAGGAGCAGGATCGCAGTGTCGTAAGCGGAGGAAGCCATGTAACAGAATGTAGGACATCTGTTAAGCCGCCGCCCAGCCCCCATCCACACTGAGGATCACGCCGTGGATGTTGCCTGCGTCGTCACCGGCCAGGAATGCCACTGCCGCGGCGACCTCCTCGGGGGTACTCATGCGCCGGGACGGGATGCGCGCCAGCACCGGTGCGATGTGGTCGGCCGCTTCGACGGCACGCTCTGTGGCGATCGGCCCGGGCGCCACGGCGTTGACTCGCACCCCGCGCGGCCCGTACTCGACCGCCCACGACTTGGTCAACGAGTGCACCGCGGCCTTGGTCGAGGAGTACAGCGCCGACTGGTCGCCGCCGATCAGGCCGGTGATCGACCCGACGTTGACCACCGCGCCGTGGCCGCGCTCGGCCATCGCGGGCACCAGCGCGCCGGTCAGCAGGAAGGGAGCGATGACGTTCGTCTGATACGACTCCAACAGCGACTGCTCGGAAACCTCACCGGTGGGTTCCGGCATGCCCCACACTCCGGCGTTGTTGACCAGGATGTCGACGTGGCCGCCACCGGCTGCTGCCGCTTCGCGAGCCAGCCGGTCCACTTCCTCGCCCCCGGCGCCCAGATCGGCCGCGACGAATTCGGCCCGCCCTCCGGCAGTCCGGATCTCGGCGACGACGGCATCGCCACGTTCCTTGTTGCGACCGCTGACGATGACGAAGGCGCCCTGGGCCGCCAGCGCCTTGGCGATGGCGACGCCCAGGCCGCCGGTGGATCCTGTGACAAGTGCTGTGCGGCCTTGCAGGCGCGTAATGTTTGGACTCATGAGTCCAGGTATAGGCCGATGAAAATGGACCTGCAAGTCCAGAAGCTGACCGCCAAGGGCGAGGCCACCCGGCGCCGCATCATCGAGGGCGCCGCGGCGGTGATCCGTACCAACGGCGTCGCCACCACCACCCTCGATGACATCCGAGCCCACACCCAGACCTCCAAGAGCCAGCTGTTCCACTACTTCCCCGACGGCAAGGATCAACTGCTGCTCGCGGTCGCCGAACGCGAAGCCCAGATGGTGCTGGAGGATCAGCAGCCCTACCTCGGCGAGCTGACCTCATGGGCCGCCTGGCAGCGGTGGCGCGACGCCGTGGTGGAGCGCTATCGCCGCCAGGGCCAGAGCTGCCCGCTCAGCCTGCTGATGTCGGAGATCGGCCGCACCACGCCAGGCGCCCAGGCCGTCACCAAAGCCCTGCTCCGACAATGGCATGACGAGATCAGCACCGGTATCCGGCACATGCAGGAGCAGGGAAAGATGGCCGCCGATCTGGATGCCGACCGCGCGGGTGCCGCCTTGCTGGCCGGGATCCAGGGCGGCGTCAGCGTGATGCTGGCCTCCGGCGACCTGAGCTACCTGGAATCCGCGCTGGACGTCGGGATCGCCATGATGCGGCGCGGTTAGCCGAGCGCCGCATTCAGCCGGGCCATATAGGCGTCGATGTCCCCGACCGCCGACTGCGCTGCATGCACGCTGACCGCCACCGTTTCGCCGATGCCGTGCACCCCGTGGGTCAGGCCCATCATCAGCGACAGCGACGGATATCCGGCCGTCACCACCACCCCGGCAGTCCCGAGCCTCAGATCGGCAGCGCCCCGATTGACGCTGGACACCACCGTGTTGCCGGTGACCATGGGCGCGCGCACCGTCGGATCGAACTGAGCTATCCCCCAACGCAACAACGGCGCGGGCGTGGCGGCGAACGCCCGGCTGGACGCGATCATCGCCGGATGCGCCGCGCGGCGGCGACGATCGGCGAAATCCGCGACGATTCGGGCAATGCGGTCCGGTTCGGCGACTTCGGGATACAGCCCGATGCCGACGTTGCCGAAGTGGTTGTGAGCCCGACGCACACCGGCTTTGGCCATCGGTACCTCGGCGCCGAGCTCAGCGATGTCATCACCGAGCTCACGCAGATGCTCCCCCAGCGCCGAGGAGATGGCCGCCAGAACCCCGACGGTCACGGTCGGTCCGCCTATCTGGGCGCGGTGCCGAACAAGGGTGCGGACCCAGCGCTGTCCGGTCGGCGCGGCGTTGCTGTGCAGTACCGGTCGCGACGGTGCCTGCGACGGCACTGCTCCGGATGCGTTGTCGCGCTCCAACTCCCGGTAAGTGCGAGCCGCCTGCACCGCACGCCACGGCAGCCGCGCGGTGGGGAGCCGCTGCGTGGGCACGGGGACCACCTCGCCGGGCCGACCCAACAACCAGGCAGCCAGCGCCGAGGCCAGGGTGCCGTCGGCGAGGGCGTGGGACATCTGCAGCACAGCGACGGCGCCGGCCTCGGCCTCGGTTCCGGGGACCTCCCGTACCCGGGCGAACACATGCAGACGCCAAGGTGCGACGGTGGCGTCGAGCTGCTGACCGCCCAGCCCGGCCACCACGTCCAGACACTCGATCCAGCCCAGTTCGGCGTCGTACCTGACGAACTGATCGTCACCCACCACCCGTGGCGCCCACGCCGGATAGGTCAGCCGGCAATCGTCGCGAACCCGCACCGCAAGGTCTGGGCAGCGCTGCGCACGGTCGCGCACCACGGCCAGCGCGGCATCCAGATCATCGGGCACACCGTCGAATCCGTACAGCAGGAACTGATCGTTGGGAAGTTTGGCCGACATCCACCAGTTCTGGGCGTCGATTGCGGCCAGCCGGCGCACCGGTCAACTCCTCCCGGGACTGCCGACGAAATCCACGATGTGCTTGGCCACCACATCCGGCTGTTCGAGCTGCAGGAAGTGCCCGGCGTGATCGACGATGTTCACCGCGCTGCCCGACGGCAGAACTCTCCGCACCCACCGGGCGTAATCCGGTGTCGCGCAGCCATCGTCGGTGCCGTGCAGGTACAGCGTCGGCACCGACGGCGGCAGCAGCCAGTGGTGGTGTAACTCGGCGTACTGCGGCGGCGGCTTGCTGAGGCGGATGGTCGCCCGGTAATACCCCAGCGCGGCGCGCCACCGATCCCGCGCCCCGATGGCGGCGTCGACGTGGCGTACGTCCTCGGCCGCGTCGTACCCCGGTGACCACAACTTCCACAGCCGGGGCACCACCCAGGACGCGGAACGGTCAGGCAGCCAGGGCAATTGGAAGTACATCATGTACCAGCTGCGCAGCATCTGGCGCGGCAGCCTGGCCATGAGCTTGCCCGCCTCGGGTACCCGGCCCAGTGGCTGGAACGACGCCGGAGGCGGTACCGACATGATCACCGTCTTGGCGAATGCGTTGTCCGGCATGGCGGCCAGGCCCGCGGCCGCGATGGCGCCCCAGTCGTGCCCGATGAGGACGTCGCGTCCGGTCGGTCCTGCGGCCTGCAGCACGCGCAGCGCGTCGTCCATCAACGCCCCGACGTGATAGCTCCCATCGGCCGGAATCGAGGATGGCACGTACCCGCGCAGGAACGGCGCCACAACTTTCCAGCCGGCCTCGGCCAGCGCCGGGGCCACCTTGCGCCAGCCGTAGGCCGTATCGGGAAAGCCGTGTAGACACAACGCAACCGGGCCGTTTTCTGGACCCCAAACGAGTGCCCGCAGTTGCACGGCCGGGGTGGCGACGTCGATCCAGCGAGGCTCGGTCATCACAGCGGCACCGGCTCGTACTGGGACATCAACCAGCGGTCGCCCTCTTTGACCATGGTGACCCGGGCAACCGACGGGGTCTTCTCCGGCATGTGATCTCCGACCTGGACGCTCTGGTTGACGAACAATACGATCTCGGCGGTGTCGGGTTTGGCGCTCACCACCCCCGCACGCAACACGTCAGCGACAGCCGCGATCCGCTGGGCCTGCGCCGCCGGGATGACCTCGTTGATCATCGCGGTATAGGTGCCCAGGAAGTCCCCCGTCATCCGTTCACGGACCGCGGTGAGCTGCTCCTCGACAGACTCCGTCTCATACGACAGCATCTGGACGGTGATCTCTTTGGCGGCCTGAACCGATTCGACTCGGGCCGTGTCACTTTCATCCTGCGCCACGGTCAGCCACCGGAACACCCCGGAGGTGATTGCCAACACCAGAGCGATGGCCGCCAGCACGACCGGCAAGCTGACCCGCCGGCGAGCGGGCGCCGGCTCGGCTTCCTCGGACTCGGCTTCCTCGGACTCGGCTTCGTCGGGCGCTTCGGTCTCTTCGGTCTCTTCGGTCTCTTCGGGCTCGGCGTCGACCGACTCCTCGGCGACCGGCTCCTCGGCGACCGTTTCCTGAACCGGCTGAGGTTCCTCGACGGCCGTGTCCGCGGCCGCTTCGGGCTCGGGACTTACCTGCTCGGCGCTCTCCACGGGTTCCACTGCGGCCTTACGACGCCCGGCCGGCGGCATCTTGTGCCGGCCGCTCACTGGATGAACTCCACGTTGGAAACCTTTGCCTTGCCTTCAATGTCCTGCACCGTCAACACCATTCGCCACACCTGCGGCGCCTGCTCCGGTACACCCGCATTCGTCGACCGCACGGTCACCGACACCAGGACATCCGCGGTGTCGTTCGAGTAGGACTCCAGCCCGGAAGAGGTGACCGTGCCCACCGACTTCGACTTGATCTGCTTGACCACGTCGAGGAAGGATTTCGAACGCTTCTCGAAGTCGTCGTAGAACCGACCGGTCGACGAGTCCAGCACTCGCTGCACGTCACCCTCGGCGTGCTCCCAATCGATGCTCGTCAGGTTCGTCGCACCCTGCCGCGCTGTGTCCACGAACATGTCGCGCCGCTGCTGTTCGTGATGGACCTGATAGAAGCCGTAGCCCAGCCAACCGGTCAGCACCACCAGCGCGAGGACGAGCACCCCTCCGACAAGCCCGCCGGTCGGCGCGCGCAGGAACCCGCGGCGCGCCGGTTCCGTGTCGTCGACCGGTGCTGCGGCCTCGGGTTCGGTGGGCTCAGCCGTCTCCTTTTCAGCCTCGGATTCTGGAACCTCGGCTTCGGGGGCGGACTGGCTCGACTCCTCGGACTCGGTCGGTTCGACCGCCTCGGTGTCGGCGCTGTCGTCTGCCATACATCTGCTCCTCGGTGGCACTACGGGGGTGCGTGCACGTCACGCGTGCGGTCCAACGTACGTGGCACCGGTCACACCGTCATCAGCGGTACCGGCAGTCCCGGGTAGGCCTGACGGTCACGCGCCGCCGGACTCCGTACACGTGAATTGCGCCCCGACCGCACGCAGCGCGAAGTCGATCACCTCGGCCTGCGCTACCTCACATTCGCCGTCGGAGCACAGGCGCGACATCGCATGGCTGACCACCGCGCCGATCGCGATCGCGTCCTGCTCCGGTTTGGCCGAGGGAAACGACCCGTCGTCCAGGCCCCGGCGCAGGATCGCCGCCAGCGATCGCTCACGGTCGTCGTGCCACTGTTCCCGGGCCGAGCGATAGCCCTTGGCCGCACGCACCTCGTCCGAATCGAGCACGGTCATGTGCATGTTCAACCGCGCGTCCTGCAGAAGGCCGAAGATCTGGCCGAGCCAGACCCGCAGTTGATCAGGGGGCGGACCGTCGTAGTGGTCGGCGATTCGATCGAGCCGACGCGCCAACGAGTCGCCCTCCCCGCGCATCATGGCCAGGAACAAGGCGTCCTTGGATTCGAAGTGCCGGTAGAACGCGCGAGTGGACAATCCGGCCCTGGCCAGCATGGCTGCCACCGGCACCGCGCCGGTGTGGGGCTCGGAAAGGCAGCTGAAGGCGGCCTCGATGATGGCGTCGCGTTCGCTGACGTCGCCCACCACGTCATCCGCCTCGGCACCCGACTCGATCTGCACGATTGACGATTCTAGAAACGGCACGCCGCAGATGCGGCCAAAACCCACCTGGGTAACGTGACCTTCGGGGGCCGGCGAGAGGAATGTCTGTGAGCACCGGGAACACCGAGCACAGCGAATCGCGCACCGTCACGTTCCGGGGAGTCGACGACCTGAACCTGGTTGGCGACGAATGGAACCGCGACGCCGGGTCCGCTGCTGACCGACCCACTGTCCTGCTGCTGCACGGCGGCGGACAGAACCGGTACTCCTGGAAGAACACCGGACAGATCCTGGCCGATCGTGGTCTGCACGTGATCGCCCTGGATGCACGTGGTCACGGCGACAGCGACCGCTCACCCAGTGCGAACTATTCGGTGGAAGCGCTGTCCGCCGATGTGCAGCACGTGCTCTATCAGATCGGGCGCCCGGTGGTCCTCATCGGAGCCAGCATGGGCGGTCTGACCAGCATCCTGGCCGCGCACGAGGCAGGCCCGGAGCTGGTCACCAAGCTGGTCCTGGTCGATGTGGTGCCGCGGTTCGAGAAGAGCGGCAGCGCGCGCATCCGCGAATTCATGTTCAGCAACGTCGACGGCTTCGACTCGCTGGAGGAAGCCGCCGAGGCCGTCGCGGCCTACCTGCCCTACCGCACCAAGCCCCGCAGCCCGGAGGGACTGAAGAAGAATCTGCGGCTGCGCGACGGGCGCTGGTACTGGCACTGGGATCCGGCCTTCCTGACCAAACCCGAAGACGACCCGTTCGTGCGGGTGGAGAAGCTCGAACAGGCCGCGATGAACCTGACCATCCCGATCCTGCTGATCCGCGGCAAGCTCTCCGACGTCGTCAGCCCGGAAGGCGTGCAGGACTTCCTGGACAAGGTGCCCGCCGCCGAGTTCGTCGAGTTGTCCGACGCGGGACACACCGCCGCCGGTGATGACAACGACGCGTTCTCCCAGGTCGTCGTGGAGTTCGTCGGACGGTGAGCTCGGCAGCCCTGGTAAACCAAGCCGCCGTTGAGCATTGAGGTGGACGGCGCCGATTTCTACACCGGCTTACCGCGCCTGCTCAGTCCCTTCGGCCTCGGCCAGCCGCTGGTGCAAGCGCTCGCGAATGTCCTCCGGGGTGTAGGCATTTCGGCGACGCTGATCACGCGCCACCATCACACCGCCCGCCACGACTCCGGCGACACCGGCCAGCCCCACCCACTTCCAGATGCTACGCATGCTCTGAGTGTGCCTAAGCTGCGGACGTGAATGCGAACACGGTGTCGTTGACCAAGGCGCTGGAGGACACCCGGACCGGTGACATCTGGCTGTTTCGCGGTGGCTCCGGACCGGACCGGGCGATCCAGACCCTGACCAACAGCCCGGTCAACCACGTCGGCATGACGGTGGCGATCGACGACCTGCCACCGCTGATCTGGCACGCCGAGCTCGGCGACAAGCTGCTCGACGTGTGGACCGGCACCAACCATCGCGGGGTGCAACTCAACGATGCCCGCCAGGTGGTCGAACGCTGGGCACAGAGCTACGGGCAGCGCTGCTGGTTGCGTCAGCTCACCCCGTTTGCGTCTCGGGAGCAGGAGGACCAGCTCCTCAAGGTGATCGCCCGCATGAACGGTACGGCCTTCCCCACCACGGCGCGCCTGACCGGACGCTGGCTGCGCGGACGGATACCGATCGTCAGCGATTTCACCCGCGGAATCCCCTTCGTGCACAAAAAGGTTCGCGAGTCCGCCGAACGCAAGAAGGCGCAGAGCCGCCAGGTCGGGTTGGAGACTGCGTACTGCGCCGAGACGGTGGCCATCACTTATGAGGAGATGGGCCTGCTGAGCACCGAGAAGCACTACAACTGGTTTGATCCGGGCTCGTTCTGGAGTGGTGACGAGTTGCCGCTGGCCACCGGTTACGGATTGGGCGACGAGATCTCGGTGATCATCGACTGACTGAATTCGCCGGTTTGCCGCGTGGCGAAGGCCGGGCGATGCACAATTTGCTGAAGACATGGCGCCTCGCAGGAGGGGAGCAACCATGGACTCAGTTACCCGGCTGGTCGTCGTCGCAGCGTCCGGCGCCCTGGCCCTGGCCGGCTGGGGATTGAACGTAGCCCAGGCCGATCCGGCCTTCGGGCCGAGTTATCAGGGCGGGAACTGTCCGGGCGGGATCACCTGCACGCACTGGTGTCCGGGTGATCCGCCGATACCGGGCAGCCAGGTCATCACCTGGGATGCCGGCATCTGCCACGACTGGTACTGGAATTCAGAGGGTGTCGTGGACATCGCCTCCAACACGATCTATCCGTGGCACGGGGTTCCGCATGAGGCTCCCCCTCCGCCGGTTCTGGGACCACCGCCACCCCCGGCTCCACCACAGCCGCTCCCCCCGGATTGCCCGCCCTGGTCACCAATCCTGGCCCCGTCGCGATGTGGCGGGCTGTAGCGCTCATTTCCGTTTCGGGGCCAAGGCCGGTTCCCCATATACCTGGCAGCACAAGGCATTCCACCGATAGCAGGCATGCTCGAGTTGCTGGAGAAGGCTAGCGGGGAGACGAAACATCAGTTGGAGGTCGGACAGGTCAACCTCGGCCCCTGAGGTCGCCCTGCCGCTCTTCAATCACACCGTTCCGCGGGCGGCCCACGCGCAGGCGGTGACGGTGACGGGTCCGCCGCCCAGATGTTCGCGAGCCACTGCCATGAGATGCGCACGACCGTCGTCATCGAGGCCTTGGACATAATCACCGGCGGGTCCCACACCGAATGTGTACGGCTCCCACCACTCCTGGAAAGTGGGATGCACAACCTCGACCGTGAGGGGACGCTCGTCCACCTGGCGCAGACCTGCGGCTTCGAGCATTTCGTTCAGGTGGCCCCGATGCGCCCCGGACAGTAAGGCCTCATCCTCGGCGTTCGGATCGATGAGGTGAACCGCCTCCCAAAAAGGCGCCAGTGCGCCAGTCGGCCCGTCCCACACGCAGGCCGCGATGACGCCGCCCGGGCGGGTCACCCGCGCCATCTGCCTGATGCCGGCCACCGGGTCCGTCATGAAGTGCACGACCAGTTGCGCCAGGGACGCATCGAAAGTGGCTGCGCCATAAGGCAATTTCTCGGCTACACCGTGGCGCGCGTCGACACTGGGGAAGCGCGCGTGAATCGCGTCGATGAACGGCGGCGAGGGGTCGATCGCCGCAACGTCGGCTCCGACCGACAACAGATGCGCGGTCAGCGCACCCGGCCCACACCCGACATCGAGCACCTTGTCGCCCGCGCCAATTCCGGCGAATGCCACGAAGACCTCCGCCAGAGGCTCGGCGTACCGGCCCATGAAGCGCGTGTAAGCGTCCGGTGGGACGAGAAACCCCACGAGAGAAGGCTATCCCCACAGGCCCGGGGCGATATGCGATTTGTCAGCGCTCGGATCTGGGCCGATGTCAACATGAACGTGTTTCACGCAGAGGCCGCGGGCCTCCCGCCGGTGCAGTGGAAGGATCTGCTGGAGTGCCGCCAACCCCGGGGAGACTGATGGCCAACCGCTGGTCCGGAGTGACGATCGACTGCGCTGATCCCAGCCGGATGTCTGCATTCTGGGCCGCACTGCTCGGTATTCCAGCGTCGAGCGAGCATGGGGATGATCCGAACTGGGCGACCGTGGGCTCGCGCTCGGGACGGTTTCCCCGACTCACCTTCCAGCGCGTACCCGAACCGAAGGTCACCAAGGTGCGCATCCACCTGGACGTACAAGTAGACGACATCGCCGTGGGCCGTGAACAGGTCGAGGCCCTCGGCGGACGCTGGGCGGGCATCCGTAACGACTACGACGAGGGAGTGGTCCTCGTGATGCTCGACCCCGAAGGCCACGAATTCTGCCTGGTCCAATACTTCGACTGCCACGCAGCGGACTGATCGTTTCAGCGCCCTATTTGCGGTTGACCCGGACTGCCTCTTGAATCAGCGCTTTGAACGCTTTGGCGTCCAACTCGTCATCTTCACGTAGGTCGATGGAGCGCCCGACCGGGGCCTCGAGGCTCGCGTTGAACAAATGGTCGGGGTCCCTGACGGACGAGCCCTTGGCGAAATTCACCTTGACCTTGCCCTTGTACATCTCCAGCGTGCAGATTAGGCCGTCGAGCGAGAACGCCGGAACGCCATCAGGGTTCGATGGCTTGCGCCACTTGATCTCCTCGACGACATCGGGTTCGGCCGGGACACAAACCGCGACGGCCCGACGAGCGTGGGCCTTGTGCACGCGAATGGCGGAAATTCCGTGCATATCCCCCACGCTCGGAGGCCCGCCAGGACTACACGTTGAAGCGGAACTCCACCACGTCGCCGTCGGCCATCACGTAGTCCTTGCCTTCCATCCGGACCTTGCCCGCGGCCTTGGCTGCGGCCATCGAACCGGCCTCGACGAGATCGTCGAAGGACACCACCTCGGCCTTGATGAAGCCCTTCTCGAAGTCGGTGTGGATCACGCCGGCGGCCTTGGGCGCGGTATCGCCCTGGTGAATGGTCCAGGCGCGCGATTCCTTCGGCCCCGCCGTCAGATAGGTCTGCAGCCGCAAAGTGTGGAAGCCGGCGCGGGCCAGCGCGTCCAGGCCGCGCTCGGTCTGCCCGATCGACTCCAGCAGCTCTTGGGCGGACTCGTCGTCGAGTTCGATCAGCTCCGATTCGATCTTGGCGTCCAGGAACACCGCATCGGCCGGGGCCACCAGCGCACGCAGTTCCGCCTGCTTCGCCTCATCGGTGAGCACCGACTCGTCGGCGTTGAACACGTACAGGAACGGCTTGGTGGTCATCAGGTTCAGCTCGCGCAGGATCGACCAGTCCTTGCCGGTCGAGAAGAGCGTCTTGCCGTCGTCGAACACGGCCTGCGCCGCTACCGCCGCGTCCAGAACCGGCTTGCGCTCCTTGTTGTTGCGGGCTTCCTTCTCCAGGCGCGGCACCGCCTTCTCCAGCGTCTGCATGTCAGCCAGGATCAGCTCGGTCTCGATCACCTCGATGTCCGAACGCGGGTCCACCCGGCCGTCGACGTGCACCACGTCGTCATCGGCGAACACGCGCACCACCTGGCAGATGGCATCGCACTCGCGGATGTTGGCCAGGAACTTGTTGCCGAGGCCGGCGCCCTCTGAGGCGCCTTTGACGATCCCGGCGATGTCGACGAACGTCACCGGCGCAGGCACGGTCTTCTCCGAGCCGAAGATCTCGGCGAGCTTGTCGAGCCTGGGGTCGGGCAGCGGCACCACGCCCTCATTGGGCTCGATGGTCGCAAACGGGTAGTTGGCCGCCAACACGTCGTTACGCGTCAGGGCGTTGAAGAGGGTCGACTTTCCGACGTTGGGCAAACCGACGATTCCCAGGTTCAGGCTCACAGGGAACACAGTCTAGGACGGTGTGACAGGCACGCCAGCGCCAGCTGGCGGCACACGGCCAGACTGAGCCGGTACGGTCTACGTGTGTCAGGACAGCGCGCACAGTCGGCAGTGCCGGCTGACCACCGCTCTGTACACCCGCGATTCGCCGGTGTGCCGTGGTGGGGAGCTGCGCTGGTGGCGATCACGGCAACCGCGATCGGCTTTGCCTTCGATGCCGGTTCGGGCAGTCGCGAGCTCAGCGCGGTGTTCGCGACCTGCTATTCCCTCGGCTGCATCCTGGCCGTTCTGGCGGTTCAGCAGGCCGGTTTGTTCACCGCGGTGATCCAGCCTCCGCTCATTCTGTTCGTAGCCGTTCCCGGGTCTTATTTCCTGTTCCACGGGGGCGAGCTCGCAGGAGTGAAAGACCTTGCGATCAACTGCGGATATCCGCTGATCGAACGCTTTCCGCTGATGCTGTTCGTCTCCGCGGCGGTGCTGCTGATCGGGCTGGGCCGGTGGTACGTCGGTCTGACGTCTCACCGCGGGGCCGACGCGGCCGAATCGACCGACCCCGCGACGGCCAAACAGACCGGCGCAACGCCGGTCGCGGGAATTGTGTCATCTGTCACAGCGAAACTTTCTGGGCTGGTTCTCCGCAAACCCGCTACTGCCTCGTCACGCCGGGACCGGACTGCCGAGCAGGATGCGTCCGCGGCCCCCGCGCTCGGCCGAGCCGGGGAGCGGCGAGCCCCGCAGAAGGGTGCGGACCCAGCCGCGCGAACCCCGCAAGCAGCCGCCGCCGGAGCGACGTGAGAAGGGCTCGTTCGACACCCCGCGTGAGCGGCCGCAACGTCCGCGGCGCCGATTCGACGACTACCAGCCGTTCGAGGAATCGTTCGACCCGCCGACAGGTTCGGGCCGTTCTACGCATCATCCGGTGTCGCGCGTGCGTTACCGCGGTACCGAGGACGAGGACCACCGGGTCGAGCACCGCACGCGCCCCCGGTCGCCCAAGGGGACAGCCGCCAGAGGTCGGCACTCCTGGGAGTACGACGACTGACGGCGCGTTGGGCTGCCCCGGTCAGGGGCCGATCAGGAGCGCGGCGGACGGATCTCACGCGGCAGTGCGAACACCAATGTCTCGTTGGCCGTGGTCACCGGCTGCACAGTCCCGTAGCCATATTCGGCAAGCCGCTCGAGCACGCCGCGCACCAGTACCTCGGGCACTGACGCCCCGGAGGTGACGCCCACGGTGGTGACGCCCTCCAGCCAGGCCGGGTCGATGTCTTCGGCGTAGTCCACCAGATGTGACGCCTGCGAACCGGCGCCGAGGGCCACCTCGACCAGCCGCACCGAGTTCGACGAGTTGCGTGAGCCCACCACGATGACGAGCTCGCATTCGGGGGCCATCGCCTTGACGGCCACCTGACGGTTCTGCGTCGCGTAGCAGATGTCGTCGCTCGGCGGATCCTGCAGCGTCGGGAACTTCTCGCGCAGGCGGCGCACCGTCTCCATGGTCTCGTCGACGCTCAGCGTCGTCTGCGACAACCAGATGACCTTCTCCGGGTCCCGGACCGTGACCTTGTCCACCGCATCCGGGTTGTCGACAACCTGGACATGATCGGGTGCCTCGCCGGCAGTGCCGACCACCTCTTCGTGGCCCTCGTGGCCGATGAGCAGAATGTCGAAATCGTCGCGGGCGAACCGCTTGGCCTCGTTGTGGACCTTGGTGACCAGCGGGCAGGTGGCGTCGATGACCTGCAGGCTGCGCTCAGCGGCGGTCTCGTGGACGGTCGGTGCCACGCCGTGCGCGGAGAAGACCACGATGGCCCCTTCTGGCACCTCGTCGGTCTCGTCGACGAACACCGCACCGGCCTTGGCCAGCGTCTCCACCACGTGCTTGTTGTGCACGATCTCGTGGCGCACGTAGACCGGCGCGCCGTGCTTCTCCAGGGCGCGTTCCACGGTCTCGACGGCACGGTCCACACCCGCGCAGTACCCGCGAGGCTCGGCCAGCAGGACCCGCTTGCCAGAAGCGTGCGAACCGCCGCCTGACCTCACCGAGCTCGTGGCACCCGGGATACCCATGTTGATTGTCGGCGGCATGTCTCCAGGGTACGGGGCGACAACACAACGGAGCCAACCGTGGCTGTGGCTAGTCTGTGCACATGGGAACTGCACCGTACGGGGTCCGGCTGCTGGTGGGTGCGGCAGCGACCGCGATCGAGGAAACTCGCAAGCTGCCCCAAACCATCCTGACCTATCCCATGACGGTGGCCAGCCAGGCGGCCAACCTCGTCATGCACGTCCAGCAGAACCTCGCCGAGCTGGTGGTCAAGGGCGACGAGACACTCGAGCAGCTGTTTCCGCCCAAGGACGAGCAGCCCGAGTGGGCCACGTTCGACGAGGACCTCGATTCGGGCTCCGATGAGGAAGCCGAAGCTCCCGCAGCCGGCGACGGTGAGCGGCGCACCGAGGGACGCTTCGCCCTCTACAGCACCGGTGAGCCCGAGACGGCCACCGCGAGCAACGGCAAGGCCTCGGGTGCCACCAAGGCGGGCGCCGCGCCCGACATCGCCGGCGAGCTCGGGTACGACGCGTTGACGCTGGCGCAGCTGCGCGCCCGGTTGACCTCGCTGCGGG